>CAZGUS010000075.1:0-12091 GCA_964529245.1 uncultured Anaerolineaceae bacterium
CCGGAGCCTACTGGCGAGCCCTGGAAGCTCGCGGTTTGGTCCGGAGGCTCACGGGGCCATTCGCTCCTGTCGCCGCCCCAGCTTCCACCAACCGCTGGGTCTCTCTGCCGGCACCACGAGGTACTCGTCCCGATCATCGCCCGTATTCCCGATGTGGCGCGGAGTCTACGGGCAGAGCCGAGTCGATGTCAAACCCCGCCTCGCGGGCCTCGGGCAGACGCTTCGATCACGGCCGCCACCGGCGGGCCCCGACGGGGCTCGACCGCCGGCTCGACGGCGTGGTCAGGCAAGCCCGAAGGCTTCCGCCAGCGCCCGGTGCATCACTTCGACCGGCGCGTCCAGGCCCGTCCAGAGCTTGAAGCCGATCACGCCCTGGTAGACCAGCATGCCCAGGCCGTCGACGATCTGGGCCCCGCGCGACTGCGCCTCCGCGAGGAACGGCGTCATGGGCGTGTGGATGACGTCGCACACGACCATGCCGGGAGCTATCGACCCGTAGGCGATATCGGGCTTGTCGGTGACGTTGGGGAAGAGACCGATCGAAGTGGCGTTGACCAGGATGTCCGTGCCGGCCGGAACGGCATAGGCGGCGCCCCACTGCACGAAGGAAGCGGACGCCGGCGTCCTGGAGCTCAGCAGATCCGCGAGCTCGCGGCCGCGTTCCGGCGAACGATTGACGACGGTTATCCGTTTGGCGCCGGCCAGGGCGAGCTCCACGGTGGCCGCTCGTGCCGCGCCGCCGGCGCCCAGGACGACCACGCTCTTACCCCGCGGATCGACCTTCGCGTCCTGGGTAAGCGCCGTCATGAAGCCCTTCCCGTCCGTGTTCTCGCCCACCAGCCGGTCCCCCACTCGAACGACGGTGTTCACGGCGCCCATAAGGGCCGCGTCGGGCTTGACCTCGTCCAGGTAT
This sequence comes from uncultured Anaerolineaceae bacterium, assembly GCA_964529245.1. Lineage (GTDB taxonomy): Bacteria > Chloroflexota > Limnocylindria > Limnocylindrales > CSP1-4 > Fen-1039. Next base: position 914 of record CAZGUS010000075.1, read on the forward strand.
CGCAGCACCGCGACCTTGTGCGGGATGGTCAGGTTGATGCCGCGCATGTTGAAGGCGCGCATGCCCCTCATCGCGGCCTCGAGGTCCTCGGGCATGACCTCGATCGTCAGGTAGCGCCAGTTGAGGCCCAATTCGGCGAAGGCGGCCTCGTGCATGACGACCGTCGGGTTCTCCGCCACCGGATGCCCGAAGACGCCGACAAGCTCGGCCTTGTAGTTGGGTGCACCGGCCATGGCTCTCTCCTTGCTCCGGTCCGAGCGCCGCCAGGGCGGCGCGGCTCTGCCCCTTACCAGTACTCCTCGGTGTGGAGCGTGCCGATGTCGTGGCCCTTGTCGCGGACGAAGCCTCGCGCCTCCGCCCAGCCGATGACCGTCTCGATCATGCCCGGGTTGCCGCACAGGAAGATGTCGAAGTTGTCGGGCGTGAGCGCCAGGCCCGTCTCCTGCTCCACCGCGTCCGAGGCGATGACGTTCTGGAGATAGCCGCTCCGGCCGCGCCAGGTGACGTCCTCGGCCGGGCGCGTGATGACCGGGATGTAGTGGAAGTTGCCGCAATGGCGGGCCAGGCCGATCAGCTCGGTGCGATAGCCGAGGTCCCACGAGAAGCGCGCCCCGTGGACGACGACGAACTGGCGCGGCCCGTTGCAAACGAGCTCGCTGCGCAGCATCGACATGTAGGGCGCCAATCCCGTGCCCGTCCCGATCATCAGCACGTGCTTGCCCTGCGCGACCTTGTCGAGGGTGAAGACCCCCACCGCCTTCGGGCCGATGTAGACCCGATCCCGGACCTTGAGGGTGAAGAGCCGCGGGGTCAGCTCGCCGCTCAGCACGAGGGTCAGGTAGAACTCGACGAACTCGCCGGCGCGGCTCTCCGAGGCGATCGAATAGGCCCGCCGGACCATTCGATCCGGATCCAGGACGGCGCCGGCGACGGAGGCCGCCTGGGCATCGACCGCGGCCTGGCTCTCGGCCGTCCCGGCGATGGCGGCAGGCTCGTCGAGGCGGCCGCCGGCGATCACGCTCGGCTCCGATTCGCCCTCCGATTCGTCGATACGCGGAACCGATGCTTTGACGCCCAGGACGACGTACTGGCCGGCCTTGAACTCGAAGGGCAGCTTGTCCGGCACGACCCGGAGGATTATCAGGCCGGGCGCCACTTCGACCCGACCCGACACGGTTGCGTTGTACTCAGCCGCCATGCTGACCTCCGATGCGCCAGGTCGGGCCGGTGCGTCTGCCCTTCCCGCAGGAAGAAGGATACGGGGCCGGGCCGGAGGTGTCAGGAGGTCAGGTCGGCGTGGCGAACCCCGCCAGGCGAGCGGCCGGCCCGTTCGGCTGCATCACGCCCTTGAGAAGCGACCACGGGATCACGACGGAGGGTAGACCGGCGGCGGCCGTGCCGACCTGATACTCGTCGAAGGTGACCTTGAGACCGGCGGTCGTGAGCGACCAGTTGGGGAAGTTGCCGATCACGGCTGCCGCGCCGAACGCGACCGCCGCCGGGTCGTAGTGCTTGCCAAGAGACCTGCTCAGCTGTATCTGGGCCTGCTGGGAGATGATCGCCACGGCCGCGTCCATGTCGAAGAAGAGCTGGCTGAAGTCGATCCGCTGACCGCTGTTGAGCGCGTAGGTCAGGGTCTCGAGGTGGATGACCGGATGCCCGGGCGCCGTGTCGTCGATCCACTTCAACGTGAAGCTCGCCAGATCGGGCGCAACCATGTCGACCACGTACGAGCCGGTCAGGTTATTCGTCTTGCCGGGCGCCTGCCGCTGCGCCGCGGGACCCTCTTCGAAGGTCTCGATCACGGTCGTCACTTCATCCGAGATGTCCTGGTTGACGACGCTCGCGAGCGGCGTGCTGTCGGCCCGAAGCTGCGGATAGCGCCACACCACGAACCACAGCCGGTTGGGATCGTGGTCGCCCTTGTAGATCGTCAGGACGACCGGCGGCGTGGACGGAAGGCGCACGGTCGCCACGGGAGTGTAGGTCGGAGGAGGCGAAGTCGGCGCGGGCACCGGCGACGACCTCGAAGGTGTGGCCGAAGAGCCGGCGGATGGCGCGGGCGTCGGGTTCGGCTGCGTGTCGCCCAGGATCGTCATGGCGGTCGTCACGGCCACGAGGGCCACCAGCGCCAGCGCGGCGAGCGGGAACACCAGCTTGATTCGTCGCAGGAAGCGGTTCGACTCCATTGCGCGAGTATGAACCGGCAGCCCGAATCGGCGCTCGGACCGGGCCGCTTCCGGCCTCGGACGCCCTCGTGGCTGGCCCGCGAGGGGCTCGGCCGGGCACTACCCGCAACGCTTGCCCGTAACATCTGACATGGCCGAACCCACGGCCGCAGATGAGGAGGACTACCGATGTCGGGCACCGTCACGCAGAGCGTCGATCTCGACGCCGGGCCGAACCAGACGATCGTGGTCTACGTGCCACCGGACATGGGCACCGAGCTTGACCCGGAGGCCATCTGGACCGAGGTCGGCGCCGACGCGAGTTCCCGCGCCAACGGCGGCTGGCACATCGTGTCCGCCACAGTAATGCCACTTCGCCACTCGGGGACGGCCTTTGCCGCGGGGAGCGGGTTTGAGACGAAAGTATCCATCGTCGTCGTGTACGCCAAGGGTTGACGGCTTCCGGGGCCGGTCACCCGCCCGGCGCCAGGACGGCCCGCAGCTTCGCAGCGAAGGCGTCCGGAGCGGCCACCCTGCCGTTCTCGCCGCCGGCGAACCCGTCGTGGCCGCCGGGAAACGAAACGGGCTCCACGCCGAGGCGCCGCGCGACGGCGAGACCGGCGCGACCGGCGACCGCGTTCGCGGACTCCTCCCCGACCCCGATGACCACGCGCACAGTGGCCAGGCGAATGGCATCGAAGTCGGGCTCGTAGTGGGCTATCGGGATCATGTTCAGGCCCACGAGGGGGTCGTCTCGGGAACCATCGTCTTCCGTCGGTAGCCCGAACACTGCGGGGTCCGGCGCAGGCCGCGCCAGGTAGTCGGACGGAATGGGTCCCGGCTGGCTCACGAACGCGATGAACTTCGCCATTGCCGGCCCAAGGCCGCTGCACAGGTACGTTTCGTGCATGTCGACGCAGGCCGCGATCGCCTGCTCTCGATCGGGCAGGACCGCGAACGCGGGCGGTTCGTGCGCCACGAGCGTTCGCACGTCCGCGGGATGCCGCGCGACCAGGGCGAGCGCGTTCACGGCGCCGCCGCTGCTCGCGAACATGTCGACGGGTCCGCCGCCCACGGCGCCGATCAATCGGTGCAGGTCGTCGGCGTGCTCCTCGGGCGTCGTCCGATCGGCCCCGTCGGTCCGCTTGCTGCGCCCGGCGCCGCGCGGGTCGTATGTCACGACCGTGCGATCCGAGAAGTGGCCGGCGAGTGTTTGGAACCCGCTCGCGCCCATCGGCGAGCCGACGATGAGCAAGGGCGGCTCGATGCTCGATTGGTTGCGCCGCACGTCGTACGTCAGGACACAGCCTGGCGCGTCGAAAGTGTGGCTCGTCACGTCGGTCTGCACGCGGGTCTTCGTCTCGCTCATTGCCCTCTCCGGTGAAGCTCGGGTACACATCTCAGCACTGGCGGCAGGAGCCGGAAGATTCGGAGCCCGCGCGACCGGAGCGCGCAACGGCGTCGCCTGTGAGATCGGCGAGGAAGTCGATGGTCCGGGCAAGGCCCGGCCCCGATCGTGCTCGAGGTCCTGTCGGATCGACGCGATCGGCAGAGGGGCTGTGGCTACCGGCCGTCGCCACCGGCCGCGTGCTTGTATCGCCCCGTGCTCACTCCCGGCTGTCGCCCGGGGACGCTTCTCCGTTCTTGGTCATCGACCGAATCACCTTCGTCAAGCAGGCGATGCCGATCGCCTTCCTGGAGCAGCCGACCCGCCCACCTCCGGCGCAGGCGCAGGCGCAGGCGCAACCCGCGCAGGCGCAGGCGCAGCCTCCGCCTCCGAAGCCGCCGCCAAAGAACCCTGCTCGGACCGGGCGGACACCGGGTCCGCCGCGGTAGTTGTCGCCTGAAACGACCCAACTGAGCGTCCAGACTATTCCGAGGAACACAACCACGACCAGGAAGCCACCGACCATCGACGTCGAGCCTGAACTGCCGCCGCTGGAGAAGCCGCCGTTGCCGCTGTCGGTCTGTGCCGTTGCCGCGTCCGACAGCGTGAAGGCCGACTGGTCGTAGGCCAGGCTGATCTCGTCGTCACCGAACATGCCGGACCCGTCGATGGACGGGTGTTGCCACTGCCAGGACATCGCCTCGCCGCCGTACGTGGGTGCCGGCTGCGCGAACTTGAGGAGCGACGGATCGCTTGGATTCGTCCACAGCACCGTCAGCTGGCTGACCGTGATCGGGAACGTCCAGGCCGCGGGCATGAATTCGTAGGTGACCTCGCCGTTGCCCGTGTCTGGATAGGCCATCGCGCCCTGGGTGATGCTGAAGCTCAGATTGAACACGTCGCCTGTCCTCGGCAGCGTGCCGAAGTCGAACTGAACGAAGGAACCGCCGTTGTCCACGGCCTCGACGTTGGAGACGGCGACCTGGCCGCTGAACCCCGACGTATCGATCGTGAAGCTCCCATTGGGGACGCCGACCTGCAGGTAGGGCTCGTTCGCCGGCCAGTCGCTCATCGCGTGGTAGCCGTAGAGGGTGTAGTCCATGGTCAGCATGCCGTCGGATTGGGGCGTGATGGCGATGGTGTAGGAATCGAGGCCGTCCGGCGCAACGTCCGCCCTCACCGTCGCCGGCGCGAGCAGGCCGGCGATGACCAGCGCGGTCGCCAGGACGGAAAGCCCGCGCGAGACTCTCACTTCGCCACCTCCTCGGCGAGCGGGCAATCGTTCTTGAGGGCGGCCGTGGCCCTGATGCGCTTGCAGAGTGGGTGGTCCCAGATGCTCTTCCACGGTGTCGTCAGGATGTTGCCGAGCGCGTGCTTCTCATGGACCCAGCTCTGGCAGGGCAGGACCTCGCCGTCGGGCGCGACGGCCATGTTGCCCAGGCAGGCGCCGCAGGTGGGGACGTTCATGCCGAGGGACTTCAGCTGTTCGTCGGTCAGGCAGCCGGGGCTGGTGAAGTCCAGCTCGCAACCGAGTTTGTCGGCCGTTTCCTTCGCCTGGCGGAGTGCCTGGTAGAGCACGTCCTCCGGGGCCGCGCCGCCGGCCGCGATCTTCTTGACCGCACCACCGGCCGGGAGCATGCCGCTGGCAGTGAAGTAGCGCAGGTCCAGGTCGCCGCGGAGAGCGCCCATCGTGCCGGCGTAGCCGGAGACGTTCTCACGAACCAGCGGAGTGTTCACCGAGACCTGGATGCCCGCGTCGATGGCGGTCTTGATGCCGTCGAGCGTGCGCTGCAGGCTGCCCTCACGGCCGACCAGCGCGTCGTGGATCGATGCGTCATTCGAGTAGACCGTGACCTGCATGACGTCCAGGTTCGCGGCGTTCAGTTGCCCGGCGAGCTCGGGGGTCAGCAGGACCGCCGAAGTGTTGAGTCGGGTGATGAACTGCTGGGCGTGGCCCACCAGCTCGGCGATATCACTGCGGGCGAGTGGGTCGCCGCCGGTGAACGACACCTGCGGGACGCCGGCCTGCCAGAGAATATCGAGGGCTCGCTTCCACTGGTCGGTGGTGAGCATCTGCTCGCTCGCCACCTGCATGGCCGGGCCTTTGGCCGCGTAGCAGATGGAGCAGGCCAGCGGGCAGGACCAGACGCCGTCGATGCGCATCGGCATGACCGCGAGGTCCATGCGCATGGGGGCTCGCATGCTGGGAGCGTACTGGGCCATCGTCAGCGCCTGGCCCCCGAGTTCGGGCACTTCCTGGCCGGAGGCGATGCGTCCGATCATGTCCTGCAGCCGGCCGAGGTCCCCGAGGAATTGGTCGGCGGGCACGCTCGGATAGAGGCGGTGCATTCGCTGCGTGGTGCGTTCCAGGATCGAGCGCATCTGCTCTTCGGAGACGTCCTCCCCGGGCTGGACCGACGTGGCGAGCTCCTCCATGAATGTCCGCAAGAGCGCCGCGCTGCCGTGGCTCAACGGGATGATGTGCTGGCCGTTGATGTAGAGCAGGCTGGCGCGACGGCGAAGACCGGGCCTGGGCGGTACCAGGTGCAGCCGGACCGCCGCAGGGCCCTTTGGATCCCAGGTGCAGTGGGTCATCGACGCGTTGGCTTCGTCCGACCGAGCGCGGACCATAGCCACCGGGTGAAGGAGATGCCTCATCGACCGGCCGCTCGTACCGACGGCAGGCGCTCTTGCCGGCCGGCCTGGACCGGGCGCGAATCGAGACGCGCACATATGGGCATCGCGAACACAAAGGAAGCTCGAACCCTCACCCGCATCAACCCCTGCATTTCGAGTCGCCGGCCAGGATACGCCCTCGCCGGGAGCGCTCGCAGGCCGCTCGCGCACTCCGCTCGTGCATTCCCTTCCCCGCCGCGATCGTCCCTGCACTCGCAGCCGAGTCCATTCAGGCGGTCGCGGTGGCCTCGGGTTCTTTCGCGGTGGCGGTCGCGGGAACGCTTCGGCGAGCGGGCCGGAGGCGCTTCAGCTTGCGGGCGTCGCCGACGATCGAGACGGCCCCGCGCCGCGGCTTCGGCGGGCGAGAAGGCCCCGGCAATCACGCCCACGACGCATTCGGGCGGGCCGGTAAGGACGATGTCCGGCCGGTCGAGCGATCGCTCAGCTCGCCATCAACAATGTCGGGGTAGCCTCCTTTCCGTCGACGACCACATCGATCAGGGGCATCGACTCACGTCAGCAGCCACACGGTCGGGCTGAAAGCTGACGGGTGATAGCGCTGATCCGCCGAAGGCCAGCACGGCGATCGTTCACGTCCGCCGAGATCGAGGCGGAACGCAGAACGCGAGGTGACGTGGTTACACGCGTCCCCGGGACTTGACGATCGTCCCATGGCGCACGTCGCATCGCGCAGGCCCCGCAACGACCGTTGACGTCGGACGCGTCGACCCGAAGGCTCCGTGCCAGCGATGCTCGCGGGTCGAGGTTCCGCGAGCCCACGGCTCCCTGCCTAACGCTGCCGAATATGGAGAAGAAGCGTGTCTAGAGCGCGTCCCACTCGCTCTCCAGCCTTCCTCGGAGCTATGGCGGTCGGCGCCGCCCTTCTGCTCGCGACCGTCTTCCCATCAGGTGCTCTCGGCGCCGGCGGCGTGACTCGATACGTCATGGCGCCGTCCCCGATAGCGCCGACGGCCAGCCTCGCGGCCAACGCAACCGTCGTCGTGACCGTTTCCGCGGAAGACTCGACAAACGCGCTGGTTCCCGGAGCGATCGTTTACCTGTCGATTTCGCAGACCACCGGTGGCGGCTCCGCAAGTGTGGGCGCGACGGCGCTGACCTCCTTGCCGGTCGCCTTTACCGCCGCGACGGGCCGGATCTCGGTGACATACAAGGCGCCGTCCGTCCTGCCCATGGGTGGCAAGGACCTGATACGAGCCAGGAATTCCCCCTCAACAGCGACGATCGCAGCCTCCGACGAGTACTCATTTGCCAGAGTGACCAGGTATTCGTTCTCGGGCGCCCCGATCGCTCCTCCGGGAAGTCTTGCTGCGGGCTCGAGCACCGCCGTTACCCTCACGTCCTACAACAGTTCGAGCGCCATTGTCCCGGGGGCGGTGGTGTATCTGTGCTTTGTTCCGAGGTCCGGCGGTGGTACGGCGAGCGTGGGCGCCACAGCACTCACGATCGTGCCGAAACCCTTTGCGTCCGACGCGAGCGGCCGGATCGTGATCACCTATGTCACCCCGGCGATCCTGCCGACGACCGGCACGGACACCCTCACGGCATCTGACACCAACGGCAACCGCACAATCACCCGATCCGACGCCTATTCGTTCGCGGGGCCGGTTTCCTACAGCTTCGGGCCGAGCCCGATCGCCGCGCCCGGCTCGCTCGCTGCGGGCAAGTCTGTCACCGTGCATCTGGCCGCGTGGGATCTGAGTGGGGGTTGGGTCGCGGGCGCGATCGCGTGGATCTACTTCATCCCGACACCCGGTGGCGGCACCGCTAGCGTCGGCTCGAAAGCGCTGACGCCCACCCCGGCCAGGTTCCTCACGGGCAGCACGAGCATGCTGACCGTGACGTACACGGCGCCACTGACACTGCCGTCGAGCGGAACCGACTCGCTCTACGTGGAGAACGTGAGGGTCGCGCCGAGAGTGGTCGCCTCGGACGGCTACACGTACTGAGCCAGCCGCCGCACGAATACGCCCAGAGCCCGACGCTCAAGCGCCGGCGCTCACTGGGACGCGGTTGAGCCAGTCGAGCGCCTCTGGCTCGCTCGCCCATCTCGTACGGCTGAAACCATTCGCGCGACGCGAGTCTCGATGACTAGGATTGGTCATGTCCGTTCGTACGGTTATCGAACGTGGGCCCAAAGGAAAACGGGCCGTTGCCTTCAGCATCGACTGGCCGGGATGGAGCCGAGGCGCCAAGACGGCCGAGCTGGCCCTGGAGACGCTCGAGTTCTATAGGGAGCGCTACCGGCCGGTCATGAGCCTCGCCGGAATGGGGCGCGAGTTCGACGCCGCCGGGCCGCTCGAGATCGTGGAGGACAGGATCGGGACGGGTTCGACCGATTTCTGGGGAATCTCCTTCTCGCCCTGCTCGGCCGAGCAGGGACCAATGAGCGAGACCGAACTCGAGCGCGGGATCACGCTCTTGCAGGCTTGCTGGACGCATTTCGACGGCGTGGCGGCACGGGTTTCCACTGAGATGCGCAGGGGTCCGCGCGGCGGAGGACGCGACCGCGACCGGATAATCCGCCACACGATCCGAACTGAGAGTGAGATGTTCGCGAAGCAGGTGGGTTTGCGAGAACCGGAGCTCGCCGCGCTGACGCCCGATGGACTCCGCCAGCACAGGGAGGCCTACGTGGCGGCAATGAGGGCCTACAACGCCGGCGAGGTCAAGCGGCGCATGCGGTCCTGGACGCTGCCATTCCTCATCCGCCACTCCGCTTACCACACGCTCGACCATGCGTGGGAGATGGAGGATAAGGACCTCACTGCCGAGGAGTCATCCTAGGCAAGAGCCGTGTTCCGGGCCGGTTTACGAGCCCGTTGAAGCGCCGAGATGCTTGTCCCACGCACTAGAGGCGCGTCGTCGTCGCGGCCTCCACATCCGGCCGATCAAATCCGGGCTCCACAAACCGAAATCGGGACATTGAGGCACGCGGAGGGGCCTCATTCGTGCCTGAGATCCTCGCCCGTGCCGGCAATGGCTTCCCGTCTGCGGACATCGCGTTCTTCGTCGTTGTTTCGGCGGTGTGCGCCGTTGCTACCGGCTGTTGCTACCGGTTTCGGACAGAATGGGCCGGTATTCGGCCACAAAGTGGCCGCTTCACGCTCAGAATCTTGGCGGAGAGGCTGGGATTCGAACCCAGGGAGCTTGTGGGTCTGCGGTTTTCAAGTCTGCGTCAGGGCGTTCGCCGGGGTCCGGCGATGACCTATTCACGAGGGAATCGGCCGATTCCCAGGCCTCGAATCCGCCACTGTTCGGCTCTGTTGCTACCGGCGGTTGCTACCGGTGGACGACCCAGGATTCGCGACCACGGCCCTGCGGCAAATCCCCCTACCGAACGGCCCTCGCCAGAATCTGTCCCACACCCCTCTTGGTCATGGTGGCGATGCGCGGGTCGCCGATCTTGGCGATCCACTCGTCGATCGCGGCGCGGTCGAAGCCAGCTGGCAGATCGATCTCAGGCACGCGACGAGGCGGCGCGCCTCGCGCCGCGCTGATGTACGCGAGATCGAAGATTGCTTTCTCAGGCGCCGCCACGCGGCCATGTGGCCCGTTAGCCCATCCGCCGAAGAGTTCGCCGGGGATGTGGTGGACCGCGTAGGTGCCGATCGTCGTCGTGATCCGGCGGGCACGATCTAGCGAGGCCACCGTAGTGTCGCGCGGGATCTGATCGATCATCCCGTGGAAGTTGAACGCGGACTGGAACGACACGTACGACGGATGCGGCCGGGTGAGATCGCCTACGACCCAGTACGGATCCGGTGGCGTCGGTCCGATGGACCACAGGCCATGGCGAATCCTGTGGGCATGGCCGGCCTCGGCCAGGGCGCCCAGAGTACGGCTCGTCGAGGGAACGCTGCGCGACAAGGCCGCGGCAGCCTCCCGCGTCTCGACGACCGGACCGATCCGCTCGAGGATGGTCTCGGCTTCGAGCAGGCTCACTTCAAGGCCTCCAGGCGTTCGACGACCCCGAGCACCATGCTCGTCCACACGTCCGGCCGGCCGTAGATGGGTACGAACTCCTCTTCGAGGAAGTCAACCACGAGGTCGTGGTAGGACTCGTAGGAGATGCCCATAGCCGCGGCGACAGCCTTGTCGATCAGGGCTGGATCAACTTGTCCCGGCGTAAGGGCGTTCGGGTATGCGCCAAACAGAAGATCAAGGTCGAACACGTCTCGGGGCTCGGTCTCGGAGCGGCCTGCCAGCGCGCCGACCTTCTGCCGGATCGCGGCCGGTGCTAGATAGTGCTCAGCCTTTACGACCCGGAGGCCGAGGCCGGCACCTATGTCGGCACGAGCCTGCTCGAAGGCATGCTCGCGATCCACCGTTCCAACCCTCGAGGAGAATTCGATCTTCGTGTTCAACAGGCCCGCCCGACCGCTCGCGACGAACTTCCATCGGCGGGTCGTCGAGGTCTGCTTGGGCTTGGTCGGGTCAGAGATCGACACTCCTCCGGAGCGGAGGATCTCGCGGAACGCGCGGGCAGCCAGGGTCTTGTCGATCTGATCCTCGACAAGGTAGAAACGATCTGCCCGCAGGTAGTCGAGGTCGATGTCCTGCGACCGCCTGCGGCTGTCAAACCACAGCCGCAGGTTCGCCCCGCCCTTTACAACGTAGTCGCCAACCGGCATGTAGGAGGGCAGAACCTGGAGGAAGGCCAGGTGCACCACCTCAACCAGCTTGGCGCCTTCGGACTTCTCGCTCATGCGCTAACACTACACGGTTGGTACTGCTACAGTCAATGTCTTGTAGTGCTAGTCGGTGTCGTTCTCACCGTGGCGACAGTAATCGGCCCGGAGCACGTCGTCACGATCTCCGACTTCGGCGGCGCGCAGGAGCACGGGGTTAGGTTCAGCCGCGGGGATGACGGCCGCGCGGTCCACGCGCTCGCCGAGATCGGCGAGCTGATCGAGTCCGGGCGCTTCT
>CAZGUS010000076.1:0-12030 GCA_964529245.1 uncultured Anaerolineaceae bacterium
GTCTTCATCCAGGGCGACCACTACCAGTTCAACGCCAAGAAGTACGCGGCCGACGCCGAGAAGATGACCGACGAGATCCGCAAGGGCTGCCGCGACGCCATTGCCGCCGGCTACCGGAACATCGACATCGACAGCTCGACGCTCGTCGACCTGTCCTTCGCCACGCTCGATGAGCAGCAGCACCAGAACTACATGCGCGCGGCCGAGCTGACCGCCCTCATCCGCTCATTGGAGACGGACGGCGTGACCGTCAGCGTCGGCGGCGAGATCGGCGAGGTCGGCAAGAAGAACTCGACGACGGACGAGCTAAAGGCTTACCTGGACGGCTACCGCCGCGAGCTGGACAAGCGTGCCAAGGGCGCGATCGGCCTTTCGAAGGTTTCCGTCCAGACCGGCACGAGCCACGGTGGAACGCCCCTGGCCGACGGCGGCGTGGCCGCGGTCGCGCTCGACTTCAACGTCCTGACCGAGCTTTCGACCGTCGCCCGCTCCTACGGTCTGTCGGGTGCGGTTCAGCACGGCGCCAGCACGCTGCCGGACGACATGTTCCACAAGTTCCCGGCCACGGGCTGCGCCGAGATCCACCTCGCGACCGGCTTCCAGAACGCGCTCTTCGAGCACCCGGCATTCCCGGCCGAGATGCACAAGGAGATCGAGGCCTGGGTCTTCGCCAACTGCCAGGACGAGCGCAAGCCGGACCAGACGGACTCGCAGTTCGTCTACACCGGCCGCAAGAAGGCGATCGGCCCGTTCAAGCGCCAGCTCTGGGACCTGCCCACCAAGGACGTGATCCTCGCGTCGCAGGCCGCCAAGGTCGACTTCCTCTTCAAGCAGCTCGGCACTCCCGGGAGCCGCGCCCTTGTCGAGAAGTACGTCAAGCCGGTCGAGTTCCACAAGCCACTGCCGGAGGGCCTCAAGGCCGCTCGGTAGGCTGCCGTCACACCATCTCTCGGAAGGGCGCCCGCGAAGGGCGCCCTTCGCGATTCCACGGAGGCCGTCGTCCGGCGCGCTGCCGGCTCCACCGAAGCCCGCTACGATTTGACCCGTGATCAACTCCGCCGGCGCCGACCCGCACGACTCTCGCGTCTCCGACGCCGAGCTGCAGAGTTGGCGTGACGCCGCGCTCGCGATCTGCGACGAGGCCGACCGCATCTCGATGGCCGGCTTCCGGCGCGACATCCAGGTGGACACCAAGGCGGACCGCAGCTTCGTCACCGCTGCAGACCGAGCCATCGAGCGGATGGCCCGCGAACGGCTGCGGGCCGCGTACCCGGGTTGCGGCCTGATCGGTGAGGAAGAGGGGCCCGACGGGGCCGGCGCCGCCGTCTGCTGGTACATCGACCCAATCGACGCCACCGCCAACTACGTCCGCGGGATTCAGGTCTTCGCCACGCTGATCGCGGTCGCCGTGGACGGCGAGCTGCAGCTGGGCGTCGTGAGCGCCCCGGCCATGCGCGAGCGCTGGACCGCATGGCGGGGTGGGGGAGCGTGGCGCGGCGACCAGCGGCTGGCCGTGAGCCGGGTCTCGCGAATCGAGGACTCACACCTTATATACGGCAGCGAGCGGCTCCGCGACGGGCAGCTGCCCGGGCTCGGGCCGACACTTGCCGCGGCCTGGCGGGATCGCGGCTTCGGCGACTTCTGGGGCTACATGCTGGTGGCCGAGGGCTCCGCCGAGGCGATGATCGAGGTCGGCGCGCACACCTGGGATTGGGCGGCGCCGAGTGTCATAGTCGAGGAGGCCGGCGGCCGCTTCACGACCGGAGCCGGCGAGCGGCGCATCGACGGGCCGTCCGCGGTCGCGACGAACGGCCTGATCCACGCCGATCTCCTGCGCAGGCTGGGGGGCGTTTCTCCGTCATAAGGCGGCGGCGCCGAGGAGCAGAAAAGGGGGACCCGGGATGTACTCGACGAGCAACGACATCACATGGCTAGTCTGGCTGGCGATTTCGGTTCTCGTGATCTGGCTGATCATCTACACGGCGGTTCGCACGGGCGTCGGACATGCCCTCGACCGCACCGAGCCGAAACTGGTCGCGGACACGCACGTTGCGGCCGACGGCGTGACGTTCGTCGTGTCCAACGTCGGTCTCGGGCCCGCGTTCGACGTCTCGGTTCGGTGGCTCGACAGGGCGGCCGGCGATGCGCTGGTTCTGGCGCCCATGCTCGGGCGCAACGAAACGCTCGGCTGGACGGTGCCCGCCGGGCCCGTGCCCGACGAGAGGCAATCGGTGCTGAACCTCAAGGTCGATTGGGGCAACAGCCCCGATCCCTCCGTCGGCCGGCATTCGACCACTCTTGCGGTGCTGGTGCCTTCGCGCCTGGACGCGGTGCGATAGTCGAGATGCGGCGGCTGAGATACGATGCGTAGGTGCCGTTGGTCCCACTCGAGGGCGGCTCACACCTGCAGCACACATACGGAGGAATGATCATGGGCGACAAGACTCCGAAACGACCGCCGAAGGTCAAGAAGCCGAAGCCCGCGCCGCAGCCGCCGAACAAGGGCGCGTAGGTGGCGTCAGAGGGCAAGCCCGCGAAGGCAAGCTCGCCGGGCCATCGATACAAGCGGCGTGAGATCGACCTGGCGGAAGGCGGAAAGCTGGTCCTCCACACGGATGGCTCGATCAGCCAGATCGACGGCGCAGGCGAGGTCGTGCACAAGTGGGCCGGCGACGATCCGGAATGGCCCCGCCACGCGATCCGGTTCGGCCTGCTCTCGCAGCCGCCCACTCAGACGCCGCCGGATACCCGGGTGAGGGCCCCCAAGACCGTCGTCTGACGGTTCGCGGTCGGGACCCGTTCGGGAGCCGGCCCAAGCGCGCCGTCGACCCAGCCGGCTTCGATCCCGGGCGCTCCGCCGCCCACATGCTGCCCGGAGGTTCGTCTATGACCGCGCCGATCCGCCCTGCCGTTCTCCTCGGCGCGCGCCTGCAGGACGGCCGCTCGCAGGATGCGGTCGCGCACGGCGTCCTCGTCACCGACGACCGGGGCCGCATAGCCGCGGCCGGATCGAGCGCCGCGACGGCGCCTGCCGACGCCCAGCGCTTCGATCTCACCGGGCTGACCGTGCTGCCCGGCATCATCGACTGCCACGTCCACCTGGCGCTACGCCTCGAGCCGCTTCACGACCAGGTCCAACGCTCGGCGACCGACATAGTCGTGCGCTGCCTTCAGAGCGGGCGTGAGTTTCTGGAGAGCGGCGTCACCACGGTCCGCGACGCCGGCTACGCCCCTGCCGGAGTCAAGCGGGCTTTCGCCTCGGGCGCGTTCCCGGGCCCGAGAACGCAGGTCAGCTGCACGCCGCTCTCGCAGACGGGCGGCCACGGCGACGACTGGACACCATCGGGCTCGGTCGTCGCGACGGAGATGAGCGATCTGCCGCCCGGCGTCGCGGATGGTCCCGACGCAGTCCGGCGGGCCGCCCGGTTCCAGATCCGGGCCGGGGCGGACTGGATCAAGGTCATGGCCAGCGGCGGCGTCCTTTCGTTCGCCGACAGCCCGGACGCGTCGCAGTTCACCGTCGAGGAGATCCGGGTGATGGTCGAGGAGGCGCGCGCGGCCGGAATCCGCGGCACCCTCGCCCACGCCGAAGGTACGGGCGGCATCAAGAACGCCCTTCGGGCCGGCATAACCAGCATCGAGCACGGAGATCTGATCGACGAAGAGGGCATCGACCTCATGCTCGAGCGCGACGTTCCCCTCGTCCCGACGTTCAACATCAACTTCTCGCTGATGGACGAAGGCCGCATCGCGCGAGGCGAGGTCGCGCCCTGGGCGGTCGAGAAGATGCGCTACCTGTTCGAGAGCCAGCAGCGCAACTTCCGCCACGCGGTCGAGAGGGGCGTGCGGGTCGTCATGGGCACCGACAGCTTTGCGGGCATGTATCCGCCGGCCGAGCTGGCGTACATGTCCCAATTCGGCCTCGGCCCCTTCCGGGCGATCCAGGCTGCAACGAGCGAGGCGGCGAAGCTGCTCGGTCTGGCGGACGTGGTCGGGACCCTGGAGGCGGGCAAGCAGGCGGATCTCATTGCCGTCTCGGGCGATCCGCTGGCCGAGCCTGAGCTGTGGCGCGACCCCGCCCGGATCGTCTTCGTCATGCAGGGCGGGCGTGTCGTGGCGGATCGCCGCGGGGCCTGACGGCGTGACCTTCCTCTGGGCCGCCCGAGTGATCGACGCCTGGCTCTACCTCGTGCGCCGGGCGCGGATTGCCTGGCGAGCTCTGCCGGGCGATCTCATGGCGCTGCTGGTGATACGAGCCTGCGGCATTCCACGGGCCGGCGTCGCGCGCGAAGTCAGCCTGGCAGGCGGGTCGGCGGTGCTGATCGAGCATCCGGCCGCCGCTCTGTACCTCGATCATCAGTGGATCCCGGTCCACGCCCAGACTCTCGGTCGCTATGTCTTCGCCCGCGAGCGCCTGTCCGATCGCATCGTCGCCCACGAGATCGAGCACGTGCGCCAGTGGCAGCGACTGGGGCCGCTGTTTCTGCCGGCCTACGTGGCCTCTTCCGGGCTGGCCCTGCTGCGCGGCCGGGATCCGTATCTGGCCAACGGCTACGAGGAGGCGGCCAG
Source organism: uncultured Anaerolineaceae bacterium (assembly GCA_964529245.1). Classification (GTDB taxonomy): domain Bacteria; phylum Chloroflexota; class Limnocylindria; order Limnocylindrales; family CSP1-4; genus Fen-1039. The sequence continues at coordinate 4,570 of CAZGUS010000076.1, forward strand.
GGCCCGCGAAGGGGATCGCCTCGATCCGCCGGACCGCCCGGACTGAACCCTGACCGGCGTATTCCCGACCAAAGCCGTAGGATATCTGCATTCGCGCGCGCTCCGTCGGCGCGCCACAGCCCGCGAGACCCGAGGAAGCAGACCGATGCCAGCTCTCACCCAAGACGCGGTCATGAAGGCCCTGGCTACCGTCCAGGAGCCCGAACTCGGCGGGGACCTCGTCTCGCGCAACATGGTCAAGGACCTCTCGATCGAAGGCACGAAGGTCGCCTTCACGATCGAGTTGACGACGCCGGCCTGCCCGCTCAAGGACGAGATCCAGGCTCGTGTCGAAAGCGCCTTGCGCCCCATCGGGGCCGAGCAGATAGAGGTCGGCTGGGGCGCCACGGTTCGCCGGGCCACGCCGACTACGCCGCAACTCCTGCCCGGCGTGAAGAACATCATCGCCGTCGCCTCGGGCAAGGGCGGCGTGGGCAAGAGCACCGTGAGCGTGAACCTGGCCGTGGCCCTGGCCCAGGCCGGAGCGTCGGTCGGTTTGCTCGACGCGGACATCACCGGCCCCAACATCCCGATGATGATCGGTGCGGAGGGCCAGCCGGTCTCGAGCCCCAACGGCAAGATCACTCCGATCGAAGCTCACGGCGTCAAAGTGATATCGATCCAGTTCTTCCTGCCGGAGGGCCAGCCGGTCGTGTGGCGCGGTCCGCTGGTCGGCGGCGCCATTCAGCAATTCCTGCGCGATGTCGAGTGGGGCGATCTGGACTACCTCGTCGTCGACCTGCCGCCGGGCACATCGGACGCGCAGCTGACGCTGGCGCAGTCGGTCCCGATCACCGGCGCCGTGCTCGTGACCACTCCGCAGCAGGTGTCGCTGTCGGACGTTCACAAGGCCCTGGCGATGTTCCGCCGGGTCAGCGTGCCGGTACTGGGCATCGTGGAGAACATGTCCGGCTTCGTCTGTGCCCACTGCGGCGAGACGACCGACATCTTCGGTCGCGGCGGCGGCGAGCGTTTCGCGTCCGAGAACGGCCTGGATTTCCTTGGCGGCGTCCCGCTCGACGTAAGCCTCCGGCAGGGCGCGGACGTCGGCGTTCCGGCGGTCGCCCAGCGCGAGCCAGGTCCCGCGGCCAGGGCCCTGACGCTCGTCGCCCGCGCGATAGCCGGCAAGGTGAGCGTCGAGGCGGCGCGAGAGCAGCCGGTTCTGACCGTCTCCTAGCGGCGGGTCCCGAGCGGAGACCGGCCCTCGCTGGGGGCATCTGATGCGTGGTTCCGGTTCAGCGCGTCGCGACCGGCCGTCAAATCGACTGCGATCTGGGCGTTCATGCGTCTGCCCGACGCGGTAACATCGATGAACCCCCGTCCCGGCTCTTGGTTTGTCCGATGCTTTGTCCAGACTGCGCCGCGCCGAAGGCGCCCGGAGCACGCTTCTGCTATCAGTGCGGAAGGAAGCTGGATTCCCAGTCGACCGGTCTCAAGGCCGGGGATCGGCGTGTGGTCACGGCTCTCTTCGCCGACCTGGTGGGCTATACCCAGCTGGTCGACCAGCTCGATCCGGAGGAGGTCCGAGTCCGCGTCGACGCCGCCCTGACGGTCCTGGGCGAGGCCGTCGTCCGCTTTGACGGCTCGCTGGAGAAGTTCGTCGGGGACGCGGTCCTGGCCGTCTTCGGCGTCCCCACCGCTCACGACGACGACGCGCTGCGGGCCTGTCTGTGCGCCCTGGAGATGCAAGTGGCGCTGGCCAGGCTCGGCGACGGCAGCGACCGCCCGCTCCAGCTGAGGGTCGGAATCGCGACGGGCGAAGTCGTGGCCGCCGTGCGCGATCTGGCCGGCGTGCGCTCAGTGGCCCTCACCGGCGACTGCATGACGACCGCGGCGCGCCTGCAGCAGCTCGCCGACCCCGCCTCGGCGCTTCTGGACGACGCCACCGTCCAGGCCGCGGAACCGCGGATCGGCGTGGACCACCTCGGCGAGCGCCTGCTGCGCGGCCAGAGTCGGCCGATCATGGTCCATCGCCTCCGCGACGAGCGGCGCCGCAGTGGGAGCTTCGGCGGAGCGACAAGGCTCGTCGGTCGTGACGCGGAGCGGCAGCGCCTGGCGGACGTGATCCACAGGACGGCCCGGACCGGTCGGGGCGGCGCCGTCGTGGTTTCCGGTGAGGCCGGCATCGGCAAGTCGCGGCTGCTCGCGGAAGTCGAATCCGAGGCCAGGGCGGCCGGGTTCGGCTGGGTCTGGATCGACAACCCGCCCCACCGCGCGGGCGCTCCCTATCACACGGTCCGGGCCATGGTCGACGCCCTGGCGGACGAGTTCGGGATCAAGGCCGGGATACTCGCCCGAGAGGCGCTCGGCTCTCAGATGGACGAGGAGACGGCCCGGCTGCTCTTCGGCGCCGCGGCGGTGATCGCGCGCGACTCCGAGATGCTGCTGCTGCCCGAAGAAGGCTGGGACCAGCGTTTCACCGGGCTCTCGGATCCGGCCGAGCTGGTGGCCGGGCTGAGGCTCGCCTCCAAGTGGTTCCTTACGGGACTGGTCGCGACTCAACCGCGCTGTTTCGTCATGGACGACTATCACTGGATGGACCCTTCGAGCCAGCTCATGCTGGGGGAGATGGTCCGGCTCGCCGACGAGCTGCCGATCGTCGTCTTCACCGGCGTCCGTCCGCCGGTGATGCCCGAATGGGCGAACCTGCCTCACGTCGAGCTCGTCGAGCTGGGCGGTCTGAGCGAGGCGGCGACCGAAGCGCTGGGGAAGGCGCTGGGCGGCGTCGGCCTGGAGGCGGCGTCGGCTCACTGGCTCTTCGAGCGCACCGCCGGCAACGCCCTGTTCATCGGCGAGGTCATGCGTATGCTGCGGACCAGCGGCCGGATGAAGAACGTAGGGGACCGGCTCCGCATCGACCGCGAGGCCGCCCGCCGCAGCGTCCCGCTCAGCTTGCGGGCTCTACTCGGGGCGCGGATCGACGCGCTGCCGCCGCGCCAGCGGACCACATTGGAAGTGGCGTCGGTCATCGGCGTGACCTTCTCCGAGCAGCTGCTGCGAGAACTCGAGGGGGGCCTGGACCTTGGCGACGACCTCTGCCAGCTCGCCGACGCGGGAATACTCGTGCGCTGTGAAGGCGAGCCCGAGGGTCCCGACGGGATATGCGAGCCCACCGGCTGCTGGCGATTCCGGCACCAGCTCTTCCACGACGCGGCCTACGGCCGCCTGTTGACCGGTCGAAGGCAGCAGCTCCACGCCGCCCTGGCCGACCGGCTCGATCACGCGGAGCCCGCAGCCGACGCGTCCGAGCTGGCGCGGCATCGGATGGCGGCCGGGGACGTCGTGCGGGCACTGCCGTTGCTGGAGCGGGCGGCGATGGAGGCCGAGGCCGTCGGCGCCGTTGCCGAGGCGGAGGCGTTCAGGCAGGCCGCCGCGTCCCTGCGCGACGGCGGAGCGGTGCCGGCGCCGATCCAGTAGGAATCGCCGAGGACGCGGGCGGCGTCAGCGTCAGTCGCGCGGCCCTCGTGGCCGGAGCCGCATCCGGCGGCGCAAGAGGAACGGCACGGCCGGAGCGGCGCCGGCGAGGGCGTCCCCTCCGCCGCCGGCTCCGCCCGATCCGCCGGGCGCAAGCGCCGCCGCACCGGACGGCAGCGGAACATCGGCCCAGTAGCCGGCCTTCCAGGCCGACGCCGCCATCTTGCCCTGACCCGAGAGCGATGGATGGAAGTAGTCGACGGTGCTCAGATCCTTGATCGTGAAGTCCTTCTCGGAAAGGAGGGCCGGGTCGGTGCGGCAGTGGAGCTTGCCGGCGCTGCCGTCGTTCGCCTCGATCTGGGCGCAGGCCTGGGCCAAGATGGAGTTGTAGGTGGCCATCAACTGCTGCGCGGCGGCCATCGTCAGCTGGGTGTCCGAGCCCAGGAACGGCGCACACGTCTGCGAATAGGCCGGCTGATTGAACATCGCCCGAGCCCTGGCGTCGGCCTGGGTGATGGTCCGGAAATGCGAGTAGTCGGGGATCGAGAGCATCAGGATGCGGCTGCCGGCCGGCAGCCCCGATTCCAGAGTGCCGGTCGCCTCGAGCAGCTGCGCCTGGAAGGTGGCCGGGTCCGTCGTGGGGATGTCGCACAGGTCGTTGATGCCCAGCTCGAAGGTCACGTACACGGTCGAGCCGTGTGCCAGCTTGGCCGCCGCGGCGACGACCGCCCGGGCCTGGCGGGCGGCGTCGCTCATCTTCTTGCCGGACGTGGCGGCGTCCACGACTCCGCCGGTCAGCCTGTCGCCCAGGGCCGCGAACCGCTCGCGCAGGCTGAAGACGCCGTCGCCTTTGGCCGTGCCGACGGCCCACGAGAAACCCGGATGGTCCCGCTTGTAGGAGGGCGAGACGCTCCAGGCCTGAGTGTAGGAATCGCCGATCGTGGCCAGCATCGCCGGCAGCGGCGGGGTCGCGAGCGTGGCCGCTGGAGTGGCGCCGGCCGTCGGGGCTGGCATGGGCGAATCGCTCGGCGCCGCGGTCGGCGTCGCTGAGGCGGCCGGCGCGACGGTGGCGGAGGCCTGCGCGACCCCTGCGGGCGATGGGCTGGGGGAGCGGCTCCCGGAGAACAGGTCCGCGCCGAAGCCGAGCACCAGCACTGCCACCAGGGCCAGTGCGCCGACGGCGAGCGCGATGCCGATGACGCGTTCCGCGGAGGGTCGTTGCATCGGTCAATCCTAAGCGGCGCATGCGGCGAGCGTGTCCGCGGCCCGGAACAAGGCGCCGTGTCACTTCCTCGACGCTACCATTCGGCCATGACGAACGACTTCGCGGTCGAAGCGCTGGGCCGCTGCCCGCTCTTCAGCGGGCTGGACGCGCAATCGCGCCTGGCCATCGCCGAGAGCCTGCGGACGCGGCGGTTCCGCAAGGGCGAGGTTCTCTTCCACGAGGGCGACCCGGGCGACTCGCTGTTCATCATCGCGTCGGGCGCCGTGAAGGTGGTTGTGCCCTCCGACCAGGGCGACGAGGCGATTCTGGCCACGGTCCGGCGTGGCGAATTCCTGGGCGAGCTGGCCCTGCTGGACGGGGCGCCGCGCTCTGCCAGCGCGATCGCGCTCGAGGCGACCGAGACTCTGACCCTCCCGCGCGACCGCTTCAGCGCCCTGGTCGCAGCGGAGCCGGCGATCCGCGACGCGCTGCTGAGCTCACTGGCGGGCGAGCTGCGGCGGCTGACGGCGCACGTGGCCGAGCTCCACTTCCTCGATCTGACCGGCCGGCTCGCGGCCCGATTGGCCCGATTGGCGCAGGAGCACGGCACGCGCGACGCGACCGGATCGATACGGCTCGACGCGCCGCTGACCCAGAGCGATCTCGCCGCCATGATCGGAGCCACCCGCCAGAGCGTGAACAAACTCCTCGGCGCGTTCGTCGACGAGGGATTGCTGCGCATGGATCGCGAAACTATCGTGATCCCGGATCTCGAGGCCATGATCGACGCCTCGCGCCGTTAGCTGTCGGCGCGGCGCCGTTCGACCGGTAGTCCGAGGAGCCGTCAGCCTGCGGAGATGACCCCTTCGCGGCCCAGCTGGAGCAGCTGCGCGCGGCTCTCGTCGAGGTGCTGCGTGGCGATCCCGAAGAGCCGGCGCAGCAGCAGCTGAGCCTGGGGCGAGCCGCCGACCAGAAGATCGAGCAGGCCCGAGGCCGGCATCGAGATCATCACCGCCGGACCGATCGCCCGGGCCGCTGATAGGGCCGTGGGATCCTCGCGCAGCGCCGACCAGCCCAGCAGGTCGCCGGCGTGCAGCGTCGAAACCAGAACCCAGCGCCCGTCGTGGGACACTCGCAGAGCCAGCTGCCCGCTCTCCATCCAGTGAACCTCGGAGATCGGGTCCCCGACCTCGACCAGGGTTTCGCCGTCGTTGAGCCGGCGCCGGCAGGAGCCCGCGGCAAGAGACGCCAGGTCGGCCTCCCGGATGCCCTCGAACAGCGGCAGCCCGGCGAGCTCGGCCGGCTCGATCGTCTCTTTGGTGCTCATGCTCCGCTCCAGCTTCGGGCCGCGCGACAATCTCTGGTGGCTATTGTCCGCCAGAAGCGCCGTTCCTGCGCAGGTCTAGTGGACCTCGTCCGCGCCCCCGCCCGCAGCTTCCCGAACGGCCGAGTACGCGAAGGCGGCGGCGGCGATGCCTGCCCGTCGCCGGCCCTCGCCGCCGCCCAGGAAAGCCGTCTGGCTGGTATCGCGAGCTCCAAACGGCCCGCTGACGGCGACTTCGACCTGCGTATCCTCGCCCGACTCGATCGCCCGAACTGCCAGTCCGACCGTCGCACCGGTGGCCTTGCGGGCCCGCTCGGCCATGGCCGCGATCGGGGCGTCCGTCTCTGCCGGCGCCAGCAGGCGCGAGGACACCAGCCACGGCGCGTCGCCCAGGAGCCGCATCGTGGCGCCCCCGGTGCCCGCTTCCACGAGCGCAAGGGTCCAATCGCGGGCCGAGAGCTCGCGGCCCAGGACGCCAGGCCACGTGTCGCCGGCGCGGCCCCACACGAACTTGCCCACGGCGGCCAGCACGGCGGCGGCGGCCTCCTCGACCAGCTGCTCCGGTGAGTGGCCGTCTTCGGCGCGGGCGGATATCCGGACGTCGACCGCGTCCGACCGCGCGTAGGTGGCAACGATCGGGTTCTCGGCCCGGAGCAGCCGCTCGCCCAGCGCCGCCGCAACCGCCGACTCGCCGATGCCCGTGAGGCGGTAGGTTCGCGTGACCCGCGCCTGCCCCAGGCCGCGGGCGATCAGGCGGGGGAGAACCCAGCCCTCCCACATCGGCCGCATCTCGCTGGGCGGCCCCGGGACGGCCACGATGACGCGCCCGTCGGGGCGATCGACCCACCACCCCGGCGCCGTTCCGCGCTCGTTGGGGATGGCCGTGGCCGATGGGACGAGCCAGGCCTGCTTCGCGTTCGTGGCGTGATAGGGGACGCCGCGCCGCTCGAAGAGATGGCGCAGCCAGTGCTCCAGCTCCGGGTCGATCGCGGGCCGCTCCCCGACGACGGCGGCGATCGCCTCACGGGTCAGGTCGTCGGGCGTGGGCCCCAGGCCGCCGGTCGTGACGGCCAGATCGGCTTCGGCGATAGCCGTGCCCAGGGCGCCGACGACGGTGTCGAGGCGATCCGGCAGGGCCACGATCCGTACGACTTCCACGCCGTGCTCGGCGAGGGACCGCGCGAGATCGCCGCTGTTGGTGTCGCGCGTCTCCCCCACGGTCAGCTCGGTGCCGACCGCGAGAAGAACGGCGGTCCGCAGCGGGCGCACTCTCGCGGCGGATTCGGCCTTGGAGGGACCGCGTTCTGGAATCGTTGATTCGGGCATGGCGGGAGCGTAGCCGGTTCGCCGGGCGTTCGCCTCGACCGGGCGATTCGGGCCCGGGCGCCGGCCCCACCCGGAATTCTCCGGGCCCGATTTGCCGGAGCGGGCCGTCGCGCTGCTATGATCGCTTTGCTGTCCGACCGTAGCACCCAGGAGG
>CAZGUS010000077.1:0-11860 GCA_964529245.1 uncultured Anaerolineaceae bacterium
GGCGCTGTACCTGCAGATCCTCAAGTCGCTCGGCGGCAACGTCAACGCGGCTCTGGCGGCGCTCCAGGCCAAGGAAGCGTCCGCGGGCTGAGCCGCGCCCTCGCGAGCTAGCCCCGCAGCGCCCTCGGGATCAGGGCCGCGGCGGCCTCGTCGACGATCCAGGCCGCCCCGGGACGGCGGGTTCGCTGGACGGGCCAGCGGCGGTCGTCGCGCACCTCACCGAAGACGTGGCCCAGAGCCTCGGCCTTCGTCGCGCCCCAGGTCACGACCAGAACCGGCGCCGCCTCCAGCAGCCGCGGGTTGACCGTCATGCGGGGCAGGTGCGGGCCGATGTGCGAGGGGGCGGGCATGCCCATGGCCCAGTCCATGCGGTCCAGAGCCGGGCTCTCCGGGAATACCGAGAGGACGTGGCCGTCGTCGCCGACGCCTACCAGGATCAGGTCGAACACCGGCCAGTGGCCGTCGGCGAGCGGAAGGTGCCGGGCCATTTCCTCGGCGTAGCGGTCGGCGCACCAGCCGTTGTCGTGGTATTCGGCGATGGCCCGATCGACGGGGAAGGGGTGGACGTTGCCGCTGGGCATCGGCGCGCTGCCGTGTTCGCCGTGGCCGCCGCCCAGCAGGACGTCGTCCAGGCTGGTCACGTTGGACTCGGGGTGGCCTCGCGGAACGTAGCGGTCGTCGCCCCACCAGACGTGGACCTGCTGCCAGGGAATGCGGTCCACCATCGGCGACTGCGACAGCAGGCGATAGATCGGGATCGGGGTGCTGCCCCCGGTGGTGCAGAAGTCGGCCCGGCCGCGCCGCTCGACGGCGGCCACGAGCGCCGCGGTGATCCGCTCCGCGGCGTCGATGGCGGCGTCGTTCGCGTCGACGGCCACGGTCAGGTCGGGCTCGCCTCGGTTCGGGGCCGGCAGCCCGGCGACGCTGACCCCGAACAGCCGCTCGGGCGCCATCGAAAGGTCGGGCTCATGCTCAGTCATCGTTGGTCCCTTGCGTCTTCCGCCGGCGCCGAGCGACCGCTCCGTGCGGCTCCGCCTCGGCGGCGATCAGGTGGCCGGCCATGGCCAGGGCATCGGCCGCGACCGAATCGCCGGAGCTATCTTCCAACGCCCGCGCGAGAAGGTCCACATCCCCGAGCCGAGGAGCCTGATAGGTGCGCCGCACGCGCTCGCGCCCGTTGTCGTAGATGCCGACCTCCACCGTACAGTCGCCGGCCGTGACGGCCCCGACGAGCTCGGCTCCGCGCAGATTGGAGACCATCTGCACCCGGACGGTCGACCCTTCGCCAAGATCGGAGGCGCTGGGAAGCCATTCCGCCGCGACGTCGTGATCTCCCTGGCGCAGCGTGGCTACCCGGCGGCCGTCCGGGAGTCGGCGCATCGGTTCGACGACGCTCATGCCCAATCGCGACGCCAGCCAGGCCACGTGGTACACGGGCCTCACGATGTTGGTCAGGCCGGCCGGATCGCCCGCTTCGGGGGCGGCGAATTCGACCGAGATCGAACGCACGGCGCGCAGGTGCGGCCGCAGGTCGGGCAGGTCGTATACGGAGGCCAGCGCCTCGCGCCAGCGAGCCTGGCGGAGCAGCGCGAAGTCCGCGACGACGAGGTTTCGACCGCGCACGACGCGCGCCATGGCGCTCAAGCGATCCAGGCCGTCGCCGGACCATGAGGAACCGTTGACGATGAGGCGATCGGCGATCGGCAGCAGCCTGTCGCCGCGATGCGAGCCGAACTGGGGATCGCCCGGCCACCACAGTGCCACCGGCAGGTCGCGGACGAGGAGCGGAACGATGATCGACGCCAGGTGGTGGCCCGTCTGGCCGTGCACCGTCACGTAGATCGTCTCGGCCCCGGTTCCGGCGGTACCGGCGGCGTCGGCCGAGGCCGTCCTGATGGTGGCGTCTAGGCCGGGCCGGCCCTCTACGTCGAGTGCGGAGAGGATCAGCGACCGCGATGGATGCCGGCCGCCCGTGGCTTCGATGGTGGCCGCGCACTTCTCGGCGGTCTCGCGCCGCCCGGCGATGACCACGAGGTTGAGCACGCTCGAACGCGCCGCGATGTGGTGCTCGCCGTCGCCTCGGTGGGTGACCTTGTCCGTCCACAGGTGAGTCAGCGCCCGTTCGATATCGGGCACCGAGTGCAGGACCGCGGGCGGGATCAGATCCGCCGCCATCGTCGCCCGTCCCGTTCCATAAGCTCGTCGCCGGCCTCGGGACCCCAGGTGCCGGCCGCGTAGTTGGGGAAGTGCGGTGCCGGCATCGCCGCCCAGCCCTCGATGATCGGGGTCACCACGGACCAGGCCGCCTCGACCTCGTCGGCACGGGTGAACAGGGACGCGTCGCCCAGCAGGGCGTCGAGGATGAGCGTCTCGTACGCGTCCGGCGAGTCCACCGCGAACGAGGTCCCGTAGTCGAAGTCCATGTTGACGGTGCGGACGTCCAGGCCCAGGCCCGGCACCTTGGCCGCGAAGCGGAGCATGATGCCCTCGTCCGGCTGGATCCGCATGGCCAGGACGTTGGCCGCCGGGTCGCCGCTCGATTCGCGGAAGAGGGGCAGAGGGACTTCCTTGAACTGGATCGCGATCTCGGTCGCGCGCTTGGGCAGCCGCTTGCCGGCGCGCAGGTAGAACGGCACGCCGCTCCAGCGCCAGTCGTCGATCGTGAAACGACCGGCGACGTACGTCTCGGTCTCGGATTCGGGGTCGACTTCGGGCTCTTCGCGGTAACCGGCGGCCGCTGAGCCCTCGACCCAGCCGGCGCCGTATTGACCCCGCACGACGTCGTGGCGGACGTGCTCGAGATCCGGCGTCGTGATCGCCCGAAGGACCTGGAGCTTCTGATCGCGCAGCGCGTCGGCGTTGAACGAAGAGGGCGGCTCCATGGCGACCAGCGTGAGCAGCTGCAACAGGTGGTTCTGCAGGATGTCGCGGCTGGCGCCCGTCTCTTCGTAGAACGCGCCGCGGCTCTCCACGCCCAGCGACTCGGCCACGGTGATCTGGACATGGTCCACGTAGCTGCGGTTCCAGACCGGCTCGAAGATGCCGTTGCCGAAGCGGAAGACCATCAGGTTTCGGACGGTCTCCTTGCCCAGGTAATGGTCGATGCGATAGACCTGCGATTCACGGAAGACCTTCGCCAGCTCGTGGTTGAGGCGGCGGGCCGACTCGTAGTCCCGGCCGAAGGGCTTCTCGATGACGACCCTGCGCCAGCCGGCTCCTCGCAGCTCGTGGTCGAGCCCGACCCGACCCAGCTGCTGGACGATCTCGGTCACCTGGGACGGCTGCGTCGCCAGGTAGAACAGCCTGTTGCCGGCGGTGCCACGCTCGGCGTCCAGGGCGTCGAGCCGGTCGCTCAAGCGGTCGAAGCCTTCGTCGCCGCCGAAGTCCAGCTGCTGGTAGGTGATCCGCCTGGCCAGCTCCGACCAGGCGTCCTCGTCGATCGGCTGGACGCGCGAATTCGCCTCCACCGATGCGCGAACCTCGGCCGCGAACGCTTCGTTCGTGTAGGGCCGGCGGGCCACGGCGACCAGACTGAATTCGGGCGGCAGCAGGTTCGTGCGCCACAGCTGGTAGATCGCGGGTATCACCTTGCGATGCGCAAGATCGCCGGTGGCGCCGAACAGGACGAAGCTGCACGGGTCCGGGACTCGCTCCAGGCGCAGCCCCCGCCGCAGCGGGTTCACGTCGGCGTCCGGACGGTTCCGGCGGCGCGCCGAGGATGCGGCCTCGCGCAGCTGGCGGGCGGTCCTGGCGGGCGGCGCCGGTGCCGGCGTGCGGGTCGGGCTCATCGGCCGGTCACGGGCTGGCGGCAGGAGTCGGAGCAGGGGAGCCCTGAAGCAGCGCGCATCATCGCCTTCACTCCGTCTTCACGGGGTGGCCGCCGAACTCGTTGCGAAGTGCGGCGAGCACCTTGGCCTGGTAGCTGTCGTCCTGGCGCGAGCGGAAGCGGTTGAGCAGGGCAAGAGTGATCACCGGCGCCGGGACGTCCTTGTCGATCGCCTCCTGCACCGTCCAGCGGCCCTCCCCGGAGTCGGCGACCCAGCCCCTGAGCTGCATCAGGTCCTGGTCCTGGGCGAATGCCGAGGCGGCCAGTTCGAGCAGCCACGAGCGGACGACCGAGCCGTGGTTCCACAGGTCGGCTATCGCGGCCAGGTCGAGCTTGAAGTCCGAAGCGTGAAGGATTTCGAAGCCCTCGGCGTAGGACTGCATCAGCCCGTATTCGATGCCGTTGTGGACCATCTTCACGTAATGCCCGGCTCCCGGCCCGCCGGCGTGCAGGTAGCCGCCCGCCGGCGCGAGCGAGCGGAAGATCGGTTCCAGGTGCTTCACCGGCTCGGGCTCGCCGCCGACCATCAGGCAGTAGCCGACCTGGAGGCCCCAGATCCCACCCGATACCCCGGCGTCCACGAATCTGAGTCCGTGCGCGGCCACCTTTGCGTGGCGCCGCACGGAGTCGTGGAAGTTGGAGTTGCCGCCGTCCACGATCGTGTCGCCGGGCTCGAGCAGCGTCAGCAGCTCGTCGATCATCGCCTCGGTCGCGTCGCCGGCCGGCACCATGACCCACACGGCCCGCGGCCGGGAGAGCCGGCCGACCATCTCCGCCAGGGAGAACGCACCGTCGACGCCCTCCGTCATGATCTCGCGGGTCTTCTCCGCGGTCCGGTTGTAGGCGACGACGTGGTGCTTGTCGAGCACAAGACGGCGGACCATGTTGGCGCCCATGCGGCCGAGGCCGATGAAGCCCAGGTCCATGCCGTCATGCCTCCTTGAGAGCGGCCGCCAGGGCGCGCTCGAGGGAGGCGATCCCGGCGTCGGGGTCCGACCCGAGGTTGATGCGAAGGACCGGCAGCTTGTGGTCTTGGAGCGTTCGGGCGTCGCCGATCGCCTGGGCGTCGATGAGCTGTCCGAAGGTGTACGCCTTGCCCGGGATCGCGCGATCGTCGGGGTGTCCCGCCACGAGCTGCAGGAACCAGCCGATCGGGGCGCCGCCCTTGTGCAGCTGGCCGGTGGAGTGCAGGAAGCGCGGCCCGTAGCCGACCGTCGTGGCTCGGTGGGTGGCGTCGCGCAGGAGCGTTCGAACGCGGGTCAGAGCCGCGTCGCGCTCGGGCGTCTGGGCGACGTATGCCTGGATGGAGGCGTAGCCGTTGGACAGGAGCGCGGCCAGCGCGGTCTTGAGCGCGGCCTGCAGAGCAGCTTCGTCGGCGACCCCGACGGCGTCTCCGTTCGACTCGGATGCGGCGCCGGTCTCGAAGGTGGCGATCACGGCGCGGGTGTTGGTCTTGGCTTCCTCGACGTTGGGCTGATCGAACGGGTCGATGCCGAGAACCACGCCGGCCAGGGCCGTCGCCACCTCCCAGCGCACGAATTCGGCGCCGATGTCCAGCTTCGAGTCGACGTCGATCTTGATGAGGGGATGGCCGGCCGCGGCCAGCTTCGCCAGGCGGGCATCGACGTCCGAGCCGATCGACTGGTCGGGACCGGCCGAACCCTTGAGCGCGATCCGGACGAAGACGCGGTCGTCGCCGTACGCGGCCGAGGCGCCGAGCGGTTCGCCGTCCACGGGGACGACGCCGACGCCGTGCTTGCCGGTGCTCTCGGCTATCAGCTGCTCGACCCACGGCCCGAAGGCGGACAGCTCGCGGTCGATGACGAAGGTCAGCTTGTCGCGTCCGTTCCTGGCCAGAACGCCCATGGCCAGGCCGAGGGCCAGCCCGGGGTTGCTCGCCGGGTCGGAGGCGCCGCAGGCCACGACCATCTCGCGGGCGCGCCGCAGCAGCTCGTCCAGGTCGATCCCGAGCAGCGCCCCGGGAACCAGGCCGACGTAGGTCAGGGCCGAGTAGCGCCCGCCGACGTCCGGCGGATTCAGGAACAGCTCCCGCAGCTGGTCGTGGTGGGGGATCGACTGCACGCTCTTCTGCGGGTCGCTGATCGCAACCATGAAGTCGCCGGGCTGCGTGGGGCGGCCCACGCCGGCCGATTCGAGGGCGGCCGCCACTCGTTCCCACTGATACGCCTGGAACGAGAGCGACTCGGCCGTGGTGCCGGACTTGGTCGAGACGATGAACAAGGTGCGTGTCGGCTCCAGATCGTCCAGGGTCGCGGCCACTGCCGCCGGGTCGGTCGAGTCGAGGACGCGGACCGGGATCGCGCCGGCGGCGGTGCCGAACACGTGGGCCAGGAGCGCGGGCGCGAGGCTGCTCCCGCCCATCCCGCCGAGGACGGCGGTGGTGAATCCCTCGTCGCGAGTGGCCTGCGCGAACGCGATCAGCTCGCCCGTTTCGTCGGCGAAATGGAACGGGGCTTCGAGCCAGCCGAGGCGTTGGGCGATCGCGCGCTGAACGATGTCGTCCGCCGACCAGACGGTCGGGTCGCGCCGGCCGACGGCTCGGTCGGCCCACTTCTCGCTCGTGGCTCGGGCGCGGGCTTCGGCGAGGGCCGCGTCGAGCGCGCCGTCGCCGGTGGTCAAGTCGAGGGCGAGCGATCCCTGAGCCTTCGATTCGGTCATTGCTGAAGCCTCATGACTGGTTCATGGGTTTGATGCGACGGCGAGCGGCGGAGGCCCGATCGACGCAGCTCATGTGGTTCGGTGGGCCGCTTCCAGGCGCGCGGCCTCCTGTTCGATGGCTCGGATCTTGGCCACGCGGCGGACGTGGCGGGGAGCGCCGCTGAACCTGGCCGCGAGGAAAGCGGTGGAGCAGGAAACCGCCGTCTCGATGCCGATCACCCTGGCACCGAGGGCCAGCACGTTCATGTCGTCGTGCTCGACGCCCTGACCGGCCGAGTAGTAGTCGTGGCACAACCCGGCCCGGATCCCCGGCATCTTGGAGGCGGCGATCGAGGCGCCGACGCCGCTGCCGCAGACCAGGATGCCCCGGTCGGCCTTGCCGGCCAGGATCGCCTCGGCCAGCGCCAGGCTGTAGTCCGGATAGTCGTCCTCGGGATTGCTGCCGTCGCCGCCGAGGTCTATCAACTCATGGCCCAGAGGCGCCAGCCGGATCAGGAGTTCGCTCTTGAGCTCGGCCCCGGCATGGTCGGCGGCGAGTGCGATGCGCATCGGTCGTCCTCTCAGTGCATGCCCAGGCCGGCGTCGGTCGCGATCGCGCGACCGTGGAGCCCTTCGCGAACGACCCTCCGACCCAGATCGATGACTCGCTCGGCTGTGATCCCGAAAGCCTCGAAGATGAGCTCTGCCGGGGCGGAAGCGCCGAAGCGGTCGATGCCCACGATCACGCCTTCGTCGCCCGCATAGCGTTCCCACCCGAACGAGCTCTCGGCCTCGATCGTGACACGCTTGCGGCTCCCGTGCGGCAGGATGGCCTCGCGGTAGGCCGCGTCCTGCGCCTCGAAACGTTCCCAGCAGGGCAGGCTCACGACGCGGCTTCGAATTCCTTCCTTCTCCAGCGCCTCGGCCGCGGCTACGGCCAGCTGCAACTCCGATCCCGTGCCGATCAGGATCAGGTCCGGCGTGGCGCTGTCGCCCGAAGCGTCGCGCAGGACGTAGCCGCCCTTCGCCACGCCTTCGCGGGCCTTCTCGGCCGTGCCGGCCAGGATCGGGAGCTTCTGGCGGGTCAGGATCAGGGCGGTCGGGCCCTCACACACGTCGATGGCGCAGGCCCACGCCGCGGCCGTCTCGTTGGCGTCGCCGGGCCGCATCACGTTCAAGTGCGGCATGGCGCGCAGGGCGGCCACGTGCTCGATCGGCTGGTGAGTGGGTCCGTCTTCTCCGAGGCCAATCGAGTCGTGGGTCCAGACGTACACCAGTCGCAGTTTCTGCAGGGCGGCGAGTCGGACCGAGCCGCGCATGTAGTCGCTGAAGGTCAGGAAGGTGGCCGCGTACGGTATGAAGGCGCCGTACAGGGCGATGCCGTTGACGATGCCGCCCATCGCGTGTTCGCGAACGCCGAAACGGATATTCCGTCCGCCCGGCTGCCCGGCCTCGAGGATGGCCGCGCCTTCGACGTCCGTCAGGTTCGACTCGGACAGGTCGGCGGCGCCGCCGAACAGCTCAGGCAGCGGACCGGCCAGGGCGTTGATTGCTTCCTGGCTGGCCTTGCGCGTCGCAGGGCCGTCGCCCACCGGATAGCTCTTCAGACCGCCGTCCCAACCGTCGGGGAGCTTGCCGGCAAGTCGCCGCTTCAGCTCGGCCGCCTCGGCCGGGTAGTCGGCGGCGTAGCGGGCCAGCGCCTCGTTCCACTCCGCGACGAGCTTCCGGCCGGCCGGCACGGCTTCGCGGTACAGGGCCAGCGCCTCGTCGGGGACGAAGAAGTGCTTGTCCGGGTCCCAGCCGTAGAACTCCTTGGCGCCCCTGACTTCGGGCTCCCCGAGCGGCGAGCCGTGGGCCTTCTGACTGTCATGTTTGGTCGGGGCGCCGTAGCCGATGTGCGTCCGGACCGCGATCAGGCTGGGGCGCTCATCGGCCCGCGCCGCCTCGATCGCGGCCCCGATGGCGGCCACGTCGTTGCCGTCCTCGACCCGCGCCGTGTGCCAGCCGTACGAATCGAAGCGTTCGAGGGTCCGATCGGAGAAGGCCAGGGCGGTGGGGCCGTCGAGCTGAATGTGGTTGTCGTCGTACAGGTAGATGAGCCGACCCAACTTCAGATGCCCCGCCAGTGAGGCGGCTTCTGCCGAGATCCCCTCTTGCAGGTCGCCGTCGGAGCAGATGGCATAGACGTAGTGGTCGATCAAGCTGTGCCCGGGCCGGTTGAACTCGGCCGCCAGCCTGAGCTGGGCGATGGCCATGCCCACGCCGTTGGCGAAGCCCTGGCCCAGAGGACCGGTCGTGGCCTCGACGCCCCCGGTATGCCCGTGCTCGGGATGGCCGGGCGTCAGAGAGCCCCACTGCCGGAATGATTCGAGGTCCTCGATCCTGAGGCCGTAGCCTGTCAGATACAGCAGCGAGTACAGCAGCATGCTGGCGTGGCCGGCGGACAGCAGGAAGCGGTCGCGGTTCGGCCAGGTCGGCTCGCTCGGTGAGTGGCGCAGGAAACGCGTCCAGAGCGTGTAGGCCATCGGCGCCATCCCCATCGGCGCGCCCGGATGGCCCGAATTGGCCTTCTGGACGGCGTCCATGGAGAGCGTCCGGATGGTGTCGATGGCCAGCTGATCCAGCGCTCCGGTCGTTTCCGTCATTCGAACTCGCTCCCGCTATGTCGTGCTGAGATCCCGGGCCGGCTGGGTGCCGCGTGCCCCGGTGGTCGGCGGCCTGCAGGGACCGGCGTGCGCGAGCCCGACCGGACCGGGTGCCGCGAGGTGGGCCCGACCGGTGGATGCGCCGCGGACCGTTCCGCTCCGGCCCATTGTCGACGTCATTCTACCGACCCGAGGCGCAGGAACTGCGCGCCGGGCCTGCCCGCTACCGCAATGCGAGCCGACCGCGCCGCGGCCCCCGGCTGAGGCCCTCGTCGGGCCGGTCGGTCGACGCGGCCGATTCCCCGATTTCATGCGTGTTCCTCATGGCGAAGAGGCTGGTACACTCGGCTTACCGGCCTGCCGCCACGGAGAGGTCGAGCCTGGTCGACCGTGGCAGGTTGCCGGTGGTCTCGAAATCAATGCCCACATCCGCGAGGAAGCAATGCGAATCTACGATGGCAGTCCTCGCCAGAACTACGAGGAAGTGCTGCGCTCGATCGGCGCCTTCCTCGACCAGCGAGGGATGAAGGAAGTTCTCCTGGTTGAGGCACCCGACGGTTTCGTGGTCCAGGGGATGGTGGTGGAGACGTCCAGCAGCGGAGCCTGGTCGGAGCACCTCGGCCAGCAGGCGAAAGAGACCTTCACCTTCCTGGATGACGACATCGCCCGTTTCATGGAAGAGGGCCACGCCAGGCGCGACAACCAGCAGCGCGCGGTCACCTGGGGGCAGGCGGGCTACTATGAGCAGGCGTTCCGGGTGGTCGGCCGGTATGTCGACGAGCAGAAGCCGCGCGACATCTTCTTTTTCGAGCAGGACGGCGCCTTTGTGCTTCGACTGCTGATGTGGACGCAGACCGGCAGCCGGCACGTGATCGCGGAGTTCACGCGCGAAGAGGTTGAGTCCCTGATTGCCGCAGCCCCGGACTTTCGAGGCGAGAAAGTTCCCAAGCCCCAGACCGGGGCTTGATTCGCCGGAGCGGCAGACGCCACGCGGCTACATTGAGGTAGGCCCATGAAGATTCTGAAGATCCTGCTGGCCCTGGTGCTGGTCACTCTGGCCGCGCTCGTGGTCGTCCCGCTCACCGTCCTGGCCGGCCTGTTCGTCTGGCTCAAGCTGACCGAAGAAGGCGACGAAGAGTCGCTCGAGCTGGACCAGGAGAACGTCTGAGATCAAGCTCCTGCGAACCGCACCGATCGCCCGGGCCTCAGGTCCGGGCGATTCCGTGTCCGCCCCGAGCGCGGCCGCTGCTGTCGATACCATGAACAGATGATTCGTCCCGAAACGCCCATACCCGCAGCAGACGCCGCCGGCGCGGGGCCGGGAGGTTCGAGGGGCTGGAAGAGCTGGGCGGGCGGCGCGGGGTCGAGCGCCAGGGTCCGCTTCGGAGCCGAGGCGGCCACGCTCCTGGTCATGATCAGCTGGGCCGGCAACGTGGTTGCTGTCAAGGCCGCGATCGCCGATGTGCCGCCCATCGTGTTCGCCTTCATCCGCTTCGCGATCGCGTTCCTGGTGCTGCTCGCGTTCCTGAAGTGGCGCGAGGGCAGCGTCTCCCTGCCCCGCCGCGACGTCATTCCGATCGCGCTCCTGGGCCTGGCCGGATTCGGCCTGTACCAGGATCTGTGGGCTTCCGCTCTGGGCCAGACGACCGCGGCCAACTCGGCGCTTCTGACGGCCGCGACGCCCGTGTCGACGATGATCATCGCCGCGGCCGTCGGGTCGGACACTCTCTCGCCGGCGAAGGCGATCGGCGCCGCCATCTCCTTCCTCGGGGCTGTCGGAGTCGTGGCCGCGACCCACGGTTTCGGGCTGACGGGTGCCTCGGGGGGCGATCTGATGACCCTCGCGGCCACCGTGCTGTGGGCCTGCTACGTGGCCTTCGGGGCGCCGGTCCTGCGGCGCCACTCCCCGCTGCGGACGGCAACCTGGGCGATCGGTTTCGGCTGTCTTGGCATGCTCCCGGTGGCGCTGTTCGAACTCCCGCAGCTCGTCCCCGCGCACGTCGGCCTGGGCACCCTCGGCCTGCTCGCTTACTGCGCCCTGCTGCCGGCGGCGGCGGCCAACGTCGTCGTGTTCGCCGCCATCAAGGTTCTGGGGCCGACGCGGGTGATGCTGTTCCAGTTCCTCGTGCCGGCCTTTGCTGTGGTCATGGCCTGGTTCTTCCTGGGCGAGGCAGTCGTGCTCGGTCAGGTGCTGGGCGGGCTTGTCATCGTCTTGGGGATACTGGTCGCCCGCTCTCGCCGTCTCACGCTCGCCGTCGGATAGCGCAGCGGCGGCCTGCGCCGTGCCCGCCGCGCCCGCCGCCCCTTGCACTGGGCGGCCTAGGCTCCGCTGCACATGCCCAGCCCGGACGTCGCGGGCGCCTTGACAGGAGGTGGCCGGAGTCATAGCATCAACGAGCCTTTATATAAAGGTGCGTTGTTTTGACAACCGGCACGTCTGTCCGCAGCTTCGCCAAGAGGAGCAAGGAAACACAGTGAGCGAGAAGATCACCAGCGACGCCGCGACCGCCCCGGCGCCGGCCAAGACCCCCGAGAAGAGCAAGAAGATCCGGGTCGCGATCGTCGGCGTGGGCAACTGCGCGAGCAGCCTCATCCAGGGCCGCTACTACTACGAGAACGCGGCCGAGACCGACTTCGTCCCGGGCCTCATGCACGTCAACCTGGGCGGCTACCACGTCCGCGACATCGAGTTCGTGGCCGCCTTCGACATCGACAAGAACAAGGTCGGCAA
>CAZGUS010000078.1:0-11785 GCA_964529245.1 uncultured Anaerolineaceae bacterium
CCGAGGCCAACGTGCCGTACCCGCAGCTCAAGGAAATGGACGACATCAACCCCGAATTCGAGCGCACCGATGTAGCCCTCGTGATCGGCGCTAATGACGTGACCAACCCGGCCGCCAGAACGGACCGTTCCAGCCCGATCTTCGGCATGCCGATCCTCGACGTTGACCATGCCAAGTCGATCATCGTCATGAAGCGCTCGATGGGTCGCGGCTACGCCGGCATCGACAACCCGCTCTACGTGAACCCGAAGACGGGGATGTACTTCGCGGACGCCAAGCAGGGCCTCGCGAATCTGATCGCCGCCGTCAAGGCCCAGTAGGCTCTCCGGCCGGTCCGGCCCGCACGAGGCGGGCGACCCGGAGTCCTCGATGAGCCCGGCTGGAGTCTGCCGTCATCGTCCCTTTTCAGGATGGACTCGGCCCGGAGGCGGTGAGAAGATGGCCCGGCTGTCGTCCCCGCCGGGCGATTCGAGGCCAAGCGCTGGATCTCGCGCGGCCGTGCCCGGTGCCCGCGATAGTGGTGGGTACGGCCATCGATCCGGAGGCGAGGCGAGGGTGGCGAAGGCAGGCCGGTCTCGGACGGAAGGCACCAAGCCGGGCCGCAGCGACCGGGACGGGGCGCCGGACCGAGAGTACCTGCCTCGCCTGCTATTCGAGCAGATGTCGAGCGCCGTCGCCATCGGCGACATCATCCTCGACGAGGCCGGCAAGCCCATCGACTATCGCATCGTCGACGTCAACCCTGCATTCGAGAGGCTGACCGGTCAGGCGGCCGATTACATGGTCGGCAAGCGCGCATCGGAGCTCAACCCGGGGCTCAGGCGGGAGCTGATCGAGCGGTTGGGCCGGGTTGCGGTCAGCGGGCAAACCGAGGAATTCGAGGGACGCGACCCCGAGACGGACCGCTTCGTGCTCATCCGCCTCTCGCGCATTGGGCCGACCTGGGTCATGGCGATGATCGAGGACATCACGGATGCCCGTCGCGCGGAGGCGGCCATTCGCGAGCGAAATGCCTTCGTCGAGACCATCATCGCCAGCGCCGGCGAAGGGATCATCGTCTACGACCGCGACCTCAGACTCGTTGTGTGGAATCCGGTGATGGAGGAACTCACCGGGCTGTCGAGCAGCCAGGTGCTCGGCGGCAGAGCTCACGATGTGTTCCCGGAGATCATGGCCGCGGGCGTCGGAGAGGACCTGGCTCGGGCCCTGGCAGGCGACGGCCCCACCTCGCGCGAGTTCGAGTACGTGATCCCCCACACCGGCCGGCGCGGCTGGGTCGTCCAGGCCAACCGCCCGCACCGGGGCGAGAGAGGCGAAGCCGTCGGCGTCGTGTCCTCGGTGCGCGACATCACCGCCCAGCACGAACTGGACGAGGCCACGCGCCGCTCGGAAGAGCAACTGCGCGCCATCTTCGACAGCATGGTCGACGGCGTGTCGATCAACCGGCCGGACGGCAAGCTGATCGAGGTCAACCGGGCCGTGTGCGAGCGACTCGGGTACACCCGCGAGGAACTCCTGGCGATGAACGTCGCGGAGATCAACTCGCCCGAGTCGGCGGCGGGCATAGCCGGCCGAATCGATCAGTTCCTGCAGGGCGGCATCCACGTCTTCGAAGTGACGCACGTGAGGCGCGACGGCGTCACGATCCCGATCGAGTCCTCCGGACGATGCATCGAGTTTCGAGACGGGCCGGCGATCCTGACCGTCGACCGCGACATCATCGAGCGCAAACGATCGGACGAAGCCCTGCGCGAGCACACGCACCTCATCCAGCAGCTCCTCGACGCGATCCCCATCCCGATAGTCGCCGACTACACCGATGGTCGCCCCCGGCTTGCCAATGCCGCGTACGTCGCCGGCCCGGGCCGCCTCCGCGAAGGCGCCGGCGGCAGGAGGTTTGGCGAGTTCGACGAAGCCGACGCCGCGATGCACGCCGCCCACGACCGGC
The DNA here is from genome assembly GCA_964529245.1 of uncultured Anaerolineaceae bacterium. Taxonomy (GTDB): domain Bacteria; phylum Chloroflexota; class Limnocylindria; order Limnocylindrales; family CSP1-4; genus Fen-1039. The sequence goes on from CAZGUS010000078.1 coordinate 1,949, forward strand.
CGGTCCTGGAGAACGGCGCTGTCGAGACGTACGAGGCCGACCTGTATTCCCCCGACGGTCCGGTCCGACGCCAGCTGTTGACCAAGGCACCCCTGCGAGCAAAGGACGGGACGATCACCGGCATGGTCACCGCCGGCGTGGATATCTCGGACCGCTATCGAGCCGAACAAGATCTGCGCCAATCCGAAGAGAGGTTCCGCACACTCTTCGACAACGCCGGGGACTCGCTCCTGATAATCGATCGAGACGGCCGCTTCCTCGACGCCAACATGACCGCCTGCAGGCGACTGGGATACACCCCGGAAGAGCTCGCGACAATGTTCGCCCCCGACATCGACACGCCCGAGTTCGCGGCCGGATTTGGAGATCGCATGGCCCGGCTGCTCGAACGCGGCATCCTGTCGTTCGAGTCGGCACATGTCGCTCGCGACGGGACTGTCATCCCGACGGAAATCACCGCGACGACGATCACGCTCGACGGCAAATTGGCCATTCTGTCCATCGCACGTGACCTCACAGAGCGCCGCCAGGCCGACGCGGAACGGGCCGCGCTGGAAGATCAGCTGCGCCAGGCCCAGAAGATGGAGGAGATCGGCCGGCTCGCCGGGGGCATCGCCCACGACTTCAACAATCTACTCACCGCCATCCGCGGCAGCGCCAGCCTGGCCCTGGCCGAGCTGCCGCCAGGCGAGGGTCCGCGCGAGGACCTCGAGCAGATCGAACAAGCCGCGGATCGGGCGGCCGGCCTGACCCGCCAGCTCCTGGCCTTCGCCCGGCGAACCGTCCTGCAACCCGAGGTCCTGGACCTGGGCGAGGTCGTGCGCCGGGTCGAGCCCATGCTCAGCCGGCTTCTGAGCGAGGACATAGGGCTGTCGATCCGCGCTCCCGCCGGCACGGGCCGCGTTCTCGCGGATCCGGGTCAGATGGAGCAGGTCATCGTGAATCTCGCCGTCAACGCACGCGACGCCATGCCCGACGGCGGAACCCTGACGATCGAGATCGCCGACCTCGAGACGACCGCGGAGATGGACCCGCAGCAGTCCGACGTGCCTCCGCTCGCGAAGATGACGACCCTGTCGGTGACCGACACCGGCGTCGGCATGGACGCCGACACCCTCGGCCACCTCTTCGAGCCGTTCTTCACGACGAAAGCACCGGGCAAGGGCACGGGCCTGGGGCTCGCCACGGTCTACGGCATCGTCCGCCAGTCGGGCGGCACGGTCACGGCTCGAAGCGACCCGCACAATGGATCGACCTTCACCGTCTACCTGCCACGCGTCGAGACAACGATCCGCTCGGGCAAGGAGCCAACCGGTGCCAGGGCAACCGTCGGCAACCGGACCGGCACGATCCTGCTGGTCGAAGACGACAACGGTGTTAGGCGGTTTGCGAGTCGCGTCCTGGAGGCGGCCGGCTTCAAGGTCCTGACTGCGCACGACGGCGCGTCTGCCCTCGAGACGGCACGCACGGCCGCCGTGCAACTGCTCCTCACCGATGTGGTCATGCCCGGCATGAGCGGGCCTGAAGTGGCTGCCAGGCTCTCCGCGGCACAGCCCGAGCTTCGGATCCTGTACATGTCCGGCCACACCGACAAAGGCATCGTCCGCGACGGCGTCCTGCAGGCCGGGGTCGAGTTCCTGGCCAAGCCCTTCACGTCCGAGTCGCTGGTCGCGGCCGTTGACGCAGCTATGGCGGACCCGCAGATGGATGCGACCGACCGCGGTGAGGTCCGGTAGGGAAAACCCTTGCCCCTTTCGGCTGCCGGCCTGCCAGTACCCGGCCCGCGGGCTGGGCCGGTACCCTCCGTACGGATGAGCGATTGAGATTCCGGGGCCCGAGGCGCTATGGTTACCGACGCTGCACGCGGTCCCGCGGCAAAACCCAATCGGGGGAGCAAAAGAACAAGGAGTCGGACGTGGACATCCTCGACTTGCTCGCGATCATTTGGGGCAAACGCTGGTCCTAGACCGGCGAAGCCGCAAGAAACCCGGGTCCCAAGCCCGGGTTTCCTTGTGTCCGTGCGTTTTGGCGAATGCAGGTCCCGACCGGCTCGCGGACCGGCGTCGGCCTCTAGGGTCGCTCGGTCAGGCCCAATCGGATCGCCGCAGCCGCCGCCTCCACCCGTCCCGACACGCCGAGCTTGGTCAGGATGTTGCTGACGTGCACCGCCACTGTCTTGCGCGTGATGAACAACTGCCGGCCGATCTCCGGATTGCTCCTCCCTTCGGCGATCAGAGCCAGGACCTCCAGCTCCCGCTTGCTCAGGCCGAAGTCATGCTGGGCCTGCTTGACGGCCGAGGCCGCGAAGTCGGCCACGATCCCGGGCTCCCAGCGGGACGCGCCCCGACCGACAGCCTGACCGGCGGCCAGGCCCGTCGCGCCGGCCCGACCGGCTGGCGGCTGAATCCCTCTCGTCGGAGCTCCGGGCCTGGCGACCGACCGTGAAACAGACGCCGGGGGCTCGAGGCGTCCCTGCAGCGCCGCATCGATGGGCTTGGGGAGCGGCAGCATGGCGCGCTGGGCCAGCTCGGCGACGGCCCGCAGGAGCGGCCACGCCCCGAGGTCGAAGGCCCCTTCCGCGGCCGCGATCAGCGGTTCCCTGGCAACGGCGCGAGTGGATCGGCCGCGGGCCTGATCGAGCAGCGCTTCGGCCTGGCGCCACCGGGCCCTGGCAGCTTCGTATGGGTCGCCCAACTCGGCCCAGTCGGCGGCGAGCTGCGCCCATGTCTCGGGATCGTCGCGACCCTCGATCCGGGCTCTGAACGCGCGGGCAACCCGGATCGCAAGGTCCGCCTGGCGCCGCGACCCAAGCCGGGGCGGCACGCCGCAGCTCCTCACCATGGCCTCGGCCTGGAGCACGACGGGGAGGCTTCGCTCGCGCGCGGCGGCCAGGTTCGCCAGATCGCGCCGGCGGTGCGCGTCCTCGGCGATCGTGGCGTCCACCTCCAGGCAGGTCGACGCCATCTGCGCCATCAGCAGCCAGTCTTCCGTGTCGCTGACCTTCTGCCAGCCACGCTCCGCCGCCCGGCGCGCATCGGGGAGGTCGTCCTGCCACAGAGCATAGGCAGCGGCCGCTTGCTGGGCCGGCACGGCGAATTGCGGATCCTGGACGGTCTCGAGCGCGAGCAGGACCTGACCCAGCAGCCTGCCGGCCGACTCGCCCGCGTTCATCGCCACTTCGACGGTGGCCAGATTGAGCAGTGGCGAGAGGAACCAGATGCCGACCGGGCTCCAGCTCAGCGCGTCCAGACAGAGGCGGCGGCACTCCTGCCAGCGGCCCATGAAGTACAGCGACTCGGAAGCGTTGGCCCGCAGGAAGTTGCCGTAGACGGTGGCCTGGCCCTCACGTTCGGCTTCGGCGATTCCCTTGTAGGCGATCGCGATCGCCTCCTCGCGGCGGCCCAGGAGGTCCAGGACGGTGGTCAGGTTGGCATAGACCCGGAAAAGGTCGTCCAGGCGGCCGAGCTCGGCGGCGTCCACGAGCGTCCGGCGCAGCATCTCGACGGCCGGCTCTGGATCTTCGCCCCAGGCCTCGGCCACGGCCAGCGTGCAAGTGGCGTGCAGGAGCTCCTGGCGGGCCTCGCCGCCGACCTCGGTCGCGACGGCGACGGCCTCCAGGGCATATCGGCGCGCTTCCGAGAACACGCCCTCCAGCATCCGGAACTGGGCCAGCGATCCGAGGACGCGGGCCCGGGCTGCCGTCGGCTCCCGCGGGACGAGATCGACGGCCCTCTTGTAGGCCGCGAGCGAACCCTTCTGGTCGCCGGAGGCGCGGCGATAGCGGCCGAGCTGGTCCATCACGAGGCCGAGGGCCAGCCGCTCGCGCGGGTCGTCGAGTGCGGCCGCTGCGGCCTCGGAATAGGCCGAGGCGCGGGCCGGGTCGCCGGCGGCAAAGGCCGCCTCGCCGGCCCGAATGTACAAGTCCGACAGCGGCGGCGCGTCTTCCTCCGGCCGAACGATCTCGTAAAGAGAAAGGGCGCTCTCGTAGTGGGCCAGGGCATCGGCGCCGGCATCGAGAGCCTCCGCCGCAGCCGCGGCCGCCAGGGCCGCCTGCTCTGCTCCCGCCAGCTGGTGGGCAGCCAGGTGATGCGCCAGGGCCGCGGCCGGCTGCGCCGGGATGACCGTCACGGCGTGTGTCTGGGCGGCCTCGGCGACGAACGAATCGGGGTTCCGGGCATATGCCCGGCTGCGAGCCCGGTCCTGCGCCGACGGCGTGTCTCTGTGGAGCGCGTCCGCGTAGGGATCGGCGACCCGGGCCTGCGGCTCGGGATCGCCCCAGTCCGCGGCCGCCAGGGCGGCGTGGTAACGGCGCCGCGTCGCCGGCAGCAGGTCGGCGGCGATGGCTTCGGCGATGAGCTCGTGACGGAACCAGATACGGCGCTCGCCGCCCTTGCCGGTGAGTCTGCCGCCGGCGGTCTCGATCAGGAACCCGTGCTGGAGACCTTCCGCCGCGCCGGCGGAGATGTCCGCTTCCAGGCCGTCCCCTTTGCGACCGCTGTTCGCCGAGCGTGGCGGACGCGCCGGCGAGCGCCGCTCGAACTCCGTGGCCATGAGCATCATCATCGGCCAGGTCACGGGCTCGCCGGCCAGCGACAGAAGCCGTAGTACCCGCCGGCACTCGGGAGATCGGAGCGCGGACCGGGCGGTGACGAGCCGTTCGAAGGAGCCGGCCAGCGAGACTCCGGAAAGCTCGCGCCGGGCCGCCAGCAGCTCCTCGGCGATCAACGGGTTGCCGTGCGACCGCTCGGCCACCAGAAGGAGGGTCGTGGACGATGGCCGCCCGCCTTCGATTGCCTCGATGAGCTGGCCCAGCTCGGCCCGATCCAGCGGCGCGACGTCGGCGCTGACGACGGACGGCGTGGTCGCGAGCGAGGCCAGCGTGGCCCGCAGCGGATCGGATCGAAGGAGCCGGTCGGGCTGATATGTCAGGACGAGCATGACCCGCTGACCGCGCGACACCCGGGCCAGGAAAGTGGCCAGGTCGCGTGTCGCGGCGTCGGCATAGTGCATGTCCTCCAGAAGCAACGCCACCGGCTGCCGCTCGCCCAGCCGCTCCAGCAGTCCCAGAACCGCCTCCAGCATGCGGGCCTGGCGCCACTCGGTGGCGACGACGCGCGGCCGTTCCGGCACCAGTCCGAGCGACGCGAGGCGGGGGCGCAAGCTCGGCACCAGCCGCGCGATGGCGTCCCCGGTCGGTCCTACGAGCGATGCCAGCAATTCGTCGGAGACGTGGGTCAGCAGCTGCTCGAGCGCCGCGCTCACCGGCGCGTACGGCACGCCCGAAGTCGCCGGCATGGCGACGCCGCGAACGGCCACGAACGGATCGGCCAGGGCGCCGATGCGGCGCTCCGTCTCGGTCAGGAGCCGGGTCAGCCCCAGGCCCGCCGTGCCCGAGAGTATGAGCGCGTTGGGCCTGCCGTCGGCGACACCCTGGAGGCCCAGGGCGATACGCTCCAGCGGACGCTCGCGGCCGACGAAACGGTCGCTCCATAGCTTGTGGTGCGAGGAGCGTCCGTCGAAGCCGCGTGAGCCGTTGCGTTCCATGCTGTTGGTCATGGCAATCCGACATACAGGTTGCGCCGCGGGCCACGGCGAAGCCTCGCCGCCCCCCTCGGCGTGCCAAGGGTAACTGTTGGTCCACAGGTTACGGGCAGCCATTCCGTATCGGGCGCGAGGAGGGCGCCTGCGCCTGCTAGGCTCGTCCGGTGAGCCCCAGGCACCCCGGCAATACCCTCAACGAGCTCTCCGGCGCGGAGTGGCTGTACTTCACCAAGTCCGTGTGGGGAACGGCCTATCCGTCCGAGCTCGGCCACGATCTCCGCAAGGAGCACGGCGCCAACAAGCCGCCGCGGCTCATGGCCCGCCTGATCGAGTTCTTCACGACGAGCGGCGAGCTGGTCCTGGACCCGTTCGCGGGCGTCGGCGGCACGCTCCTCGGTGCAGCCATCGCCCGCGGTCCGCGGCGTGCCGTCGGGATCGAGATCGAGGCTCGCTGGGTTGCGGTCTACGAATCGCTGGTGGCCGGCCTGGCGGCCGAGAGGGAGGGACGCGGCCCGATCCTGGCGGACATAGGCTCGAACGACCCGGGCGGCGAGCGACCCTTCGATCCGTCCGGCCTGGAGATGCGGCTCGGCGACGCGATGCTCGTTCTGCCCGAGATGGAGGCGGACAGTGTCGACTTCGTCGCGACGGACCCGCCGTACAACATCCAGCTGCCGATCACCATGGCCGGCGGGAAGCTGGCCGAGAGCCATGCCAACCGTCGCACGGACTACTCGATGGTCACGGACCATCCCGGCGACCTCGCCAACAGCGCCGACTACGCGACGTTTCTCGATCGAATGGAGAGCGTCTTCTGCCAACTCGCTCGCGTCCTCCGGCCCGACCGCTACGCAACTGTGATCGTTCGAGATGCTTACCAGGACGGGCGCTACATCTTCACTGGCGCGGATCTCGCCGAGCGCGCGACGCGCGCCGGCTTCACCGTGAAGGGCGACGTGATCTGGTACCAGGCCGGGACGCGGTTGCGGCCTTACGGCTACCCGCACTCTTACGTCCCGAATATCGCCCATCAACACGTTCTGGTTCTGCGGCGGGAACCGCGTCGCCAGAGGGCCGCTCGAGGGCAGTAGCGGCCTCCGCCTCTGCCGATGGCTGGGGCGACGGCTCGTCGGCGGCCTCGACCACTGGCTCGGTCGGCGGTTCGAAGGCAGCCTCGACGGCGCTCTCGACAACGGGCTGGGCCGCCTCGTCGGGGCCGACGACGGCGAAGCCGGCGCGTTCCAGATAGTCGCGGGCAAGCGCCGCGACCGACGCTCCGACCGCGGACACGGACTCGGTGTGGTGGACGGGCTCCGACGCGGGCACTCGGGCGGGCCGCGCGGGGGCTTTGGCAGCCGCTCTGTCAGGGGCGACCTGGCCGGCCGGGGCGGACGCGAGGTCTTCGGCCGATGGCAGGCTGTCACCGCGGGCTCGCAGGCAGGCCTCGAGAAAACCGTCGACGTTCTCCTCCGCAGCCGAGGTGCTCGGGGCAGCCGAGGCGGTCGAGGCGACCGGGACGACCGGCGGCCCGACGGGCTCGCACGGCGGCTCGTCGGCCTGCTCGACGACCTGCTCCCCCGCCTGGAGCGCCTCATCGACCGCCGCCTCCGATTCGAGGACCGGCGCGGCGAGGGTCATGCGATGGACCCAGCCGGCGCGCCCGTCAGGGCACATGACTCGCCAGTAGACGCCGTGCCGCTCGAGGAGCTGGACCTCGTCGCCGCGATCCAGGACCCCAATCTCGGAGGCGCGAACTTCGTCCGGGCAGTTCAGCAGCCGAACCAATCGATACCGGATCTGGCGACGCTCGTAGCTTCCCAGCGGCCTCACCCCGGCCGTGGCAAAGGACATCGTCGACGTCTCGGCGATCGCCCGCAGCGGATCGGCCCGCCGGACCTGCTGCAACGACGGCCGCCGCCAGCGCGGCAGCTGCGATTCGTCGACGGCGGCCGGCCCCGCGGCGGCCACTTCCACTCCCGGAGCGGCTGCGCTCCTGCGCGCGCGGGGCTCGGAGTCGTCTCCGCCGCCGCGGCGCTTGCCGAAGATCACCATCAGGTTCGCCCGGCGTGGAAGTGGCGGTCAGGACCCGACGGATCGGATCGGTGGCCCGACGCGTGGTCAGCCAGGTTGTCGCGGACCGCCGGAACGCTACGGATCGGCGCAACCGGCGACGCCGGAAGCCCGCCGGAATGGGGCCCTCGATAGCGCTCTTCGGACAACTGTCATGCCTCCGCGGGCACACGGGCCCGTCTAGCCTGGACAATGGGACGGCCGGAGGGACCGGGCAATGGTACGGGCGTCATGGCTCTTGGGACGGCTCCCGGAGACGAACCCTATGGACCTTTCGAAGGGCCTAACGGCTGGGATCCGGCGAACCGCCCTTGACCGCACAAGACCGGACCAGATGGCCCCTCTTCTCAGCTCACAGCCCCAATTGACACCGGCGGAGACCGGTCCCGGCGGCGGTTGCGCCCGCGCACCGGACGATCGATCGTGGCGGTCGGCGGCGATCGTCACCGGTGCCGGGCCGTTCGAGAGCTGGCGCCGCCCGCAGGACGCAGTCCCCTGATCGGCCGGGCGGCCATTCGAGACGCGCCCCCGGACGCGGGATCCGAACCGTGGATGTGGCCTTTCGGCCCATGGCGGTCCGGCAGGCTTGGGACTTACGGCCCGCAGCGGGCGCACATTGGCCCTACTCGCCGACGCTTCGCATCGCGGAAGCTCCAGTCAGATCGTGGACGTTCCTTGCGAGTCACTCCCATGCATGGAGCGTCGACGCCGGGACCTTCCGGCCCCACTCCATCCACTAGACGAAGGCGACAGCATGAGCACGAGCTACTCCCCGCGCGACATCGACGTAGTCCTGCGCGATGGATCGTCGGTTCGCATCCGAGCGGCGAAGCCGACCGACGAGGCGGCCATCCTGGCCTTCCTTCGGGGCCTCTCCGCCGAGTCCCGCCGGCTCCGCTTCGGCTCGACGACCAGCGACGTCGAAGCCACGGCCAGGCGCTGGTCCGGCGTCGAAGGCTGCGAAGACTGTTGCGTTCTGGCCGTTCACGACCAGGCGGTCGTGGCCCAGGCGAGCTACGACCGCAACGCCGACGACCGAGCCGAAGTCGGCTTCACCGTTGCGGACAACTACCAGGGCCGCGGCCTTGGAACGCTGCTCCTCAAGCGCCTCGCCGAGGCGGCGGACGAAGACGGGGTTGCCGTCTTCGAGGCCGACGTGACGGGCGACAACAACAAGATGCTCGACGTCTTCCGCGAGAGTGGCTTCGGCATCACCATGAAGTCCGAGCCGGGCAAGATCCGCATCCAGTTCCCGACGTCGATGACTCCCGAGGCGCGCGCCCGCTTCGAGGCCCGCGAACAGATCGCGGCCATGAACGCGGTTCGGGGCATGCTGGCCCCGCGCTCCATCGCCGTCATCGGCGCAGGCCGCAAGCGCAAGACCATCGGCGGCGAAGTCTTCCACAACCTCATGGACGGCGGCTTCAACGGCCCGGTGTACCCGGTCAATCCGAGTGCCGACGTCGTCCAGTCGGTCCGCGCCTACAAGTCGATCCTGGACATAGAAGGTCCGGTCGATCTGGCCGTGATCGTCGTTCCGGCCAAGCTGACCATGGCCGCGGCCAGGGAATGCGCCCAGAAGGGCGTCCACGGCATGGTGGTCATCACCGCCGGATTCGCCGAAACGGGCCCTGCCGGTCGTGAGATGCAGCGCGAACTGATGGCCATCGCTCGCGAGAGCGGTATCCGGGTCATCGGCCCCAACTGCATGGGTGTGATAAACACCCACGACGACGTTCGAATGAACGCCACCTTCTCGCCAAACGCGCCGCAGCAGGGCAACGTCGGCTTCCTGTCCCAGTCGGGCGCTCTCGGTCTGGCCGTCATCGAATACGCGAACACCCTGAACCTGGGCCTGTCGACCTTCATCTCGGTCGGCAACAAGGCCGACCTTTCGGGCAACGACTTCATCCAGTACTGGGCCGACGATCCGGCCACGGACGTCATCGCCCTATACCTCGAGTCGCTCGGCAACCCGCGCAAGTTCGCCCGGATCACCCGCCGGGTCGGTCGCCAGAAGCCGATCCTCGCGGTCAAGAGCGGCCGCTCGTCGGCGGGGGCGCGCGCGACTTCGTCCCACACCGGTGCGCTGCTCGGCGCCTCGGACGTGACGGTCGACGCCCTGTTCAAGCAGGCCGGCGTCATCCGAACGGACACTCTGGGCGAGTTCTTCGACGTCGCCACTCTCCTGGCCAACCAGCCCCGGCCCAAGGGCAACCGCGTCGC
>CAZGUS010000079.1:0-3697 GCA_964529245.1 uncultured Anaerolineaceae bacterium
GAGGGCGGCCAGCTGCCCGGCCACAAGGTCTACCCCTGGATCGCCAAGGTCCGCCACTCCACACCGGGCGTCGGCCTGATCAGCCCGCCGCCGCACCACGACATCTACTCCATCGAGGATCTGGCGGAGCTCATCCACGACCTCAAGAACGCCAACCCCGACGCCCGTATCTCCGTCAAGCTCGTGTCCGAGGTCGGAGTCGGAACGATCGCGGCCGGTGTGGCCAAGGCTCACGCCGACGTCATCCTCATCAGCGGCCACGACGGCGGCACGGGCGCCTCGCCCCTGTCCTCGATCAAGCACGCCGGCCTGCCGTGGGAGCTCGGCATCGCCGAGACGAACCAGGTCCTGCTCATCAACGACCTGCGCTCGCGCGTCGCGATCGAAGTCGACGGCCAGATGAAGACCGGCCGCGACGTCGTGATCGGCGCTCTCCTCGGAGCCGAGGAGTTCGGGTTCTCCACGGCGCCGCTGGTCACGCTCGGCTGCGTGATGATGCGCGTCTGCCACCTCAACACCTGCCCCGTCGGCATCGCCACGCAGGACCCGGAGCTGCGCAAGCGCTTCAGCGGCGATCCGCAGTACGTGGTCAACTTCATGAACTACGTGGCCCAGGAAGTCCGCGAGTACATGGCAATGCTCGGCTTCCGGACCTTCGAGGAGATGGTCGGCCACTCTGAGCGCCTCGAGATGCGCCGGGCGATCGACCACTGGAAGGCCCACAACCTCGACTTCAGCCGGATCCTCTTCCAGCCTCAGGTGCCCAGGACGACCGGCCGGACCTGCCAGATCACCCAGGAGCACAAGCTCGAGCTCTCGCTCGACTCCACCACGCTTATCCCGCTCTGCGAGCCTGCCCTCGAGCGCGGCGAGAAGGTCGAGGCGGACCTGCCGGTCCGCAACACCAACCGCGTCGTTGCCACTTCCCTGGGTTCCGCCGTGACCCGCCGCTACGGCGCCGCCGGCCTGCCCGAGGACACGATCAAGCTCCACTTCCGCGGCTCGGCCGGCCAGAGCTTCGGGGCGTTCGTGCCGCAGGGAATCACCCTCACCCTGGAGGGCGACGCCAACGACTACCTGGGCAAGGGCCTCTCGGGCGGCAAGATCGTCCTCTTCCCTGACCGCGACGCGACGTTCGTGGCGGAGGAGAACGTCATCACGGGCAACGTCGCCTTCTACGGCGCCACCTCCGGCGAGGCCTACATCCGGGGCATGGCCGGCGAGCGCTTCGGCGTCCGAAACTCCGGCGTCAACGCCGTGGTGGAAGGCGTGGGCGACCACGGCTGCGAGTACATGACCGGCGGCAAGGTGGTCGTGATCGGCAAGACCGGCCGCAACTTCGCCGCGGGCATGTCGGGCGGCATCGCCTACGTCCTCGACGAGAGCGGCGAGGGCGGCGCCGCCGGCGGCGGCTTCGAGCGTGTCTGCAACAAGGAAATGGTCCAGCTCTTCCCGCTGTCGGACGCCAAGGAAACCGCCGAGATCCGCCGGCTGCTGGAGCGGCACGTCGAATACACCGCCAGCCCCCGAGCCCGGGCCCTCCTCGACGACTGGGACACGACGGTCGGGCGCTTCATCCGCGTCGTCCCCAACGACTATCGGCGTGTCATCGAGGCCCAGAACCGCATGCGCGAGAAGGGACTCTCGCAGGACGAGGCGGAGATGGCCGCATTCGACGAGAACGTCATGGACGCGCGCCGAGTGGCGGGGAACTGACGATGGGCAAGCCGACGGGTTTCATGGATTTCGAGCGCGAGCCGGCTCACGTTCGAGCGCCGCTGGAGCGGGTCAAGGACTGGAGCGAAACGCACCCCGACTACGCCGAGAAGACGCTCCGCGATCAGGGCGCCCGCTGCATGGACTGCGGCATTCCCTATTGCCACACGGGGGCGCTGGTCAACGGCCTGGCGCTCGGGTGCCCGATCAACAACCTGATCCCCGAGTGGAACGACCTGGTCTACCGCGGCCAGTGGCGCGAGGCGATCATCCGCCTCCACAAGACCAACAACTTCCCGGAGTTCACCGGCCGCGTCTGCCCGGCGCCATGCGAAGGTTCCTGCACGGTCGGCATCAACCAGCCGCCGGTCACGATCAAGACCATCGAGAACGAGATCATCGAGCGCGCCTTCCGAGAGGGCTGGGTGGTCGCCGAGCCGCCGCTCGCCCGCACCGGCTTTCGGGTTGCGGTCGTCGGCAGCGGACCGGCGGGCCTCGCCGCCGCAGCCCAGCTCAACCGGGCCGGCCACCAGGTGACCGTCTACGAGCGCGACGATCGCGTCGGCGGCCTGCTTATGTACGGCATCCCGAACATGAAGCTCGACAAGAAGGTCGTCGACAGGCGCGTCAAGCTGCTGACCGACGAGGGCATCGAGTTCCTCACCGGAGTCGCCGTCGGCAAGAACGTGGCGCCGGAGAAGCTCGTCTCGGACTTCGACGCGGTCGTTCTGGCCACCGGCTCCACGGTGCCGCGCGACCTCCGGGTCCCAGGCCGCGAGCTCGCCGGCGTCCACTTCGCCATGGACTTCCTCGTCGCCAACACCAGGAGCGTGCTCGGCGGTCCGGCCACGTCCATCTCCGCGGCCGGCAAGCACGTGGTCGTTATCGGCGGCGGCGACACCGGCACCGACTGCGTCGGGACGGCCATCCGGCAGGGCGCGAAGAGCGTCACGCAGCTGGAGATCCTGGCCCGCCCGCCGGACACCCGTGCGGCCGACAATCCGTGGCCTCAGTGGCCCAAGGTCTACAAGATGGACTACGGCCAGGAAGAGGCGGCGGCCCTTTGGGGCGCCGACCCGCGCCGCTATCTCATCAGCACCCGCCGCCTGATCGGCGACGCCGGCCGTGTCGGCGCCATCGAGACGATCGAGATCGACTGGGTGCACGGCGCCGCCGGACGGCCCGAGATGGTCGAGCGCGCAGGCACCGAGAAGGTGCTCGACGCAGACCTCGTCCTGATCGCGATGGGCTTCGTTGGCCCGGCGCCCGAGCTTCCCGAAGCCTTCGGCTGCAAGCTGGACCACCGCGGCAACATCGTCCGCGACGACGACATGATGACGACCACTCCCGGCGTCTTCGCCGCCGGCGACTGCTCGCGCGGCCAATCGCTCGTCGTCTGGGCGATCCACGAAGGCCGCCAGGCGGCCCGCGGCGTCGACCGCTTCCTCATGTTCGGCGAGACGGTCCTGCCAGGCTGAGCCAGGGCGCCGCCGGCGTGCTGGCGGCCCGGCGTCAGCCGAGGCTGAGGCGGACCAGCGAGTACGCGCCGCCGGCCGACTCCACGGCCCACTGACGGCCCTGGCCGTCGTAGCCGAGGGCGACTATGGGCGCCGCGCCGGAGTTGAACACGCCCTGCGCGGAGACCTTGCCGGCCGCGTCGCGCCACTGCATGAGTCCGTAAGCGCGGTCGTACAGGACGGCGGTGCCGTCGGGGCCGGCCGCCACCAGATCGGCCGTGGCGAGGACGGGCTCGATCATCGCCGCGCCGCCCTGGGCGTCGATCCAGCCCGGCGGCGTGCCGGCCAGGAGCACCCGGTTGCCGACTGCCGCGATCCCCGGAGCCTCGAACTTCAGGTTGGACAGAGTCCCGCTGCCGGTGGCGTCGACGCCGAGGCAGAGCCCGCTCGCGGGATCCGCCAGGACGAAGACCCGGCCTCCGGCCACTACCACGCCGCCCGTCATGGCGAACCCGTCCGAGACG
>CAZGUS010000079.1:3797-7453 GCA_964529245.1 uncultured Anaerolineaceae bacterium
GCCGCCCGTCATGGCGAACCCGTCCGAGACGTCGACGCTGCCCTTGACCTCGAGCGACGCGCTCACCCGCGCCACCGATCGCACCCAGTTGCGGGCGACGAGGGCGGCGCCGTTCGTGTCGAAGGCGATGCCGGAGATCCACGGATCGGCCTTGCCGGCGGCCGGATCGACCTGGACATCCGGCCCGAAAGAAGGCATGGTCAGGCTGGTCTGGCCGCGGCCTTCGGGGTCGAATTCGATCAGGTCGTATCCGGCGCCGATCCAGAGCTTGCCCGTCGGCGCGATGGCCAGGCGGTCGCGCGTCTCGTCGTAGGTCGTGCCGGCGATGGGGTCACTCGAGAGCGCCGCCGTGGCAACGTCGTAGCGGTATAGGGTGATCGGCCCACCCGACACGCCGCCGAGGAACCAGAACGCGTTGCGCGCCGGGTCCGAGACCAGCCGGACGACGCGCCCGGGCAAGGCCGAACGGTCGAGCTCGGCGACGGCCTGGGGCGAGGCGATCGGCGTCGGGAGTGCGCCTTCGATCGAGCCGGGCAGGTCCGTCACAGAGAAGAGAGCCAGGAACGTGGCGTCTCGGGCCGCGAGCGCGAGCATCCGGCCATCCGGCGACCACAACGGCTGTTGCAGGGCCGAAGGAGCCTGGACGGACGCCTCGCCTTCGGGCACCAGCAGGCCGGCGGACGAGAGATCGAGCAGGGTCGTGGTCCCATCCGCGGTGGCGATCCGGCGTGCCGCGCCCGCGGCATCGACGACAAGCCAGGTACCCGAGGACGACGGGACCTGCCATTCACCGCTGCCGACGGGGGCGCTGGCCGAGGCGCCGGCACGCAGGTTCAGCATCTCCAACGTCGAATTCGCCATGTAGTAGAGGTGATCGTCGTCGAACCAGCCCAGGAAGCGCGCTCCCGCGATCGTTCTGACGGCGCCTCCCGCGATCGTGACGATCTCAAGATTCGCGTCCGATTGCGCGGCCAGGAGAGTCGCCGACGGATTGAACGCCATATCGCCGCGGACGTTCGGGGCGCTGGCAAGTACGCGGCCCGACGCGAAATCGACCACGTCCACCGAGCCCTTCCAGTTGTCCGCCGGGGCCGAACTGTCGGCGCAATTGTGGTGGCCGAGCAGGACGAGCTTGCCGTCGGTCGACCAGCCGAACGGGGTCGCCTCCTCGCGGGCGGTGTCGAGATGGCCGTCGCGGTACCACTCGATCTCCGGGTCGCCCACGCACCCGGGCACGGCCACGACGATGGCGGCCGCCCCGTGGCCGCTCGCCACGACCCACGAGTTGTCCTGCGGCGCGCCTGTGTACGGCTCGTCTATGGCGGCCACTCGGCCGTCGCCCGAAACGAGGTGGGTCGCGTCGAGCCAGCCCTCGACCTGCCCGAAGGTCGCGACGCTGTTGCCGAAACGGTCGTAGACGATGCTCTGGGCCTGTGACGCCACGAGCAGGTGCTGGCTGTCGGGCGCCCAGGACACCTGGCCGCCCAACGGCAGCCGCGTCACGAGACCGGTGCGACCGGGAGTGCCGTAGGGAGTGGCTCCGCCGGGTGATTGCGCCGAGCCGCTGGCGGCCGAGCCGCTGGCGCCCGAGACGCTGGCCGCCGGGCGAAGGCCGGCTTCGCCGCGCAGGGTCAGGAGCCCGGCCGTCGCCACGACGGCCACCAGGACCGCGATCATCGCCGCCGGAACGGCTTTCCGCCGGCCGGCGCCACCCGCGGCGTTTCGGCCCACAGCGGCGACCGGGCCCAACCTAACGCGTCCGGCTGCGGTGGGCACCGCGACGCCGCGATTGAGTGGCCGGTCGACCCACTCGCCGCTCAGAACCGCCGCGGACCGCCGGAACCCCACGAGCAGGCTCCGGCAGCGCCGGCAATCGCGCAGATGCGCCTGCTCGGCGGAGGTCGCCGCGGCGCCCAGGTCTATGCCGGCGCCGGCAAGCGCGTCGAGGCGGGCATCGTCGATGTGGCCCCGGCGCAGGATTGCGTTCAGTCGCCCGTTGAGTCTGCTCATCGCGGATCCCTCCCGATCGGCTCCGAGAACGGCTCGTCGGCCGCGAGCAATCGAGCCAGCTTGCGCCGCGCGCGCCAGACGCTCGAGTAGACCGTGCCGCTGGCGACGCCCATGAGTTCGGCGGCCTCGTCCTGGCGGTAGCCCAGGCCGTAGACGAGCGTCACGGCAAGCCGCTCCCGCTCGGGCAGGCCGGCGACGGCCGCGGCTACGTCCACGTCCGGGAATTCGGCCGCGGGCAGGCGCTCGACGTGCTCGACTTCGAGGTCGGCGAAGTGCCGGCTTCGGGCCCGGCAGGCCCCGCGAACGGCAATCCGGCGAACCCAGGCTCGCAGCTTGGCCGGATCGCGCAGCTGGTGTAGGTGGCCACGAGCGTGCAAGAGAGCTTCCTGGGCCACGTCCTCGGCGTCGGGTCCGGCGCCGAGTGCGCGCGCCAGGGAGGTCAGGTCGCCGAACAGCGCCCCGTACTGTGCGTCGAACCCCTCCCGGTCGATCATTTCCCCCGCAATGACGGCTTCCACACACCTCTAGTGTGCGACAAACCCCGCCGCCTTTACTGCACCGGTGAGATTGGATGGTGTCGGCGGAGAGCGCCGGCCAGGACCGCGCCGGCAGTGTAGGCGCCTCAGGGCGCGGCGGACGGCGGCGCGCTGGGGATGTTGTCGTAGGTGGCCGGCTGGACGAATCCGAACGGTCCGCCCCAGTAGCGCAGCCACGCCCGGCCGATGACGGACGACTCGGGGATCGGCCCGAAGAGCCGCGAATCTTCCGACTCCTCGCGGTGGTCCCCCATGACGAAGAGGTCGCCCTTGGGGATCTGCCAGATCGTCTGACTGGTGAGCGGATCGGTCACCTGGCCCGGATAGACGTAGGGCTCGTTGAGCTTCGCGCCGTTGACCCACACGGCCCCGTCCTTGACCTCGACCGTGTCTCCGCCGACGCCCACCACCCGCTTTATGAACGGGACGTTGCCTTCGGCGTCGTAGCCTGCCGGCGGCTGGAGGACGATCACGTCGCCGCGCTTGTAGTCGCTGAAATGGGGCGAGATCTTGTCGACGAGCACGTATTGCCCGTTCTCCAGCGTAGCCTCCATCGAGACGCCGACGATCTGGTACGGCTGGGCGACGAAGGTCTGCACCACGAAGAAGATGATCAGCGTCAGCACGATCGTCTCGAGGATCTCGAGAAGGCAACCGCGCCAGTTCGAGTTCATCCGGGTTTCGCCCTCTGCTGCAGCGGGCGTACCCGCGACTTCTGGTCGAACGGCCTAGAAGGTAGCACCTCACGCGGTTTCGGCGGCGGCGCGGGCAGACTGACGGCGTCAGGGGGACCGATTGGGACGGTTTGCCGCGCAACGATCACCCGCGCGACGGGCTTGTCCGGTATCGTTCGCGTCGTGAGCACCATCGTCGAGTTCCGTGGGTCCTTCCGTCTGGTCGAGGAAGACTCCAATCGGCTACGTAAGATCGGCCGGGGAACCTGGTTCTGCCGCTGCGGCGGCCAGGCCGATTCGACCCACGAGAATCCCCGCTGCGACGTCTGTCGCGGCGGCGGCGACTGCGGTCTCGACTGCAGCCTGACGAGCCTCCACTGCCCCAAGTGCGGCGCCAGGCTCTGAGCCGGCCGCGGACGCCGGGCGGAGTGGCGCG
>CAZGUS010000079.1:7553-11722 GCA_964529245.1 uncultured Anaerolineaceae bacterium
TTCGCGGATTCGGCCGTTGCCCGCTCCGCGTCCAGGAGCTGGCGCTTGCGCGCCAGGCCGTAGGCATACCCGTGGAGCGATCCGTCGGAGGCCACGACGCGGTGGCACGGCACCACGACCGCGACCGGGTTCGCGCCGCATGCGGCGCCGACGGCCCGCGCCGCCTTCGGTGCGCCGATAGCCGCGGCCACCTGGCCGTAGGAGCGGGTTTCGCCGGCCGGAATGCGCCGCAGCGCCTCCCAGACCCGGCGCCGGAAAGCCGTAGCGTGAACGTCGAGCGGGAGCTCGCTCACGTCCGGCCTGGGCCGGCCGCTCGCCAGATCCGTCACGAGGGCGGCCATGCCGGCCATAGTCCGGTCGTCGCGCGTGATGGCGGCGCGCGGGAACTCGGCCCGCAGCTCCGACTCCAGGGCATCCGGCTCCGCGCCGAGCCGCACCGCGCACAGACCTCTGTCCGTCGCCGCGACGAGCGCGACACCGTCGGGGATCGGCGCGGCGGTCCAGCGGATCCGCTCCCCCGCTCCGCCGGCCCGATACCGCCCCGGCGCCATGCCCAACTCGCCGGCCGCGGCCTCGTAGGCGGCGCTCGACGACCCGTACCCGGAATCGAAGAGTGCGCCCAGCACCTCGCCGCCGCCCGCCAGGTGGACCCGCAGGCCCTCGGCGCGCTTGGCCGCCACCCAGCCGCGCGGCGTCACGTCGAGGCGCCCGCGGAAGAGCTCGCGCAGACGCCGCTCGGACAGCCCGACGGCCGTCGCCAGCTCACGATCGGTCGGCACGTCGTCGCCCGAGGCGAGGGCCGCGGCAAGACGGCCGACCGTTACCTCGACGGCATCGCCCTGGGTTCGACTGGCCGCGGGGCTGCCGGCGCCCGACCCGGCCGAGCGCTCGGGATGGCAGCGCAAGCACGGCCGCGCCCCGGCTTCGAGCGCCTCCACAAGGCTCGCCACGATCCTGACCCGGTCGCGGCCGGGCGTCCGCGCGGGGCAGCCGGGCAGGCACGCGATGCCGGTGCTCGTGACGACGAGGAGCCACTTCGTGTCCGGGACGCGGCGCCGTTCCGAGATTGCGGCCCACTGTGCGTCGGAAGGGGCCGCGCCGATCAGGTCGAGTCTGCGTCTCTGGTTCATGGCAGGATCCTAGACCGGCGCGACCTGCCCGGCTTCCGGTCTACGGCTTTGCGTCGAACGAGATGCGGGAACGAGATACCGGCGCGAGGCGGTCAGCCGGCGGCTGAATCCGGCGGCGAGGCGGGAGGCGAACCGGCCGGAGGCTCGGCCTGGGGTTCGGCCGGAGGCGTCTGCGGCGAGGCGGCCGGCGGGTAGCCGGGCTGCGGCGGATAGCCCGGCCACGCCTGCGGCGGGGCTGCCGGGCCCTGCGGCGGGTATCCCGGCCACGCCTGCGGCGGATACGGATACGCCGGGCCGCCCTGCGGCGGAACTGCCGGGCCCTGCGGTGGATAGCCCGGCCACGCCTGCGGCGGATACGGATACGCCGGGCCGCCCTGAGCGGGCCAGTAGGGCGAGCCCTGCGCCGGATACGGGTAGCCCGGCCAGGCCGCGATTGCCTGCCCGGGGCCCAGGACGATCGATCCCGCGATCCTGTCGTGAAGACCGCGATGGGCGGCGTGCGTCCCGGCTGACACGATCAGGACGATGAGCCAGATGAAGCTCCCCCACGACACCACGTCGGACAGGAGAGTCAGCCCGCCGAACGCGCCCAGACCGAAGCCGGAGCCGTACACGTCGGTCCCAAGCCACTGGTTCGTGGGCGTGGCCGCGATGTCATCCATCAACACGATCAAGAAGGCCGCCCCCACGATGACGGAGATGCCTTCGAGCAGGGCCCAGCGAAGCAGCGCCTGGACGAGCGACAGATTCCTGCCGCTCGACATGTCGGCGACCTGAAGATGGAGAGCCCTCTGGCACGGCGAACCGCCGAACTTGACCCAGCATCCGGCGTAGTAGAGAGCGCTCAGGACCACATAGAAAACGACCGCCGCGATCAGCAGGCCGGTGTTGACGTTCAACAGAGGCGCCGTGATCGTGGAAAACGGCCGATATGCCTCGGGGTCGATCTGCTTGATCTGATCGAGCGCCTGCGAGTTGAGAGAAACGGCCCCCGTGACGATGGCCAGGATCACGGCCAGGCTGGACACCAGGCCCCCGACGAACCGGTCCAATATCCACGCGCCGACGCGCCGGCCCATGCTGGCCACCTGGAGTCCCGCCGGCAGCTGCATCGCGGACGCCTGATTCGCCGGTACCACCCAACCGCTCACCGGTCCACCTCCGATAGAACTCGCCTGAAGCCACCGCATGGGACTCAAAGCCGAGCATACCCCGGCCGGGCCTCGGCGAGGTGGCGAATTCCGTCGGGCGCTCAGGGGCTCGGCGGCCGGCGCCGCACTCCGCGGCGTCCGAAACCTGCCGCGAAGAATGGCGTCCCCGGCGGGACTCGAACCCACGACCCGCTGCTTGGTAGGCCGGAGCGGCAAGCCTTGACCAGGGCGAGTCGCTCTGCTGCCCGGGTAGCTATCCAGCCGGCCCTACCCGAAGGTCGGTGAGGTCCTGCCGCCAGGCCCTCGTACTTCCCCGCCGGGCACCTACTGTGGCGTCGGAGGAGTGGCCGGGTGCCGTGTGCCGCAGGACTGCTGCTATCCCAGCCGCGGCGGGAAGCCCTTCCAGAAAAGGCGAACGCCATGCGTGGGGCTCGGTTGGTCGCTGCCCTCGTTCTCGCCGTCCTCGTCGAAGCCGCCGTCTCGGGCCCGGCCTCGGCCGCTACCGTCCACCAGTGGACGCAGTTCCACTACTCATATACCAAGTCCGGCTACAGCCCCAGCGAGACGATCCTCAATACCGGCAACGTCTCCGGTCTCAAGCCCGTCTGGCAGAAGACCGTGGCAAGCACGTTCAACGGTACGCCCGTCGTCTCGGCGACCACGGTCTACGCGCTGGGCTGGAACGGCGACCTCGAGGCGCTCCGCCGGAGCGACGGCACGGCGCTCTGGACGACCTCGCTCGGCGGGACCGAGTTGGCTCAATTCGCGCCAGCCCTGTACGACAATGTCGTGATCGTGCCGACCGACGGCGCCGGCCACGGCTGGATGCTTGGCATCAACGCCAGGACCGGCGCGACGATCTGGAAGCGAGCCCTGGTCGACTACCCATTCGCCGAGCCGACGATCTACGGCGACAACGTCTACTTCGCCACCGGGAATTATCTGTACGACCTCAATGCCGCTACGGGCGCCGTTCGCTGGCGCAAGCTGCTGACCCCTGACCCGACCGCGTATTACCCGGGCGTTTATGGGCCCGTCGCCGTATCCGGCAGCGGCCAGTTCGTGGTCGCGGCCAGCCTCGACGGCTGGCTCTACGAACTGAACGCAAAGACGGGCGCCGTGGTCTGGAAGATCCAGGCCGGCCTTGGCATCTATCGCGGCGGACCCGCCATCTACAACGGCATCATCTACGTCCCGGAAAGCCGCACCCAGGACGAAACCGGCGGCTTCGATCTGGTCGCGGTCCAGGTCAGTGACCACCATGTGCTTTGGCGTGTCTACTGCGGCGAGGTCACCCTCGTGACCCCTGGGGCGGGCGCGGGCAGCGTCTTCGTCGGCGGGCGGGGCTCACTGGATGCCTTCGACGCAGCGACCGGGACGCTGAAGTGGAGTACCGAGACCTCAGGATGGGACTGGGGCTCCCCCGTCCTCGCGAACGGCGTGGTCTACACCACCACTGACAGCGAACTGGAAGTCTTCAACGCCTCGACCGGCGAGATGCTGTTCCGCACGACTTCAGTGAATCGGTCCTCGCCGGTGGTCCTCGACGGGAAGGTATACGCCGTCGACCCCGACCCGGGCGTCGACCGGATGACGGTCTTCGGACTCAAGTGATCGACACGAGCGCTATACCCGACGCCGACCCGCAAAGACTTGCGTTCGGCTCCGCTCAATAGGCAAATCCGGTCGGATCGAGCGCCGCGACCGAGACTCTTGTTGGTTCTTGTCGCTTCGCGCGACTTCCCAATGTGACGGGGCTAGCAAGTCGTCATGCTCTATGCCCGCCACGTTGTGGGCTGTCGCGCTCAGGCGGCAGGTCGTCCCACGCTCAGATCGGGTGTTGGCGTCCCCGGCGGGATTCGAACCCACGACCCGCCGCTTAGAAGGC
>CAZGUS010000080.1:0-11630 GCA_964529245.1 uncultured Anaerolineaceae bacterium
GCCAGGGGTGGCTGTGGTCGAGGGGCTGGCTCGCACCGCCGCGCCACGCACCGAAACAACATCTGCCGAATAGTCCCCGGGTCGCAAGCGGTCCAAAGTCGCATGATCGGGCCCGCTACGCAGCCGCGTAGCCACCGGCTGCCAGACACTCCGTGTCTATCGATGTCACTCGCACGGGTCACCTCAGTAGAGACGTTTCGCGGCGTGCGGCCGAGCGGCGGTCTCGTGGGCTGATCGCGGGCCGCGCCGGCGCCGGCCGTCGTCTCCGGCTCGGAGCCGCAGGTTGTCTCCAGACGCGCCCGGTCCGTGTCAGACTACCCGCGGAGGATTGGCATTTGCCGCTGTTCGGACCGCCCAACGTCGACAAGTTCAAGGCCAACGGAGACGCCCCAGCGCTGCGCAAGGCGCTGGAGTATCCGGGTCGCTGGCGTGTGCGCCGGGACGCCGCCGAGGCCCTGGGCCAGATCGGCGATACCGGCGACGTTGCACGCCTCGTAGCCGCTCTTCGAGATGACACCTCGAGCGTACGCCAGGCTGCTGCGGAAGCTCTGGGGCAGATCGGCGACTCCGGCGCGGTAGAACCACTCATGGCCGTCCTCCAAGACCAGAGCTCGGGTGTGCGCCGGGCCGCTGCGGAGGCTCTCGGTCGGATTGGCGATGCCAGTGCCCTGGAGCCCCTCACGGCTGCCCTCAAGGATGCGAGCTGGAGCGTGCGAGCGGCCGTCGCCGAGGCTCTCGGCCACATTCCTGACCCCCGTGCGGTCGAGTCCCTAAGCCTGGCCACCAGAGACCGAGACCTAAACGTGCGCCAGGCGGCCATCGATTCGCTTGCGGCCCAGGGCTCTCAGTCCGGCGGCATCGGGCAGAGGAGCCAGGGCGGAGATAGCGACGCAACAGGGGGCGCCCGATAGCGAGGCGCCGACCGGACCGTCAAGGCGGAGGATCGGCCCTCGACGCTTCCGGCAGCACGCTCGGAACCTCTCCGCTGGCGTCCACGACCTGAGCGCCGGCCGGCCAGCGCGTTCTTCGGCTTGCCGGAACGGCTGACAGTTCGCTCGCTACGACACCGGGCCGATTGTGCCGGTTGGCGGGATGACTTTGGCGACGTCCCGGTACATGCCCTTGCGCCAGGTGTGGTCGAGCATGTCACCCATGCACCTGTTGAGTAGGTCGGCCAGCTCCGGATCCAGGATGTGCATGTCGCAGGCGAGGAGGTCGAGATTAGGGTTGTTGCGGTCCAAGTGCTGCCGAACGACGGACAGCATGAGGGTCGCGCGTTTCGACCAGGTTGGATGCGAGGGGTCGGACAGCCACGTCGGCCCATCCCCATTGCCCGAGGCCCAGCCTCTTTCCAGTGTGGCAAGCTCCTGGCTCTGGTCGTAGGCCGACCAGCCGCGCATCGGGATGATGAATGCCGTCGGCCCTCGGGTGTCGTTCAGCTTCCGAACCATCTCCAGAGAGACCTGCTCGACCTCCTCCAGCGATGGGAGCAAGATCGTAACGGAGGCGTTGTGCTGGTACGGCAACCCGCTGCCTTGATACGAGCTTCGCCGCTCGGTCCTGACGTCGTCGAGATACATGGGGGGCACGGTGTGCAGCGGACCCATTGCTCCCTGGTCGAGGCCGCCCGGCACCACGATCTGGGGGATCCCCATGTCGCCGGCCGCCGTGAGGCGCTCTCCCTCCCACGTCTTCGGGTTCCCGTAGACGCTGCCGAACACGTTGTTCATGAGCTCGCCGGGGGTGATATCGATGATCGCCGTTATCAGCCCGGAGCGGATCAGGTCCTCCATGGTGGCTCCAACCCCAACCGAATGGAAGATGCTGGTATCCCATCCCCTGCTCGCCATGAACTCCGCGCAACGCATGACGGTCGGTGTGGTTGTCCCATACGACGTGATCGCGACGAGCGGCTTGGAGCCTCGGGGCACGTCGGGCACCAGAGCCATCGCGACGACGGCGGCGGCCGCGTTCGCAACGGCCTTTCGGGTGACGATATTTATCCCCTGTTCGGCGGTGGGATTGACGATGTAGATGTCTTTGTTACCCAGCCACATGCTCACGTCGCTCGAGGCCATGTCGGTGAGCATGATTTTCGGCAAGCCGAAGGGCAGCGCCCTCATGACCCGAGTGGCGGTCGTCGTCCCGACCGATCCCGCCCAAGAAATGATTCCATCGCACCTGCCGGAGGCATGGAGCTCAAGGATCTTGACGGCGCCGGCGCGACCGACCAGATCGATGGCCGTCGCCCGCGGCGCCGCGAAGACGTCCGCCATGCGAGTGCCTGTTGAGGCCAGAACCTCCTCCAGGCCGACATCCGCCCAATCGACTGCCGCACCGAGGCTGAGGTCCATGATGACCGGCACGCCACCGCGCTCGGCGACCTGCTCCGCCAGGTACCTGATCTCGGTGCCCTTGGTATTACACATACCAGCGCAGACGATCGTCGGTTTGCGCATCTCGAACAACCCTTCCCGCGTGCACCCCAAAGAGGCTGACGGTCGACTCGCCACGATGGGCCGTCCTATCGAGCCCTGATCCGTTCTAGGATGACGCGCTTGTCCCGAGCCGTCTTTCGCGGCGCCACCGGCGGTCTGAGGGAGACCCGAACGGAGTGCACGACGCCCCCGGGACTTAGAATCCGGGGTCTTGAGGCAACCGACGACCTGGCGGGGGTTACGGTCGAAACAAACGCAGCCGGCCAACGTAGTCGGCAATGGCAGACGCATCTGCAGGAGGCTTCGCCATGAGAGAGCTGGTCGCGACCCTGGCCGCATGGCGGAGCGACGGCGCCGAGATCGGACGGGCCGTAGTGGTCCGGACGTTCGGGTCGGCACCACGGCCCGAGGGCGCGGTGATGCTCACAACGGCCGACGGCCGGATTGCCGGCTCGGTCAGCGGCGGCTGCGTTGAAGGGGCAGCCTTCGAAGAGATAGAAAGAGCACGAGCGACCGGCCGTTCACGAGTGGTTCGCTACGGCATCACCGACCAGCAGGCGTGGGACGTAGGACTTGCTTGTGGCGGCACTATCGATGTGCTGATCGAGCCGGCGTTGAACGAAGCCGCCGAAGCTGCCGCGACGGTCATGGCACAAGCGGGTTCGCCCGCCGGCCGGGCCGTAGTCACGCCGCTGCCGGGTGACTCGCCCGGTCCAGAGATCGGGCCAGCCGCGGCCGGCGACGGCGAACCGCCGGCTCGGGCTCTCGTGGTGTGGGAAGACGGTCACCTCGACGGTACTCTCGGCGATCCGCGGCTGGATGCCGAGCTGGTTCTTCTGGCAAACGAATCGTTGGCCAGTGGAACTTCGCGGACAGTCGAGCTGGCAGGCAGGTCGCTCTTCATCGAGGCCTTCCCAGCCCGGTCGAGGCTGATCGTGGTCGGCGCCGGGCAGGTCGCGATCCCGCTGGTCGCGATCGCGCGAACCCTTGGATACGAGACGATAGTCATCGACGGCCGGGCGGCGTTCGCCACCCGGGAGCGGTTCCCCGACGTCGACCGATTGGTCGTGGGTTGGCCCGATGAGGTTGCGGATGAGGTCGGCATCGGCCCTTCAGATGCGGTGGCCGTGTTGTCCCACGACGCGAAGTTCGACGAGCCCGCGATCGCGACGGCTTTCGCCCGCGGCTGCCGATATGTGGGAGCCATCGGGTCGCGCAAGAGGCTGGCCGACAGACGAGAGCGTCTCATCGCCGCCGGAGTGCCACGGGAGGACCTCGATCGGCTGCGCAGCCCGATCGGCCTGGACCTCGGCGGGCGCGCACCGGCGGAGATAGCGCTCTCGATAATGGCCGAGATCGTGGCCATGCGCTACGGCGGGAGGGCGCTCGACGTGCGAGACAAGACCCCGGCGAGCACCGGTTCGCCACCCTCGACGACAGCATGATCGAACCCGGCGTGACGGCCGCGATCATCCTGGCGGCCGGCTCTTCGTCACGGTTCAAGAGCGCCAAGGCGCTCGCACCTCTGCGAGACCGTCCCTTGCTGCAGCACGTGCTCGACGTGGCGGCTGTGCCCGGTTTCGCCGAGGTCGTGGTCGTCCTTGGCCACGATGCCCACGACATAGAGCGGCGCATGGACTGGCGCCTGGAACGGCGAGTGCGCAATCCGGATCCGGACGCGGGCCTCTCGAGTTCGCTTCGTATCGGGCTCGAAAGCTTGAGCCCCGGCATCCAGGCCGCGCTCATCCTGCTCGGCGATCAGCCGCTCGTCCGCGCGGACGTGATCGAGGCCCTTCTGAACGCGTTCGGGTCCGATGCCCGGACGATAGTGGTACCTCGCTACAGGGACGGTGGTGGTTCGAATCCCCTGCTCATCCATCGTCTGGCGTGGCCTCTCGCACGTGAGGCACGGGCCGATCGCGGTCTCGGGCCGGTCGTGCGAGAGCATCCCGAACTCGTCGTGGAAGTCGACGTAGCGGGCTCGAACCCGGACGTCGACACGCCGGAAGACCTGGCCGCCCTGGAGTCCGCGCCGGACTGGACCGGCGGCTGACACCGACGCCCCGGCGCCGGCCGCACCGAACAGCCGAGAGGAGCACCTACACGCAACCCTACCGCATCCAGCTCACAACCCTTCCGAACCTCCGCGACGTCGGGGGCTTGACCACTGCCGAGGGACGCCGTGTCCAAACGGGGCTCCTCTACCGCTCCGCGGCTCTCGACCGGCTCGAGGGCGCGGATGCGGTGGCGTTTGCGAAGCTGGGCATCCGGACGATCTACGACTTCCGGACGGATGCGGAGCGAGCGACCCGGCCCGATAGAGTGCCGGTCAACGCTCGTTGCGTCTTTGCCGACCTCCTGGACGGATTGGCGGGGCACACACCGGGCCAGATCCAGGCGGCCATGCTCAACCCCACCGAGGCTCGAGAGTTGCTCGGCGACGGCAAGGGTGCGGCCATGTTCACTGCTCAATACCGGGCATTCGTCCGCCTCGAGAATGCCCGCGTCACGCTCGGCCGGGTGTTCGGCGAAATCGCCGACGGGCGAAACCGGCCGGCCCTGATGCACTGCATGGGCGGCAAAGACCGAACGGGCTGGGCGGCGGCGTCGCTGCAGCTGTTTCTTGGCGTGCCTGCCGATCTGGTGCTGGCCGACTTCATGGCCAGCAACGAGCACCTCCAGCCGATGTTCCAGACCTTCTTCGACGAGTTCGCCGCCCGCGGCGGCGATCCGGAACTTCTCAGCGCGTTTCTGTGGGTCCGCCCCGAATACCTGGAAGCGGCCCTGGACGAGGTGAGCGAATCGTTCGGGACTGTGGAGAGGTACTTCAGCGACGGCCTGCGGCTCGACGAAGACGTGCTGCGGGCGCTTCGCTCGGCATTCCTCGACGACATTTGAGGGCGCGCGGGTGGGATCAGGAGGCTGAGGCGTCCCCTACCCTTTCGCCCTCGCCCGGCCCGTCCGACGGCCGCCGCCACGCCAGGCGGCAGCCGTCGCGACCGGTGTGGAAGTGGTCAGGGCACCATTACGATCTTGATGGCACCGCTCGTCGGATCGTTGAACGTGGCCAGGGCCTTGCCGTACTCCGACAGGGCGAAGCGGTGCGTCGCGACTTCTCGGATGCGTATCCGGCCCTGCTCGACAAGCGGCATGACCCTGAGCATCTCGCCGGCGGATGCGCGGCAGCCGACGAGCTCGAGCTCGTCGAGGACGATCCTCTGCATGGCGATCTCGACACCCTGCGTAGGAATGCCGACGGCCGCGCAACGCCCGCCTCGGCGAAGCATGCCGATGGCCCACTGGACCGCGACAGGCACGCCGGCGCACTCGAGCACGACGTCGGCGCCAAGGCCGCCGGTCATCTCGCGCACGATCGCGACCGGATCCCCGGTGCCGGTGTCGACGGTCTCGAAGCCCAGTGACGCCGCCTTGGCCAGACGGCCGGCATTTCGCTCGCAAACGATGATCCTGCCGGCGCCGCGTGCCAGCGCCGCATCTCCGGACAAGAGTCCGATCGCGCCACCGCCGGTGATCACCACGGTGTCGCCCGGGGCGACGCGGCCACGGTTGGCGACATGGAGGGCGATCGAGGCGGGGTCGATCAGAGCGCCGTCCTCGAACGAGAGGGCGTCAGGCAGCTTGAAGATGCACTTGATGCCGTGCACGACGTAGGTCGCGTCCGCGCCCTGGTAGTTGTGGCCGTACTGACGGTGCAGCCCTTCGTGCCCGTAGTTTTCGCACAGGTTGTAATGACCCTCGACGCACTTCTGGCAGACGCCGCAGGCGTCGTGCGACGTGCCGGCGACGCGATCGCCGACCTTCCAGCCGTATCGCTCAGCTCCCGGACCAAGCGCCGCGATCTCGCCCGCCCACTCGTGCCCCGGAATGAACGGGAACTCAAGCGGCCAGAAGCCCGGGTAGTCGCCTCGCACAAGGTGGACATCGGTGCCGCAGATCGACACGGCGCGAACTCGAGCGAGAACTTCGTTCGGGCCCGGCTTTGGGGTCGGGACCTCCTGCATTTCGAAACGATTGGGCTCGAGGACCACAAGGGCTTGCATAGTCGTGGGCACTTCGGGCACGGAACCTACCTCCTCAAATGACTGCAAGGGGATCGACCATCGATCCCGTGGCGCCGCGGATCTTGAGCGGCAGAGCAACGAACAGGAACTCATAGACTCGGTCCCGAGCGAGGTTCTCGAGATCGAGGCTTTCCATCAAATAGATCCCGTGCTCGATGAGCAGCAGATTGTGAACCGGCTGAGGATTGCCGGTCGGGCCGGGATCGGGCGCCGGTTGAACCTCGTATGTCTCGGTGTCGGTTCCGGTGGCAACGACCCCACGCTCCAGCAGCCACCGTGCCGCCGAGATGTCCGGCCCGGCGGTCTTGTGGGCGGCCATGCGCTCCGCGTCCGGCCAGAGACCCATGTAGCCGGTCCGAATCAAGACGACATCCCAGGGCTGGACGATCACGCCCTGAGCGGCGCAAATCGCCTCCATCTCGCCAGCGTCGATGGCGGCCCCCTTCGGCAAGCACTCGACGCCTCGGAATCCGGGGGCGTCGAGCAACACGCCTCGGGTGAAGAAGGGCGGCAGCTTGGAGGCGTCTCCGTACGTAGGCCCGAAGTCCGTCAGGTTGTCGTCGGCACGACCACCGCCGTACCAGTGGGAGTCTTCGCCGATCGTCATGTGTGCCAGGGCGTCGATATGAGCGCCCGAGTGCGACGTCGCCATCACGTATTCGGCCATATAGCCAAGGCCGGCGTCGTTCACCGGACCCCACGGCTTGGCGCCGGTGACACGAATCCCGCGGGGAGTGCGGTAGTTGAGAACCTGAAACGGCGGATGGCCGGGGAACAGGGGCATGCCGGGGTACCGCGTCGCGGCCAGGGAGTATGTGCGGCCCTGGCGCACCAGTCGCGCCGCTTTGACCAGCTGCTCCGCCGGCAGGTCGCCGATCGGCCCGACTTCCGTGTCCTCACTCATCGTCCGTTCCTCCCATCAGTTGACCGCTCTCCTCGTTCCTGGAGTGCCCGCCAGACGCGCTCGGGCGATAGCGGCAGGTCTCGAATGACACCACCGGTCGCCTCGCGCACCGCGGCCGCGACGGCTGGCGCCACGCACAGCAGGGCGCCTTCGCTCATCCCTTTCGAGCCGTACGGGCCGGGGCCGTCGCCGTTCTCGATGGTCTCGCTCTGCATCTCCACCGGGAGGTCCATGCTCGTCGGGATCCGATAATCGATCGCGCCGAGGTTCCGGATCCGGCCTTTCTCATCGAAGATGTAGTGCTCCATCAGCGTGTGGCCCAAGCCCTGTATGGCCGCTCCCTCGTCTTGCATCTTGACCTGAAGCGGGTTGATGGCCTTGCCCACGTCGGAGACCGTGACGTGGCGGAGAATCGTCAAGTCGCCGGTTCCCTCGTCAACCTCGACCTCGACGGCCGTGCAGTTGAACTCGAAGAACGCGGGCGCTCCGCTCAGCGGATGGTCGGGTTCGGCGTCTTTGCGCATCTCGCCGTTGCCGGTCAACTCCCCGCCGAGGCGGCCCAGACCGGGCGTCAAAACCTCGAGGATGGTCAGCTCCCGGTCCGGCAGCTTGACGACGCCTCGATCGACAGTGATATGGGACTCCTCGACCCCATGGAGCCGGGCGGCCATTGCCCGGATTTGCGATTGGATTGAACGACAGGCCATCAGTACGGAGTTGCCCATCAGCACGGTCGATCGGCTGGCCGAGGTCTGCTGGTCGTACGGCACGATCGCGGTGTCCCCCATGACGACGGTGACCGCGTCGAGCGGGGCGCCGAGCTCCTCGGCCGCGATCTGGGCGAGGATCGTCCGGGCGCCCTGGCCCATGTCCGACGTACCAGCGAGCACGACGATGCTGCCGTCGGCGAGCAGACGGACGGTCGAATACGAGAGACCTGTGGTCGGTCCCGACTTGATGCCCACGGCGATGCCTCGCCCGCGACCCGGGACGAGAGGCCGGTTCCAGCCGATCAAGTCGGCGGCACGCCGCACCGTCTGATCCCAGTCGCCGTCCGCGGGCGTGTCGAACGGGATGAACGCGTCGCCCTTGTGCGCGAGGTTGCGCAGCCGAATCTCGAGCCGATCGATGCCCAAAGCGAGGGCGCCCTCATCGAGGTTCGACTCGACCGCCCAGTTGACCTGCGGGTTGCCGAAGCCGCGAAACGCCGTCGAGGGCAGCGTGTGCGAAAGGATGCTTCGCGCGTAGATCCGCACCGCGGGAACGTTGTACGGCCCGGCGGCGGGATAGCTTCCCTTTCCGACGACGCGGTCGGCGATGTCCGTGTACGCGCCTATGAGATAGTCCGCCTTGACGTCCTGGAAGGAGATCCTGCCGTCCGCCAGCAAGCCGGTTCGGACGTTGATCTCGCAGGCGGCTCGTCGCGCCGCCTGGAAGGATTCCTCGAGGCTCAGGATGAGCCGCACCGGCCGGCCGGCCTGCAGGGCCGCAAAGGCTACGAGGGGCTCGTACTTGGTGTGCTGTTTGCCGCCGAAGCCGCCGCCCGGATCGGGCGCGTAGACCCGGACTTTCGAGAGCGGCAGGCCGAGGAGCTTAGCCAGGATCTTCTGCAGCCAGTTGGGATGCTGGATGGAGCTCCAGACCGCAATGCCGTCGCCGTCGGGAGCGGCCATGAAGGCGTGCGGCTCGATCGCGAAATGCGTGACTATCGGGAACGAATAGGAGTTCTCGACGACCAGATCGGCTCGAGTCGCGTCGACATCGCCCCAGCCGACGCGGTGCTCCCTCAGAACGTTGGTCGAAGCCAGCCTGTCATTCGGACGCAGCGAGGGATCCTGCACCAGCGGCGCCGCAGGATCCAGAGCAGCGGCAACGGTGAAGACGGCAGGGAGCTCCTCGTATTCGACGTGCACCCGGCGTGCGCCTTCCGCGGCTGCGTCCTTGCTTTCGGCCGCGACGATGGCGACGGGATCGCCGTGATACTTCGTCTCGCCGACGGCGATGATCGGCCGGTCCTCGAGCTGCGGCCCAAAGCGAGGCATCGGCTGCGGCAGGTCGGCAGCGGTCATGACGAGCCGCACTCCCGGGACTTGCTCCGCCTCGGACGTATCGACCGAGATGATCCTGGCCCTGGCGCAGTCGAGGGTGACGAGCTTCGCCTCGAGGACGTCCGGGATCCGGATGTCGGCCACGTACTCCTGGAGACCCGAGACTCGACCGAAGCCTCCGACGCGGTTAGGGGAAGTGCCTACCAGACGCGTGGTCATCAGTGCTCCCCTTCTGCGACGGAGAGGACGGCCTCGGTGATCTGGTAGTAGCAGCCGCACCGGCAGAGGTTGCCGGCCATGGCCTCCTGGATCTCCTCGACGCTCGGATTGGAGTTGCCCGCGAGGAGTGCCTGCGCAGCCACAAGCTGCCCCGGCGTGCAGAAGCCGCACTGTACGGCTCCCTTGTCGAGGAAGGCCTGCTGCAGCGGGCTGAGCTGCCCGTCCTGGGCGAGCCCTTCGACCGTCAGGATCTCGGCACCGTCGGCTTCGACTGCGAGCATCAGGCACGAGTCTACGATCCGCCCGTCCACCATGACGGTGCAGGCACCGCATTCGCCGACCAGGCAGCACTCCTTGGTGCCGGTCAACTCGAGGTCGTCGCGGAGAACGTCGAGCAGGGTGTGGCTTACGGCCACTTCGACCGTGCGCTCGCGCCCGTTGACTACGAGTTTGATGGAACGCGTCTCCATGCCGCTCATGCCTCCACCGACCGTGCCGCCAGGCGTTCGATCGCCAATCGCACCGCTCTGGCGCCGAGCACGCGGAGCATTGCCAGCCGGTATTCCGGGCTCGCGCGCATGGATCGCCTGGAGGGGCTCGCACCCTCGAACATCCGCTCGAAGATGGGCGCCTTCTCCTCGTCGGTGGCGGCGGGATCGGCCAGGACGCCGCTGTCATCGACTGTGAGCACGGGGCGAGGCCCCACGCTGCCGTAGGCGAGCCGAGTCACTCCGCTCTCGTCGACCGCGCAGCAGAGCGTGACGGAGGCGAGGTCGTGGCCACGCCGGCGCGTCCGGCGCAAGTGCGCCGCGCCGGTGCGAGTGTCGGGCACGGGCAACTCGATTGCCACGACCAGCTCGTTCGGCTCCAGGGTCGTCACACCCGACCGCACGAAGAACTCCGAGATGGGGATCCGCCGCTTGCCCCGTGGGCCCACGGCGACGACGACGGCCCCGTATACCAGAAGCGAAGGAGCGGTATCCGCGGCGGGCGAAGCATTGCAAATGTTGCCGGCGAGCGTGGCCCGATTCCTGATCTGCACTGACCCGACGACGGACGCGGCATCGGCCAGAGCCTCGAAACGGCGGCGCACGAGGCCGCTCTCCGCGAGATCGGTCATGACCGTCGTGGCCCCGATCGTGACCATCCCGCCGTGCTCGCGGATCGCCGGGCTCAGCTCGGCGATCCGCTTGAGGTCGATCACGACCCGTGGCTCCGCGGACCCATCGCGCAGACGGATGATGAGGTCCGTGCCGCCGGCGAGAAGACGCGCGTCCGAACCGTGCGCGCCCAGGAGCGCTACGGCTTCGGCCAGCGTGGCGGGCCGCTCGTACGCGAACGTCTGCATGTCTCGAGAACCTCCCGGTCTCAGAGGACCTTGTCGACCTCGTCGAGCAGCACCTGGGGAGTGGCTGCCCTGACGAAGTAGTAGGGGCGGTCCGAGAAACCGGTGACCCACTTCGCACGTGCCCGGCGCAGCGGCTCGGTGTCGACCATCGGCATAGGCCAGTCGGCGGCGAGCAACTCGTTGAGCAGGAAGTAGTTCTGGAGCGAGTGGAGGGTCTGAAACTGGCGCTCGAACGGGATCATCTCGGCGAGAGCAGGGCCGTAGTTGCCATCGATCGCCGGCACTACGACGACATCGACGTTGCTCGGCTCCGTGTACAGCTCCCAGGTCGGCATCGCACCAAAGAACTTGGCGACGCCCGCTTCCGGGGCAGCCTTGTCGGCGCGCTCGGTACCTTCCGTGCGCTTCTTGATGAAGGGCTCCTTGGAGCCCTTGACGGCGCGGCCCGCGGTGTCGACCACGGTGGTCTCGGTGGACACGAGGAGCGCGCCCCGGCGACAGGCCTCCAGCTGACCCATGCTCTTGCCGTGATTCGATTCGCCACCCAGGAACATCACCGTCTTGCCGCCGTAGCGCACGGCCGAGGCGTGG
>CAZGUS010000081.1:0-11628 GCA_964529245.1 uncultured Anaerolineaceae bacterium
CCGACGTTGGACGCGTCGACGCCGCCGTTGGCGCAGATGAACCCGTGCGGCGTCTCCGTGATCAGGACGCCGTTCTGCCAGCGAACGACGCGCCGGGCCTCCCGCAGGACGACCTCCAGCTGGCGCGCGTCCCGATCCCAGCGCCGGGCGAACTCGATCGCCTCCGGGCGCGGCTCGACGGTCGTGAGATCGACGATGGCGCCCTCGGCCTTCGAGACGATCTTCTGCGTGACCACCAGGACGTCGTCCTCGCGCAGCGGCGCCACGGCCGCGCGACCGATGGCGGCGACGAGCAGCGTCGCGAGGTCGTCGCCGGGCCGGATCTCCGGTATGCCGTCTAGGGCGAAGACCTCCACGTGGCCGCCGGCCGGCTCCCCGCTCATCGCCCGCCCTCGTGGTCCAGACCGATGCGGTCCGCCTCGAGCAGGTCCTCGGGCGTGTCCAGGTCGAAGGAGAGCGGGCCGTCGAGCTCCAGGTACGTCGCCCCGGCCGAGGCCGCCTCCGCCGCGTGGGCCGCCCGGCTCCGCTCGCCGAACCGGAACTCGATGGCTTCGGGCGGCATGACGAACAGGGCGTTGGTACCTGTGCCGTGGCGGTCCGGAACCAGCACCACGACCGGCCGGTCGGGCGTGCGCGAGGCCGTCTCGGCCGCGGCCTCTACCAGCCTGTCGATCTCGGCGGCGCTGACCGCCGGCAGGTCGGCCGGCAGCACGAGCAGCGCCGTCGCATCCGCCCCGGCCGACTGGCGCGCCTCCTTGAGCCCCTCGTTGAGCCCGTCGCTCTCCTGAAGCAGCGAAGCCGCGCCCATGCCACGGGCCTGCGCCAGCAGGTCGGCGTCCTGTGAGACCACGACCACGCCGTGGAGGCTGCGCGCCGAGAGAGCCGCCGCGACCGTGCGGCGAAGGAGCGCCAGCACCAGTTCGGCCCGCTCTTCGGCGTCGAGCGGCTCCCCGAGCCGCGACTTCGCCCCGCTCAACGATCGCACCGGGACGATGGCCACCGCCCTCGCCGGGACTGAGCCCGTCACGCCCGCGCCGCCGTCGCCGCGGCCAGCAGGTCGCGCGCCAGACGCACGCGAGCCGCGAAGTCGGTCATGATCGTGTCGGCGACCGTCACTCGGAGCCCCAT
Organism: uncultured Anaerolineaceae bacterium; assembly: GCA_964529245.1. GTDB lineage: Bacteria > Chloroflexota > Limnocylindria > Limnocylindrales > CSP1-4 > Fen-1039. The sequence continues at coordinate 1,129 of CAZGUS010000081.1, forward strand.
GGCCCGGATGTCGCCGGCCAGCGACTCGTCGAGCCGATCGACCATGAACGCGTCGAGCAGCCCGGCCGACGCATACCTCGCGGCGACGCCGCGCGCGGTCGCCTCGCCGCCCAGGCTGGCCATCATCCGGTCGGCCGGACCGCGTAAAGCTTTGCCCCCGACGATGCCGGAGACTCCGACCGCCGGAACGCCGCGCTGCCTGGCGGCGGCAATCGCCTCCAGCATGCCCCCGACGGCGAGGATCGGCCCGATCGAGACGATCGGATTGGACGGCGCCACGACGATCGCGTCGGCAGCCCGAAAGGCTTCCTCGACTTCGGGGCTGATGCGCGCGCGCTCGACCCCTTCGAAGCGGACTTCACGCACATCCGGCGCCTGGTGGAGGCGGACGAAGTAGTCCTGGAAGTCGAGCCAGCCGTCGTCTGTTCGAACCCGGGTCCGAACCGGCTCGTCGGCCATCGGCAGGACGCGCGACGGAACGCCCAGCGCTCGCCCGAGCGCGATCGCCACCTCCGTCGGTCGATCGCCCCGGCGCAGCCTCTCGGTCCGAAATAGATGAGTGGCGATGTCCCTGTCGCCCAGGCGGAACCACGTGCCCTCGCCGAGCCGCGCCAGGCCGCCGATGACCTGCCACGTCTCGCCCGCCAGACCCCAGCCCTCGGGCCCGGCGATGCCGGCCAGCGTGTACATGACGGTGTCCTGGTCCGGGCAGATCGTGAGCGAATGGCGTTCCAGGTCGTCGCCGGTATTGACGATGACGGTCAGATCGCCGGGCGCGAGCGCGCGGGCAAGCCCGTCGGCGAGCTTGGCTCCTCCGACGCCACCGGCCAGGCACACGACACGCATCGACATCACGCTATCCACTGGACGATCGCCTCACGCTCGAAAGGTTAGCGCCGGCTCGTGGCGGTGTCCCAGCGTGCCCGGGCGCGGCAGATCCGCGTTCCAATCCACGCGAACGGCGCCGTTCGGGCGGGGAGTACCCGGCCAGGTACCTATGGTGGGCTGTCGAGCCCCAACCCGCGGCCGTAGCATCCGAAAGTCGCCGCGACTGCGGCACCGACGCGCCGGGAATGGGCGGTCTATTGCCGTCCCAAAACGCGCCGCTAGTATTCGACTTGACCTCACGTCTCGAGGGTATGAGGCGGCAGCGTGCTTGTAGAGAAGGAGGGCCGCCACATGCGCGGTTTCGGTCGGATCGCGCGGGCTGGACAGGAGCCCCGCTCGCTGATTGGGTCCCGTGGCAGCGCGCCGCGCGGCCTGCTCCGAATGGCACCGGCCCTGGCCGTCGCCATCCTGGTCCTGGCCCTCTTCCCGGCGTCGGCGATGGCCGACGGAAGCGCCACCCAGTTCCTGGTCGCGGGTCTGCCCGAAGTCACCGCCGGCGACACGAACCCATTCACGGTCACCGCGGCCGACAGCGGTGGTGTGACGGACACGTCCTACACAGGCACCGTCGCCATAACCTGCAGCGACTTGGGCGTCGGAGTCTCGTGCCCGACCCCGCTCGTACCGGCTGACTTCACGCTTGGTGTCGCCACCGTCAACGTCAAGTTCGTGACGGCCGGCCCGCAGACTATCTCCGCCGATGACGGCTCGATATCCGGGACGTCTGATCCGATCACCGTCGACCCGGCCGGGATCCACGACTTCGCTGTCGGCGCCGTCGGCAGCCAGACTGCCGGCGTCGCATTCTCCGTTACGGCCACCGCCGAGGACCAGTACGGCAACACGGTCACGAGCTACACCGGCACGCCGACGCTGTCCAACAACTTCGGCAGCACCGGCGGCGCCCCGGTCGCGGGCACCTTCACCGCCTTCGTCGCGGGCGTCGGCACATCGAGCGGCACCAAGGACCTCACCGCAGAGACCGGCCGCACCGTCACCGTCACCGACTCCACGACCACCGGCACCTCCAACACCTTCACGGTCGGCCCGAACGTTCTCGACCACTTCGGGATCAACGCCATCGGCAGCCAGAGCGCGGGCACGCCCTTCGCCGTGACGGCCAAGGCCGAGGACCTCTACAACAACACCGTCACGAGCTACGCCGGCACGCCGGTCCTGACAAACAACTTCAGCAGCACCGGCGGTTCGCCGGTGGCGGGCACCTTCACACCGTTTGTCCTGGGCGTCGGCACCTCCAGCGGCACCACGGACTTCACGGCCGAGACGCTGCGCACCGTCACCGTTACCGGCGGCGGCAAGGCCGGCACGTCGAACACGTTCACCGTCGGCTCGGCCGCAGTCGACCACTTCGTAGTGAGCGCCGTCGGCGGTCAGACCGCCGGCACGGCCTTCGCCGTCACCGCCACGGCCAAGGATCTCTACGGCAACACGGTCACGGGCTATGTCGGCACTCCGACACTGACCAACACGTTCAGCAGCACCGGCGGCGCGCCGGTCGCGGGCGCATTCACGCCCTTCGTCGCCGGCGTCGGCACCTCCAGCGGCACGACAGACTTCACCGCCGAGAACGGCGTCACCGTCACCGTCACCGGCGGCGGCAAGACCGGCACGTCCAACGCCTTCAACGTCGGTCCGAACGTCATCAACCACTTCGTCGTCAGCGCCATCGGCGGCCAGACCGCCGGCACGCCGTTCGCCGTCACCGCCACCGCCAAGGACCTGTACGGCAACACGGTTACGAGCTACACCGGGACGCCGACGCTGACCAACAACTTCAGCAGCACCGGCGGCGCTCCGGCTGCGGGCGCATTCACGCCCTTCGTCGCGGGCGTCGGCACCTCCTCCGGCACCACGGACTTCACCGCCGAGACGCTGCGCACCGTGACCGTCACCGACTCGGGCAAGACCGGCACATCGGGCACGTTTACGGTCGGCCCGAACGTTCTCGACCACTTCGTGATCACGGCGATCGGCACGCAGACGGCCGGTTCCGCCTTCCCGGTCACGGCCACGGCCAAGGACCTGTACGGCAACACGGTCACGGGCTATGTCGGCACTCCGACGCTGACCAACACCTTCAGCAGCACCGGCGGCGTTCCCGTCGCGGGCACCTTCACGCCTTTCGTCCTGGGCGTGGGCACCTCGAGCGGCACGACCGACTTCACCGCCGAGAACGGCGTCACCGTCACCGTCACCGGCGGCGGCAAGGCCGGCACGTCCAACGCGTTCAACGTCGGCACGGCCGTCGTCGACCACTTCGTCGTCAGCGCTGTCGGCACCCAGACCGCCGGCACGCCCTTCGCCGTCACGGCCACGGCCAAGGACCAGTACGGCAACACCGTCACGACCTACACCGGCACGCCGACCCTGACCAACACGTTCAGCAGCACCGGCGGCGCACCTGTTGTAGGGACGTTCACGCCCTTCGTCCTGGGCGTCGGCACCTCGAGCGGCACGACAGACTTCACGGCTGAGACCGGCGTCACGGTCACCGTCAACGGCTCGGGCAAGACCGGCACATCCGCCGCGTTCAACGTCAACCCGAACGCCCTCGATCACTTCGTACTGAATGCCATCGGCGGCCAGACCGCCGGCACGGCCTTCGCCGTCACGGCCACTGCCAAGGACCTCTACGGCAACACCGTCACGAGCTACCTCGGCACTCCTACACTGACCAACACCTTCAGCGCCACAGGCGGGGCTCCCGCCGCGGGCGCCTTCACGCCCTTCGTCCTGGGCGTCGGCACCTCCTCCGGCACCACGGACTTCACGGCCGAGACCGGCGTCACCGTCACCGTCACCGGCGGCGGCAAGAGCGGCACGTCCAACGCCTTCAACGTCGGCCCGAATCTGCTCGATCACTTCGCGGTTGCCGCCGTCCCGACCCAGACCGCCGGCACGGCCTTCGCCGTCACGGCCACTGCCAAGGACCTCTACGGCAACACCGTGACGACCTACGTCGGCATCCCGGTCCTGACCAACACGTTCGGCAGCACCGGCGGCGCGCCGGTCGCGGGCACCTTCACCGCCTTCGTCGCGGGCGTCGGCACTTCGTCCGGCACCAAGGACTTCACCACCGAGACCGGCGTCACCGTCACCGTCACCGGCGGCGGCAAGAGCGGCACGTCCAACGCCTTCAACGTCGGCCCGAATCTGCTCGATCACTTCGCGGTTGCCGCCGTCCCGACCCAGACCGCCGGCACGGCCTTCGCCGTCACGGCCACTGCCAAGGACCTCTACGGCAACACCGTGACGACCTACGTCGGCATCCCGGTCCTGACCAACACGTTCGGCAGCACCGGCGGCGCGCCGGTCGCGGGCACGTTCACCGCGTTCGTCGCCGGCGTCGGCACGTCGAGCGGCACGACCGACTTCACCGCCGAGACCGGCGTCACCGTCACCGTGACCGGCGGCGGCAAGGCCGGCACTTCGAACGCCTTCAACGTCAACCCGAACGCCCTCGACCACTTCGCGATCGCGACGGTCGCCGGCCAGGTAGCCGGCGCGCCCTTCGACATCACCGCAACGGCCGAGGACGTCTACGGCAACACCGTGACGAGCTACGTCGGCACGCCGACCCTGACCAACACGTTCGGCAGCACCGGCGGCGCCCCGGTCGCGGGCACGTTCACCGCTTTCGTCGCCGGCGTAGGCACGTCGAGCGGCACGACCGACTTCACCGCCGAAACCGGCGTCACCGTCACCGTCACCGGCGGGGGCAAGGCCGGCACTTCGAACGCGTTCGCGGTCGCTCCGGCCGCCCTCGATCACTTCGCGGTCGGCACGGTCGTCGGCCAGGTCGCCGGCACGGCGTTCGCCGTCACGGCCACGGCCAAGGACCTCTACGGCAACACCGTCACGAGCTACGTGGGCATCCCGGTCCTGACCAACAACTTCACCGGCACGGGCCTCAACACCCCGGTCGCGGGCACGTTCACCGCTTTCGTCGCCGGCGTAGGCACGTCGAGCGGCACGACCGACTTCACGGCTGAGACGCTGAGGACGGTGACGGTGACCGACACCACGATCACCGGCACTTCCAACACCTTCACCGTGGCTCCGGGCGCGCTCGCGAAGTTCGTCCTTACGCCGTCGGCCAGCCCCTACAACGTGGGTGCCCCCTTCAGCGTGACCGTCGCGGCCACGGACGCCCACGGCAACGTCGTCCCGGGCTACGTCGGGAAGGTCCACTTCGTCATGACCGGCAGCGGGAGCACGGTCCCAGTGGACTACCAGTTCCTCGCCGCGGACCACGGCCAGGCGATCAAAACCCCGTTCACCCCCGGAGTCACGGGGTTGCTGACAGTCACCGCCAACGACACGGTGCTGACCGGTATCACCGGGACCGTCAACGTCAACGTCGTCGGCGTCGGCGCGACCACGGTGGGCGTGAGTCGGACTACCGGCAACACCCCGGCCAACTTCGGCACGTCGCTGACGTTCACCGCGACCGTGACAGGTCTCGGCGCCACCCCGACCGGCACGGTCACGTTCTACGACGGCGACCCCGCGACCACGGGGATCCAGATCGGCACCGCGGCGACTCTCGTGAGTGGAAACCCGGGCAACGCCAGCGGCTCGGTCACAATCGCGACCCTCTACGGCGGCAGCCACAACATCTATGCCGTCTACAGCGGCGACGCCAACTACAACACCAGCACCAGCACCTCGCCCCGGCCCCAGGTCATCACCCCGATCCTGCCCGGCGCGCCCATCACCGTGACCGGTGTCGGGCTCGACTCCGCGGCCCAGATCAGCTGGCTGGCCCCGCTCGGCCCGGTCGGCGACGGCGGCGCCCCCATCACCGCCTACACCGTCACCAGCACCCCGGGCAGCAAGCACTGCAGCCCGGTCTGGGTGTTCGGCAACAGCCTCACGTGCAAAGTCACCGGCCTGGCCAACTTCACGCCATACACGTTCACCGTGACGGCAACGACCAGCGCCGGGACCGGACCGCTCTCGATCAAGTCCGGCAACGTCGTGCCGCGGACCGGCTCGACCTACGTGGCCCTGACGCCGAGCCGCATCCTCGACACTGCCGCTCATCTTCAGCTGACCAGCCCCGTGGCGGCGAACGTCGGCATCGGCTTCCAGGTAACCCACCAGTTCCCGTCCGATAACACCAAGAACGTGCCGGACAATGCCTCGGCCGTGACCGGCGTCCTGAGCGTCTCCAATGCCACGGCTGTCGGCTTCCTGGCGCTGACACCGACGGTGGTCAACACCTCCACCACCAGCACCCTGAACTTCCCGGCCGGCGACGCGATCGCCTCGGGCGTCACCGTCCCGCTCGGCGCCGGCGGAACCCTCGGCGTCCTCTACGGCGCCGCTGCCGGCAGCACCGCCGACGTCGCGTTCGACGTCACGGGCTACTTCGAGACCGGCACCGGCGGCGCGACCTACTTCGCCGTCACCCCGAACCGGCTCCTCGACTCGCGCCCGTCGGGCGGCGGCCACACCAACACCGGCCTCACCGGTGTGTTCAACGCCGGCGCCAACCGCACCTTCCAGGTGACCAACCGCGTGCCGTCGGACTCGACCAAGAACGTGCCGGTCCAGGCCGTCGCCGTGACCGGCACTCTGACCGTGACCGGCCAGACCAAGCCGGGCTTCATCACTCTCGAGCCCGACGCCAACGACGCGCCCACGACCGCATCTCTCTACTTCCCGATCGGTGACAACCGGGCCACGGGTCTGACCGTCAAGCTCGGCACTTCGGGCACCTTGTCGCTTACCTACACGGCCGCGGCGGGCGCCACCACGAACATCATCTTCGACGTCACCGGCTTCTTCCTGCCCGGTACGGCAGGCGCGATGTACGTGCCCGTGACGCCGAACCGGATCCTCGATACCCGAAAGTCCGCGAAGATCGGCCTGCCGGGCTCCCTGATCGCCGCCCACGGCGTCACGTTCCACGTCACCGGACGCGTTCCGTCCGACCCGACCAAGAACGTCCCGTCGACGGCGGTGGCAGTGACCGGCACGCTGACCGTCACCAACCAGAAAGCCCTGGGCTTCCTGGCTCTGACGAAGACGGCGGTCAACGCCCCGACCACCTCGACGCTCAACTTCCCGCTCGGCGTGAACCGTGCCACCGGGGTCACGGTGCCGCTAGGGTCTGGAGGGACGCTGGGCATAACCTACGGCGCGGCCGCGGGCAAGACCTGCGACGCCATCTTCGACGTCACCGGTTACTTCGTCCTCTGACCGCCACTCCAGCCACACACGAAGGCCCCGGCAAAACCGGGGCCTTCCGATTCCGGGGCCGCAGTTCGCAGGCTAGCCGACCAGTCGCGGCAGCACCTCGCGGCCGAAAACGTCGATCCAGGCCGCCTGGTTGCGCCCGACGTTGTGGAGGTAGATCTGGTCGAAGCCGAGATCGAGGTATTTCTGGATCTCCCGGCGATGCACCTCCGGGTCGGCCGCCATCAGCATCCGGCCGGTGAAGTCCTCGGCGCGGACGAGCGTCGCCATCTGCTCGAAATCTTTGGGCGATCGGACGTCCTGCTTGGGGAACTTCATCCCGCCGTTGGGCCATTCGGCGACGGCGTTGGCGACCGCCTCGGCGTCCGTTTCGGCCCAGGATAGGTGGAGCTGCAGGATCTTCGGCATCGTCGACGGGTCTTTGCCGGCCTCGCGCGCTCCCTCGGAGAACTTCGCGAAGATGCCGTCGATCTTCTCCTCCGGAGCGCCGACGGTGATGATCCCGTCCGCGAACTGCCCCGTCCGCCTGGCGGTGATCGGGCCGGCCGTGGCGATGTAGATCGGCGGCGCCTTCGGCGGCAGCGTCCACAGGCGGCACGTCTCCATCTTGAAGAAGCGGCCGTCGTGCTTGACGTCCTTGCCGCTGAAGAGCTTGGAGATGATCTCGATAGCCTCGAACATGCGGTTGATCCGCTCGGGCGCCTCCGGCCAGTAGCCGGCCACGACGTGCTCGTTGAGGGCCTCGCCCGACCCGAGCCCCAGCCACGAGCGGCCGGGATACATGACCTCCAGCGTGGCCGCCGCCTGGGCGACTATGGCCGGGTGCATCCGGAACGACGGGCACGTCACGCCCGGCCCCAGGTCGCCGCGAGTTCGCGCACCGGCGACGGCCAGCACTTCCCACACGAACGAAGCCTGGCCCTGGCGCGGGACCCACGGCTGGAAGTGGTCGGCTGCCATGACGCCCGAGAAGCCCTCCTTGTCGGCGCGGGCGCACAGGTCCAGCACCTCCGCCGGCCCGAACTGCTCCAGCATCGCCGCGTATCCGATCTTCGCCTGAGCCATGTCGTCTCCTTGGTTCGAATGCCGCGCTCGGCGGCCGCGCTAGTCTCCCGAGAGCCGCTCGAAAACCTTGCTCGGGCGAAGCCGAAATGTCACCCGGCGCTGGGAGGTGAAGACGGCGATCTGCGCCTCCACGGCCGTCCGGGACGGCTGGTACCGCCTCGCCAGGGCGGCGATGACCGTCTGGCCGACCTCCGGGTCCTCGTCGATCTCGACCTCGCCGCGCAGGTCGACGTAGTCTTCGCCGTCGGCGACGGTGATCGACACGCGCCGGTCGCGCGCGAGATTGCCCGGCCAGCGGCGCCCGACGCGGCTGTTGAAGACGACCGTGTCGCCTTCGAGGCTGTACCAGACGACGGCCTGGAGCGGGCTACCGTCCGGGTTGAGCGTGGCGAGCACCGCATATCGGGGCGCCTCGAGGAACCGGCGGGCTTCCGGCGAGAGAGTGGGGGAGGGCGTAGAAGGCGTGTCGAGGGCGGTCATCTGTCTCGTCCGCTGCGTGGTCGGTCGTCGCGATGGTAGCGCCGCGGACCCTGGAACGCCGGGGATCGGCCGGGCGCGGCCCAGACGAGGCGCCGCGTGAACGTCAGCGACCGGAGGCTGCCCGCGGGCCGGCGGCCCGAGACCGCGCGAGTGCCGGGCGGCCCGAGGCCGGTGAGTGTCAGCGGCCGGAGGCTGCCCGCGGGCCGGCGGCGGCTCCGTCCCAACCGGTCGCCGACGAGATGACAAGCGTCAGCTTCTCGTTGTCGCGCAGGCGGCGTGGCTGAACCGGGTTGCAGGAGGACCGGCCGAGCAGGTAGCCCTGGCCGAAGTCGACTTCCCGATCCTGCAGGGCGAGCATGTCCCGGCGGTTCTCGATGCCCTCCGCGATGGTCTGCGCGCCGATGCGGCGGCTGAACGAGACGAACGCCTCGACCAGCGCCTTCTTGGCCTCCGCGTCCTTGTTGCCGATGCCCTGGACGATCTCCTTGTCGATCTTGATGATCGTAGGCTCAAGGGCGGCGATGACGGTGAAGCTGGCGTAGCCGGCCCCGGCGTCGTCGATGGCGAAGCCGAAGCCCAGCCGTCGCAGCGCTCGGACCTGCTTCTTGAGGCTGGGCACGTCGTTGAACGCCTGCTGCTCGGTGCACTCGACGATGATCTGGCTGGGCGCGAGGCCGGCCGCTCGAACCCGGTCGGCGAACGCTTCGGCCTGGAACGAAGGATTCAGCAGGCTGGCCGGCAGGAGGTTGACCCCAAAGCGCATCTCGCTGCCCGAAGGAGCGGCCGCGACCACCTCCGCGATCCTGGCCAGGGTGGCGTCGATGATGAAGGTGTCCAGCTCGACGGGTCGATCGGCCTTGAGCGCCGCCTCGACGACATCGCCGATGGTCTGGCAGCCCATGCCCGGGCTGAGGCGGAAGAGGCACTCCCATTCGTGCGCCTTGAGCGTGGCGAGGTCCACGATCGGCTGGAACTCGACATGGTGCTCATGGCAGGCGAAGAAGAGCGACATCACCTTGCGGCTGGCGATCTCGGGCGTCTCGCCCATGCCGATCCGGGCGCCGATGCCCGATATCTGGACCGCGTGGCCGAAAGCCGTCAAGTTGCGTTCGTCGGGTCGCTCCGCAGGATCCACGTCGACGAGGCCGTGGGGAATGTCCTTCGCGAGGTTGGAGGCCAGCTCCTCGGTGAGGTCCCTGGCCGCGGCGATGACGCACCAGCCGGAGTCGGCTATCTCAAGGACGCGAGCTTCGGGGATGTGCATGGTCAGCTGCGTCACGAGTCGGCTGTCGCGAGTCCACAGGAGTCGCTCAACTGCCCTCTGCCGATTCCTTCCGAACCGCACGCTGGATCCTCGCTTACCTGCGACCCTCATGGCGGGCACCTTGGCCGAGAGACGGAAACGGCCAACTGAGGATCAGGAAAGTCTCACGTCGTCGAACACCTTGCACGAAACCTGGCAACCGGTTGTACCGGGCGCCACCCGGGACCTCGGTACCATACGATGAATTCCGCGCTCCGGACATATCGTGCGTGCATATGTATCCCAGGTTTTCCACGGTTTGTCCACACCTAACCTCACAGCTTCAGTCTCGACCCGCCCTAACCAGCCGCCGGCCGCTCGTAATTCCGTTGCGTCGGATCGACGCTGTCACCATTTGTCAATACGCCGGTCATCCAGTTGGAGGCCGTTTGGCCCGTCCGGGACCCCTTCCGGCGGCCAGCGTCGTTGTCCGGGACTGAGGCGCGGGCGGCGCGGGGCTCCGCCACTGCGCCCGGCCTCGCCCCAGAGTCCGGCCCCGAGCCCCCGGCCCGCGCCACTGCGCCCGGGCCCGCGCCAGG
>CAZGUS010000082.1:0-11557 GCA_964529245.1 uncultured Anaerolineaceae bacterium
CGACCCCCGGCGGCGTGGTCTATCGATACCAACACCAACGGGTAGGTAGGTGCGGCCGGACGTGCCGCGGCCGCAGCCTCGCCGCCGGCGGCCGCGCTCCGGCCGCGCGGCTACTTCTTGCGGCCCCTCACAAGCTTTGCCGGCTCGAGGGCGGTGCGGCGGCCGCGATTCGCCATCGCCTTCGCCAGGGCGACCTCGTGGGCGCGGCCCTCGATGTCGTCGTTCAGAGGGGCGAGCGTGAACGGCGCGCCCTCCGCCCGCGACACGGCGATCTCGATCAGCCGATCCGTGAGCCACGGGTTCTTGGGCAGGACAGGGCCGTGCAGGTAAGTGGCGAAGACGTTGCCGGAGCGCGCGCCTTCCAGGCCGTCCTTGCCGTTGTTGCCGGCTCCGGCGATCACGCGCCCGAAGGGCTCGCAACCGGGCCCGAGCTCCGTGAGGCCGGAGTGGTTCTCGAAGCCGACGACCGTCTCCGTCGAGCCGTCGATCGTGACCGCGCAGGCCGCGTGCTGCATGAAACGCTGCGGGCCGCCGCGCGTCTCCAGATCCAGGATGCCGGCCCCGACCATCTCCTCGCCCGCGTTCGATATGTAGCGGTGGCCCAGCAGCTGCAGCCCAGCGCAAACGGCGAAGACCAGGACTCCCTCGTCCACAGCCTCGCGCAGCGACGGCGCCTTCTTCGCGAAGTCCTCGGCCGCGACCGCCATCTCGACGTCCTGGCCGCCGTGGAACAGGACGACGTCGAACTTGCGGAAGTCCGGGGTTTCGTCCTTCTCCACGGCCGTGACCTCGACGGGGATGCCCCGCCACCTGGCCCGCTGGGCGATGGCGATGAGATTGCCGCCGTCCCCGGCCACGTTCAGGAGAGACGGATACAGGTGGGCGATCCGCAGCGGACGATGGTCGTGCTCCTCCGGTCGCCGGCGCGGTCTGGCCGGCGCGCGGCTCGGCCCGGCCGGCCTGGGCGCGGGCGCTTCGGACTCGACCGGCTTGCGCTCGGCCGCCTTCGGCTTGCTCATACTTGCCAGTATCTCCCGGTCCAGCCGCGCCGCCGCATCTCGTTGCGAAGCTCGATCAGCGGCGTGTAGCCGGACAGGACGACGAGCCGCCGATCGGCCGGCAGACCGTGCAACGCCGCCTCCAGAGCGTCGGAGCGATCCTCGACGACGATCATCTTGCGCGGCGACAGGCCGGCGTACTTGAGCCGGTTCGCCAGCTCGTCGGCCCGGGTGCCGGAGACGACCGCGCGCTCGACGCCGGGCGCCATCGTTTCGAAGTCGACGTCCCAGAGCCAGCCGAAATCCTCGCCGTCGACCAGCGTGTTCGAGGCGGCGATCAGCAGCTGTCGCGGCTCGCCTTCGGTCGCCAGTGCGCGCAATGTCGTGTTGTACGAAGTCGGGTTCTTGGCGAACGCCAGGACGATCGATCGACCCTCGGCTTCGATCTTCTCCAGGCGGCCGAAGGCCGGCCCGACCGAGGCCAGCGATTCGGCGGCATGCTCGAGCGGGACGCCGAGCCCGACCAGGATCGCGATCGCGCCCGCGGCGTCGTAGGCGATGTGAACGCCCGACTGCGGAATGTCGAGCGTGAGATTGCCCGACGGTGTGCGGATCTCGCAGCGCGTCCGGTCGAGCCCCACGACCTCCAGCGAGGTGACCGCCACGTCCAGCCGGGGCCGCGCGAAGCCGCAGGCGTCGCACTTGTAGTCGCCCATGTGCGAGAGGTAGACGTGGTTGTAGGTCAGGTCCGCCCGGCACCTGGGGCAGCGGATCGTGTCGGCGGCGCGGGTGATTCGGTCCGTGGAGTGGTCCAGGTCGAGCCCGAAGGTGACGCGCATGCCTTCCCTTGCGGCGGCCATGGTGGCGACCATCGGGTCGTCGGCGTTGACGACCAGGGCGGCATCGGGCGGCAGCGCGACCGCGACCGATTCGATCGCGTCGGCCACGGCGTAGATCTCGCCGAACCGATCCAGCTGGTCGCGGAACAGGTCCGTCACCAGGAGCGCCCGCGGCGCCAGCTCCGGCGCGACCCTGGGCAGCGCGCCTTCGTCCACCTCTACGACGAGCACTCCGTGCGGCAGACGGCCGCGGATGCTGGCGTAGCTGACGGCGAGGCTAGTCACGCCCTGCACCAGGTTGGCGCCGGCCGAGTTGTGGCTGACGGTCACGCCCTCGCCGCGGAGGAGCGCGGCGGTGAAGCGGGAGGTAGTGGTCTTGCCGTTGCTGCCGGTGATCGCGACGACGGGCTCGCCGCGGTCCAGCACGACCTTGCGCAGGATGTGCGGGTCGACCTTGCGGGCGATCATGCCGGTGATCGCCGTGCCGCCCCCGCGCCCCGCCAGCTGAGTGGCGCGGGCCGCGGCCTTCCCCGCCGACAGGGCGAGGAACGTGCGGAAGGTGAGTGACGTCTTGGCGCCGGTGGGCCGCCGCCTGGTCTGGCTGCTCATCGCCGCGAGTGTAACGGGTCGAGCCGCAGGACGGCCCGAGGCGGGGCGAGCGCGGCGCGGCGGTGCGGGGCGGGGCGGGGCGCGCGGGGCGGCGGCCGTCACGCATTTTGGCCGCGTGTCGGTTTGATGTGAATTCGGAAAGTTCAGGAGCCCGCCTGCGCGGGGCGAGCCGAATGGACCGATTGTCGGATAGCCGCTTCGTTTGCCGGTCGACTACCCTGCGGGTCATGCGTACCGTCAAGCCGCTCCGCCGCCGCTGGCTCGCGCTCGCGGCGATTGCCGCCCTCGCCGCCGCGCTTCCTGCCGGAGCCTCGGCGGCGAGCTCCGTGGCCACGGCCCTAGCCGCTCCCGTGGCCGCTCGCCCGGCCGCTCCCGCCGCCGCTCAGGCGACTCCCGCGGTCGTCGCCCCGCTGCCGGAGACGCCCGCCGCCTGGCCCTCCACCCATCTCGAGATGGGGCTCACCGACGACCCCGGCGGCGCCGCCGCCCTGCACGCCAGCGGCGCATACAGGTTCCGCTACCAGTACCTGTCCGGCGGCGTGAACACCGGCACCGGCTGGTCGACCTGGAACGCCGGCGCCAAGTTCGCCGACTACTACGTCGACGATACGGTCGCCCAGGGCATGACGCCCGTGTTCATCTATTACCAGCTCCTGCAGTCGAGCCCCGGCGGCGGCGCCGAGAACCAGGCCGACCTCGGCAACCTCAAGAACGTCTCGACCATGAAGTCGTACTGGGCCGACGTGACGCTCCTGTTCGCGCACCTGGGCGCCTACTCCCAGACGATCGTCGTGGACATCGAGCCAGACCTGTGGGGCTACATCGAGCAGGCGACCATATCGGCCACGACCGACGACGGCGCATCGGTGCCGGCCGCGGTCGCCAGCACCGCCGACGCCGACCTCGCCGGCCTGCCGAACAACGCCGACGGCTTCGCCCGGGCGTTCGTCAAGCTCCGCGACAAGTACGCGCCGAACGTGCTGCTCGGATATGAGCTGAGCATGTGGGGCACCAACACGGACCCGATCTCGGAGCACATCCCGCTCTCCCAGATAGATGCGCTGGCCACCCGTTCGACCGCCTTCCAGCAGTCGCTCGGCGCGAAGTTCGACCTCGTCTTCACCGACCCGGCCGACCGCGACGCGGACTTCGACAGGATCATCAACGGCGACGGCGGCAACAGCTGGTGGGCCGCCGCCGACTACGCCAACTTCGACCGCTACGTGGGCGACTTCGTCCGCGGAGTCGGCCTGCGGATGGTGCTGTGGCAGATACCCCTCGGCAACACGAAGATGCTGGCCATGAACGACTCATGGGGCCACTACCAGGACAACCACGTGGAGACGTGGCTGGGGACGGCGCCGAGCACGGCCCTCGCCGACGTGGCGAACGCCGGCGTGATCGCGTTGCTCTTCGGCGGCGGGGCGAGCGGCACCACCTCCGCCACGGACGCGGACGGGGACGGCGTCACCAACCCGACGGCGATCGACGGCAACACCACGCCGTCCTACAGCGCCGACGACGACGGCGGCTATTTCCGCCACCAGGTCAACGCCTACTACGCCGCTGGGGCGTTGTCGCTCCCGAGCTCCACTTACGCGACCGCGGCCGCCGTCGGCTCGACGGCGCTGATCCAGTCCCAGACCGAGTCGATCACCACGAGCGTCGTTTCGACGGTGACCGGCTCCGTCCTGGTCGACGTCCAGCTGTACGGACCGGCGGGCACTCTGACGACCCACTGGTCGCACGACAACGTGGCCCTCAGCGCGGGCATCCAGTGGAACGCCACCGATCACTGGGCCGACGGAGCGACACCGGCCGCGGGTTCGTACACGGTCGGGATCGAGGTCGAGCCGGCCGGCGGCGGCGACGCGCTCGACCTGAACGGCTCCGCGGCCACGTTCGCGCCCCGCATCGCCGGCACCTACGTCCCGCTCGATCCGACCCGCATCCTCGACACGCGCATCGGTCTTGGGTTGTCCCGCGGGTTCGTCTCGAAGACGCCGCGATCGTTCGGCGTGGCCGGCACTATCCCGATCCCGACGGGCGCCATCGCCGTCACGGGCAACCTGACCGTCACCGGGCAGACGAGCGCCGGCTTCGTGACCCTCGGGCCGTCGGTGGGCGCCAGCCCGAGCTTCTCGACGGTCAACTTCCCGAAGGGCGACAACCGGGCCAACGGCGTGACGGTCGCGCTGGCCGCCGACGGCACGCTCGGCGCCGTCTTCGTCGGGGCGTCGAAGGCGACGACGCACCTCCTGTTCGACGTCACCGGCTACTTCCTGCCCAACTTCACCGGGGCGGCCTATTTCGCCCTGACGCCATACCGCGCGCTCGACACCCGAAATGGCACGGGGCTGGCGGACGTCTTCGACGCCGGCACGCCGCGCACCTTCGCCGTCGGAGCGAGCGTGCCTTCGAACGCCGCCGCGGTGACCGGCAACCTGACGGTGACCGCCCAGACCAACGCGGGCTTCGTCGCCCTCGGACCGAGCGTGACCGGCACCCCGGGCTTCTCCACGATCAACTTCCCGAAGGGCGACAACCGGGCCAACAACGTGACCGTCCGGCTGGGCGCCGGCGGCACCCTCCAGGCCGTCTTCGTCGCGGCGGCCGGCGCCACCACCCAGCTCATCTTCGACGTGACCGGCTACTACCTGGCCGGGTCCGGCGGCGCGGCCTACGTCCCGATCCCGCCGGTCAGGACCGTGGACACGCGGATCGGGTTGGGCCTGGCAAAGCCGCTTGCTCACGGGTCGATCAAGAGCTTCTCGCTGGCGTCCTACGTTCCGGCCGGCACCGCGGCCGTTTCCGCCAACGAGACGATCACCGGCCAGACCACCGCGGGTTTCGTGGCCATCGCCCCGAGCCTGACGTGGCCGACGACAACCTCAACGATCAACTTCCCGGTGGCCGACAACCGCGCCAACGGCATCGTGGTACCGGTCGACGGCAGCCTGTCGCTGAGCGCCGTCTTCTCCGGCGGTTCGTCGAAGGCGACCACGCAGCTGATCTTCGACCTCAGCGGCTACTTCGTGCCGGTGCCATGAAGCAGCCCCGGCGGCGGGGGGAGGTCGCGGCCGGGGCTGGAGCGAAGTCGGACGTATATGGTCGAGTGGGCCGGCCGGACCCGCTCAGGCGGTGATCAGGCGAACTCTCGAGATGAACTCGTGCAGTGGGAACGGCTTGCTGACGAATGCGGTTCGCGGACCCTTCAGCGTGCCCAGCTTGGCCCCGATCTCGGGATGGCCGGAGACCATGAGCACCGGCAACCGTTTGTCGCGGAGGCGAAGCTGCTCGGCCAGAACGACGCCGCTGATCGAGGGCATGTCGTAATCGGTGACCAGCAGGTCGAGCGACTCGGGCGCCAGCGCCAGAGCGCTCGTGCCGTCGGCCGCCTCGATCACGGACCAGCCTCGATTTCGCAGCAGCGTCGAGAGAAGCCCGCGGATCTGCGGTTCGTCGTCGACCACGAGCGCCACGCCCGGGATCGGGTCGGCGTCCCGGGAACGAGGTGCGGCAGCCCATTCGGCGCCGTCCGCCGGCCCGAGCTCGAGGGCCATCGTCCCGGTGAAGCTATTCGACCTGCCCACGTGAACCTCACAAGAAGCCGTCGGGCCTCGTGCCGCTGCTCGCGCCGCAGGCTGGATCCGATGACTCGGCGCCGCGGCCCGAACGACTCTCCCCGGTCGCGCCCCTACGCTGGCAGCCGAACCTTCAAGCCCCCTGAATCCGAAGACCCCTCGTTCGAGGGGCCTTCCGGGTAGCTGCGACCTGATTGCGCAGGCTACGTGATGGTGATCGTATGGGTGGCCGTCGCCGTGAACCCGTTGAGAGTGCAACTGGCAGTCACGGGGTACTGGTCGGCGGCCCAATTCTTGGCGTGCGGGACCCATTCGGCATAGCCCGTCGCCTGCGAACTCGCGCCGCTGACTGTCAGCGTTCCCGAGTTGAGCCCATTTGCAGACAGGGTGCAAGTCGAGGTTCCCCGGGACTTGATGATCACCTCGAGGTGGCCCGTTGCGGTATACGAAGTTCCGTGGACCATCGTGTAGTTGGCCGCGTTCGCGCCGTCACTCGCACCCTGAGCGTAGAAGGTCACGAAGTCGACGGGCGTCGGCTTCGGGGTTGGCTTCGGCTTCGGCTTGGCGGTCGGCTTGGGCGTCGGCTTCGGGGTGGGCTTGACCGTGGGGCCCGAGGTCGGAGAGGCGGAGGGGGTCGGCTTGCCGGTCGTGGCGGTCGGGCTCAGCGTGCCGCCCGGGGTCACGGTCACGGCCCAGGTGGCCGTCGGGTCGACGCCGGCGACGGCCGGGGTCGAGCTTCCGCCGGCGAACGGGTCGCTGCTCGAAGACGCCATCGAAGGCAGCACCCAGCCCGTCAGGACGAGCGAGCCGTAGAGCATGACAAAGAAACCGCCGAACACGAGCCAGAAGATTGGCGCCCTGCGCCGCCTGCGCTCCGCCGGCATGGAATCGGCCTCGACCGTGACCGGCTGAAGGGCGCCGTCGCGGCCGCCGATCTTGCGCAGCGACCGAGCGACGGTAGTGCCGGCGGCGGTTGCACCGGCGACTACGGCGCCGGCGCCGAGAGCGAGGCGAGCCCGAAGCGCCAGCAGCGGCGCGGCGAGGCCGGCGGCCCTCGACG
Source organism: uncultured Anaerolineaceae bacterium (assembly GCA_964529245.1). Taxonomy (GTDB): domain Bacteria; phylum Chloroflexota; class Limnocylindria; order Limnocylindrales; family CSP1-4; genus Fen-1039. The sequence continues at coordinate 7,091 of CAZGUS010000082.1, forward strand.
GCCCGCCGACCTTCTTGAGCGCAGCTCCGGACGGAGCGGCGGTCGGGCCGGGAGCGGGCAGGTCGACCACGGCCGCTCCGACGAGGCCGGCGGGCTCCGAAGCGGCCGCCGGCTTGCCGGGTCGCAGATGCGAGGCGAGGCCATGGCCGAAGGCCGTGCCGGCGGCTGCCAGTGCGGCGGCGACGCCCAGGATGACCGCGATCAGGCGCCGGAACAGGTTCTGGTGATTCGCGCCCGACTCCCGAACGACGCCTTCGTTGGAGAAGAGCGGCTCGGTCGCCTGATGCGCCGGCGTGGCCCTCACGGGCACGGGCTTCACCGGCACTGCCCGGATCATGCCGGGCAGGGTCGGCACCTCCAGGTCCTCGAACCGGGTCAGGCCGGCATGTTTCGGCAGCTCGGGGTGCTTGCCGACCACGAAGCCGGTCCGGCTCGGCTGCAGGGTGTCCGCGACGACCGGACCGATATCCGCCGGAGCCGAGGTGGGTGGCGTCGCGGCGGCCGCGACGGCCTCGGCAAAGCTCGAAGGGACGTGCCCGGCGCGCGTCGCGGGGAACGACGGCGGGGGGAAGACGGGGAACGAGTGAGCCGGCTTCTCGTCGGCGACCGAAGTTGCCGCGGGCAGCTGCTCCTCCGCCGGCAGCACCTCGGCCTCAGGCAGAACCTGGGCGGCGGACGGGCGCTTCGGATCGGGCTTCTTCGCGACTGCGGCGGCGATCGGTTTGCGCTCCAACTTCGTCTCGGGCGGGGGCGCGATTTCGGCCGCGTCGGCCCCGACGCGCAGTACCGGCTGGGCGGCGGCGGCCCCGGCGGCGGCCGCAGCGGCGGAAACCCGCTTCTTTCTGACGGCCGGCGCGGTCCTGGCGGTGTCGGTGTCCGTCGCCCTGGTGGCTGCGGTGGCTGCGATCGCGGCGCTGACCGCGGCGACGGCGGCAGCCGCTGCGGCAGAGGCGGCGGCGACGGCGACGTCGCTTTCCTTACGTGCGGACGGGACGGATCGGGCGGGATCGGCGGTGGATTCGGAGGCGGCTGCACCAGCCGCGGCCGCCGCGGCGGTCACACGGCGTGAGTTTGGGGTGCTCGAGACCGCATGCCGGCTCTCGCCGGTACCGTCCACGCGCTCGACCGAAGTCTCGTCCGGCCGTGCCGGGACGGCGACGCCGTCGCCCGTGGCACCGGTGCCGGACGCACCCGGGCCGGATTGCCGGGCGCGGGGAGTCTTGCCGCTCGTCATCTGGCCGCACCTCTACCGCTATTCCATGCGGGATGAAGTCTCCCGCAGTGGTCACGGCTGGCAATAAGACATTGGTCATGACGCTTCGAGCCCGTTCGTCGGGTTCGGTACTCTCGGGTTCGGTAAGGTGCGGATACGGGGCAGGCCGCAGGCCTCGAAAGAGGTCCAGGTACTCGAGGCCGGCGGGATCCTCACGGCCCTGCCGGCGAGACCGTTCCGCTCAGCGGGCGGTGGGCAGCGGCGAAGGCGAGGCGGCCACGGGCGTGGTGGCCCCCGGCGTCGCGAGAGGCTTCGAATCCGGCAGGTAGAGGCCCGCGGCGGTAACGAGGGTCGACTGGGAAGACCACCCACCGGCGATGAGCACAGTACCGTCGTCCAGAAGCGTCGCCGTCTGACCGGAGCGGGCCTCGGCCATCGTTCCGATCGGGGTCGTGATGTTCGATCCGGGGTAGTAACGCTCGACGCCGGCGCTCGGATTGCCGGCGTCGTCGACACCGCCGACGATGAGCACCGAGCCGTCGGAAAGCACCGTCTCGGTGCCTCCGCCGTGATACTCACCGAGCGTTATAGACGTGGCCGGGCTCGAGCCGTTGGGGTCGTAGGTCTCGGCCGTGGTGTCGACCAATCCACCCGGGCCGTAGCCGCCGACGATCAGGACGCTGCCGTCGGGAAGCAGGCAGGACGTCGCGCCCTCCCGGGCGTCGAGCATCCTGCCTGCGTAGCCGAACGACTGCGACGCCGGGTCGTACGTCGCCATGGCATTCGTCGTCGAGTAAGTGGAGTCCTGGCCGCCGGCCACCAGCACGACGCCGTTCTGGAGCTTGACGGCGGTCACGGCTCCCCCGTTCCAAGGCATGTCTTCGACCCACGTGAACGTGCCGGTTGCGGGGTCGTACAGCTCGGCCGAGACCACCGGGCTCTTGGAGCTGTCGAAGCCGCCCATGACGAGCACTGAGCCGTCATCGAGCAGCACCGACGTGGCGCCGGTCCTGGCCTCCGTCATGTCGCCCGTCGGATGGGACTTGGCTGTGTCGGGGTCGTAGATCTCGGCCGAGGCGAACGTGTTTCCTTGCTCGTCCTCGCCGCCGGCGACGAGGATGGTTCCGTCCTGTAGGAGCGTGGCGGTGTGACCCATGCGCGCCGTCAGGATGTCGCCGGCCGGGGAGAACTTGCCGGTCTTGGACTCGTACGACTCGACCGATGAAAGCGGCGCGTGCGCGCTGCCGTCGAGTTTCGCGCCGCCGATGACGATGACACGGCCATCGGGGAGCAGGGTCGCGGTGGCGTCGGATCGGGCCGTGTTGAGCGCACCCGTGGCCACCAGCGGGTCGACCGCCGGGAACGTCGCCGGCACGAAGGCCGTTTCGGGCGTGTCGGCCGGGATGACGTCGGGCGGCGGGGAATCGGTGTCGAAGACCATGTACGGCGTGTCGTATGCCTGGCCGCTGCCCTGGCCGGAACCAGAGTGGCCGATGATGCCCAGCAGGGCGACCACAACGAACCCGCCCGCGACCAGAGCCGCCCAGTTGGCGCCACTCTGGCGGGCGGTCGTCCGCCGGGGCGGCCACTGCTGCCGACGCGTCCACGCGTCCTGGTTCTGCCACTGGTTCCACGCCTCAGGGTCGGGCAGCGTGCCGGGTGCGGTCCCCGGCGCCGAGGCGGGCGGCGTGCCTTGTTGCCAACCCGAAGGCCCTGTTCCCGGCTGCCCGAACACATGCGGCTTGGTCCGCGGCTGCTGAGCCTGGGGCTCCGCGCCGGGGGCAGGGAAGCCCGGGCGCGGTGCGGCGGGGCGGGCAGTCGGTGGCTGGGTCGGCGGAGCGGAAGCCGGCTGCGGGGTGGAGACGGGCTCGGCCGGTGCGACCGGCGCGGGCGCGGACCTGCCGGGAGTCGCGACGCCGGCGGTCGTGGTCCCGGTCAGGGGCGTGGTCGTAAGCCCGGGCGTCGAGACTGCCCCGGGCGTGGCCGACAACCCGGCAGTGGCACCGCCCCACGATGTCGTCGCCGCACCGGGCGAGACGACCGGAGCCACGGCTGCCGTGCCGCAGTGCTGGCACGTCGTCTGACCACGGAAGATGAGCGTGGTGCCACATGCCGGGCACTTCCCCGGCCCCGACTCCGATTCCGATGTCATCGCATCGTCTCCACTCCCTCGTCGCCCCTCCCGCCGGCCGGTCCTTCGATCGAGCCGTAAGCAAGTCTAGTCGGCGCCGTGCGGCCGGAGTTCCCGCCGGGCACGCCGGGCACGCGTCATCCGACCGTCTGAAGGAATGACTCCGCTCCCGGCCCGATCGTTCGTCCGAACGTGCGAATGTCGAGGTCGGACGCGGCTGCGGCCGCCGGCTGTTACACCGGCGGCCGCAGGGCCGAAGCGCTATTCAGGTGCGACGCCCGGCTGGCGCCGCGTTTGCGTCTCCAGGTGGATCAGGTCGCGGAGGTGGGAGGGCCGAAGATCTCTATCGTGCTGAGGTCGACTGTGCCGTCATCGCCGCCGAACATGACCACCCGGCCGTCCGAGAGCACCACCGCCGCATCATCTTCCCGAGGCTGGGTCAACGAGGAGGAGACGGTCGTGAAGGTCTCACTGGTGGGGTTGTAGATTTCCGCCGAGTCGAGGACCGTGTCACCTGTGGCTCCGCCGGCTACGAGCACCGTGCCATCGGAGAGGACTGTCATGGTCCCCAGGAAATGCGAATCGTCCATTGCCCCGACTTCGGTGAAGGTGCCCGTAGTTTCGGAGTAGACCTCGGCAGAGTCCAGCGTGTAGCAGTCCGTGTCGCAGCCACCGACCACCAGTACGCTGCCGTCCGACAACGTGACGGCCATCCCCCACTCGCGCGCGTCCGTCATCGAGCCAGTCTTGGTGAACTTGCCCGTGGTGGGGTCCCAGATCTCGGACGTTGCGAGCGCCTTCTTGCCATTGTCGCCGCCCGCGATCAGGACCCGGCCATCCGGGAGCAGCGCGGCGTCATGGTGGGCCCGACCGGTCGTCATGCCGCCGGTCTTGGTGAACTTGCCGGTCGAAGGGTTGTAGATCTCGGCGGTGCTGAGGCTCGACGTGGTCGTATTGAAGCCGCCGGTGAGCAGGACGCGGCCGTCGGACAGCAGCGTCGCCGTGTGGCGGACTCGTGAGGCGGTCAGCGAGCCGGTCAGGGTGAACTTGCCGGTGCTTGGGTCGTACAACTCGGCGGAAGCGATGCGGTTCTTGCCGTTGGAGCCGCCCGTCATCAAGACGC
>CAZGUS010000083.1:0-11465 GCA_964529245.1 uncultured Anaerolineaceae bacterium
GGGCCGGTTGACAACGGCACCTTCCATCGCCCTCGCCGGCATGTCCGCACGGGCACGGGTTCATGGCCGCAAAGAGCTGGAACCTGCAAGGAAACACGGCCGCCCGACCCACTCGGGCAATCGCAACCTGCCCGTCCTCGAGGGGCTGGCGGAGCGCTTCGAGGGCGCCCCGGTCGAACTCCGGCAGCTCATCCAGGAACAGGATTCCGTTGTGCGCCATCGTGACCTCGCCGGGCGAGAGGTGCGGGCCGCCGCCAACCATGGCCGCATAGGAAATGGTGTGGTGAGGCGCTCGGAAGGGCCGCCGCCTGATCAGGCCTCTGATCGGAGAGGTCCCGGCGACCGAGGCGATGATGGTGGCCACCCTGGACTCCTCATCGTCGAGGGCCGGCAGCAGTCCCGGGATGGTCCTCGCAAGGAGCGTCTTGCCCGATCCGGGCGGACCGATCATTACCAGGCAGTGGCCGCCGGCAAGGGCTATCTCCAGTGCGCGCCGGGCCTCCAGCTGACCCCGAACCTCGGCCAGGTCCGGCCCGCCTCCCGCGCCTGCTGAACTCTGCCCGTCGGCTGCCTGGTTCGCCACTCCCCCATCCGGGTCGAGGGCCAGCAGGTCGGCCAGCTCCACGCGGGGCGGCGTAGCCCTCGCATGCCCGAGCCGATTCGAGCGAGCGAGCACGGCAGCTTCGGCCAGAGTGGCGGCCGGAATGATCTCGATGCCGTCCGCCAGCGACGCTTCGGCGGCTCCGTCGGCGGGCACGATCACGCGCTTCACCCGCCGCCTCGCCAGCGCGGCGACCATCGGCAGCAGCCCCGGCACAGGACGGAGATCCCCGCCGAGAGACAGCTCGCCCAGGACCGCCCATCGACCCGTGGCCTTGAGCTGCTCCGAGCCGACCATTATGCCGAGCGCGATCGCCAGATCGAGCGAGGCGCCTGCCTTGCGCAGGTCGGCCGGGGCCAGGTTGACGGTGATACGACGTGGCGGGTACTCGTAACCGCTGTTTCGGATCGCGCCCCGGACCCGCTCCCGCGCCTCCTGCAAGGACGTGTCCGCGAGCCCGACGATCGTGAAGCCGGGCAGCCCGGGCGCGACGTCGACCTCGACGCGAACGATGCGCCCGTCGAGACCGTAGACGGTGGCCGAAAGCAATGACGCAAGCACGGCGGCGACGCTACGCCCGCATGCTCAATTTCGGCTTATCTGGGCCTTCACCAGGCGCGCGCCCATCTCGCACGAGCCGGGACGGACCGCTACCGGGCGACCTTTGGGGTCGGATGCTCCGTCAGGTCCTTGTCCATCTGCTTCACGAACTCGAGCATGTTCCGGCCCAGCAACGAGTCCGACTTGGTGTACATGAACGGGGCGCCGCTGTTGAGCGCTCCGATCGCGGCGCGATACTCATTCACGATCTGATAGTCGATGCGGCGCTTGAGCGCGGTCTCCGCGTTCTTCACGTTGATGCCGGTGAACGCATTCGACCGGTTGAGGATCAGCTTCACCTTCTCGTCGGAATAGCCGAGGTGGCCGATCGTCTCAAGGACGAGGCGAACGTTCTTCAGACACGGCAGGTCCGCCGTCATGACGACGTAGATCGTCTGGACGACGTCCATGATCCGCAGATTGACTTCGTCGAGCCGCTTGTCCACGTCGAGGACGATGTAGTCGAACTCGGTGGACATCATGTTGATGATTTCGGGCAGATGGTCCGAGGTTACGAGTTCGGCGGTTTCGGGGGATGGCGGCGCCAGCAGCAGATCCACGCCGGATTCGTGTTTCACGAGGATCTGGCGCATGAGCTCCAGGTCGAAGCCCGGCGACGTCGCAAGATCGACAACGCTCATCTTGTCCAGACCGAGGTCCATGAACACGCGGTGGTCGCCGAACTGCAGGTTGGCGTCGATCAGGCAGACCTTCTTGCCCAGTTCCTTGTGGAGGGCAATGGCGGTGTTGATCGCGATGGTGGTAGTGCCGACTCCACCCTTCGCGCCGTAGAACAGGATGACTCGGGCCGGCTCGCGGCGGCGGGAGGCCGCGGCAGGAGTGGGCCGGTGAGCCGGGATCGGGGCCGCGTCGGCCGGCGCGTACCGGGACAGCAGGCTGCGCATTCGAGCCATGAGCTCGGCCGGATGGAACGGCTTGATCAGGTAGTCGTCGGCGCCCGATCGCAGGGCCTTGCCGCGGTGCTCGGCCTCGTTCTCGGCCAGCAGGAGGATGACCGGGGTGTGGGTCGAGGGCCCATCCTCCATGCGCAGCCGGCTCACGATCGTGAAGCCGTCGACGCCGGGAAGGTTGGCCGCGATCAGAACCAGCGCTGGCCTGTCCGAGCGGACGACTCGCAAAGCTTCGGCGCCATCGCTGAGGGCGATCGCCTGATACCCGGCCTGGGTAAGCGCATTGCCGAGGGCCCGCTGGACTGTCGGGTCGGCATCTACTACTAGGATCCTGACGGCCATCGACTCACCTGGTTGGAACGGACGCACCCGTGCATTCGGTACCGTGGCGGACAGCCGCCCCCAAAGACCGGGACGCTTCTAGGACGGCCTGATTATAGGCAGCCTCCCGTACCAACGGGATAGTCCCCAAGGGGCCTAGCCCAAATGGCACGGGAGGCTGCGTCGTTCCGCAACTCCGACCTGGCCCGAAACGACGCCGGACGCCCGGGACGGGTTGTTGCTAGCTGCGTTTCAGGCCCGAACCACCGTCTCCCGCCTGCATGCCGGACTGCACCATGGCGCCGAGCGGGCCAAGCAACTGCGTGAATTCGAGCGGGATGATGAACTTGGTCGCCGGCCCGCTTCCCAGGGCTTTGAGAGCGTCGAGGTACTGCAGGGTCATCGTCTTCTGATCGATGTTCTTGGCGGCCCCGAAGATCGTGTTCAGCGCCTCGCTGAAGCCCTGGGCTCGCAGGATGGCAGCCTGCCGGTCGCCCTCTGCACGCAGGATCGCCGATTGCTTGTCGCCCTCGGCCACGTTGATCGTGGCCTGGCGGGTGCCTTCGGACTCGGTGATCACGGCCCGGCGGGTTCGCTCGGCGGAAAGCTGCCGGTTCATCGCCTCCTGCACCGCGGGCGGGGGCAGGATCTCGCGGATCTCCACGGTCGTGACCTTGCCGCCCCAGCGCTCGGTGACCTCGTCGAGCTTGAGCCGGAGCGTCTCGTTGATCTTCTCCCGCTGCGAAAGCACGTCGTCAAGCGGAATGTCGCCGATCACGGATCGCAGCGATGTGGCGGCGACGCCCTGCAGAGCGCCGGCGAAGTTCTTGACGTTGACCTGGCTCATGAGCGGCTCCACGATCTTCCAGTAGATCAGGAAGTCGACGCCCAGGGGCGCGTTGTCTTTCGTGATCGCGGTCTGGCGCGGCACTTCGATGAATTGCTCGCGCAGGTCGACGATCGCGCCCTTGTCGGCCATCGGGATCAGAAACCTGAGGCCCGGCTCGCGGACCAACGACTTGTCGGTCCGGCCCCAGCGATACACGACCATCTGAGCCCACTGCGGCACGATGCGCAGCGACAGCGCGGCCACGGCGATCACCAGGAATGCCAGCACGATCACGACGATCAGAACAACCGATGTCCCAGTTGTATCCATCCCGATACCTCCAGCGATGTTGCGGCCCAATTGGGCGGCTCCGGCGGGCGAACACCTCGCGGCCCGGTGAGCTTGTCCCCGGCGGCGGGATCTCCTCGATCCCTACGCCACTGGCTCGACGACCAGCACGAGGCCCTCCTTCCGGACGACCTTTACCTGAGTGCCCCGAAGGGCGCTTCCTTCTCCGGCCAGCCTGGCCGTCCACGCCTCGCGGGCGACGTAGACGGTTCCGAGCGGGGCCAGATCCTTCTCCACGGTACCGATCATGCCTATGACATTCACGGTGCCGACCATGCCCGAGCCGACCGGCACAGCCCGGTTTCTCATTCGTAGCAGCGTCCGGACGAGGAGGAGCCCGTACGCCGCCGCTGCGGCGGCCATCGTGGCGATGATCGGCCACGCCACCGTGGCAGTGGGCAGGTACGGACCGGGCGACCCATAGAAGGCGACGCCGCCCACGACGAAGCTGATGAGCCCGGCCAGCATCAGCAAGCCATGACTGGGCAAGTTCGGTTCCAGCACGATCATCGCTATCCCGAGTATCACCAGGGCGACGCCCAGAACGTTCAGCGGCAGGCTGCCCGACCCGTAGAAAGACAGCACGAGGGCAAAGGCGCCGAGCAGCCCCACAACCAGGGTCGGGTGGAAGAACTCGACCACGACGCAAAGGACGCCGATGACAAGCAGGATGAAGGCGATGTTCGGGTCGTCCAGGCCCTGGAGAATCGACTGAATCGCGTCCTCGTTGAGCGTGACCGTCGACGCGCCCTTGGTGTGGACGACCACCTGCGCGCCGTTGACGGTGACGGTCTGGCCGTCGGCCTGGCTGACGACCTGGTCGATGCTGTCGGCGACGCCGTTTATGCCATGGGCCGTCAGGGCCTCCTGGGCTGTGTACGACTGCGCGTTGGCGACCGTGGTGACGGCCCAATCGACGGCCAGCGGGTGGCGCAGCTGGGCGATGCTGCGAATCGCGGCCTCGGCGTCGGCCAGAACCTTGTCGGCCTCGGTCTGACCATAGGTGGCGGCCAGGTCGCCGCCGCCTGCGGCGACCGGCGAGGCGGCCCCGATGTTCGTGCCGTCGGCCATGTAGGCCAGGCCCGCCGAGAGTGTGATGAACGTCCCGGCGCTGGCCGCCTTTGCGCCTGACGGTCCGACCCAAACGATCGTGGGGATAGTGGCGTTCTCGAGCGCCTTGTAGATCGTCGTCATCGAGCTCTCGCTGCCGCCGAGCGTGTCGAGTTGAACCACTACGGCGGCTGCCCCATCCGCCTCGGCCTGACTCACACCACCGGTCACGTAGCTCGCCATCACGTCGTCGACCACGCCGCTGGTGGGCAGGACCACCACCTCCGGCCCGGACGGCGCGCCGGCCAGGGGCGATTGGCGGGGCGAGGCCACCGGCACGACGATCTCGGAGGCGGTGCCGCCGGTCCGAGTCTGGCCGACGACGAGAAGGATCCCGAACGCCACGGCCAGAGTGGCGGTTATGCGCACGGCGCCGTAGACGGCCCGCCCGGCGCGGCCCCAACCGGGGTCGATCGAGCGAAGCCGGCCCAGAAAGCCCGGCCGCCGGCTCTCGGACTGAACCGCCCACGGGAGAGCCGCCGTCTCGGCGGGGAGTGGCGGAGTCCTCGTGCTCGCTGCGAACCGCCGCAGCCGCTCTTCCATGTCGAAGTCCGAATCGCTCATCTGGTGCCCCCTGTCGCCGGTTCGATGCGGCGGCGCAGCGTCTGCAGGGCAGCATGGTGTCGTGACTTGACCGTGCCGACCGGAATGCCCAACCGGTCGGCTATGTCGGCAAGTGGGAGGTCCCCCCAGTAGCGCAGAACGACGACCATCCGGAGCTCCGTGCTCAGGCTGGAGAGCGCCCGGCCGACGGCGTCGCGAGCAAGCGCCGAGCGGAAAGGATCGCCGCCTTCGAGATCGACCTCGTCTACGTCGAGGGTGCGCTGACGAGAGCGCTTTCGAAGCCTGGTGCGACAGACGTTGACCAGGATCTGGCTGAACCAGGAATGGAACTTGTCCTGCTCACGCAGATTCGAGAGCCCGCGCCAGGCCCTCACGGAAGCCTCCTGGACGGCGTCCTGAGCTTCCGCGGCATCGGCCAGGAGATAGCCGGCCAGACGATAGGCGCCGCTCAACTCGTCCGAGAGCGCCTCAGCAAATCTGGTGTCGATGGCTCGGCTGCGATCGTCCCTGGCATCGACTGGGGCCCGGACGACGTCGGACTGGAGGTAGGCTTCCTTGACGAACATGCCACGCTCTCTCGGGGGACCGGTCTGGTCGCTCACAGGTGAGACTCAGGCCGCGGGCCGGAGGTTCGGTCGCCGAGTACATCGATGACCAATTGGCTCCAAGTTTCCATCTGGCCGTAGACCCCCCGCACCGTATCGATCGACTCGAACGCGCCGACGAGCTTGTCCGTTTCGCGTACGGAGACCGGTCGACCGGCGGCGTCGGCCACGTAGACGACGCCCAGATGGTGCCTGCCCACCTCCACCTCGTCGTCGTTGAGCAGCCCGAGGAACTCGAATTCGGGGACGAAGCTCGCGACCAGCTCCTCGGCCCACTCGCGTGCCAGGCAGGCCAGGACAGACTCGTCGCCGGGGTTCATGTGACCGCCAACGCCGATCGTGTAGTGGTCGTGGAGGCGTGCGTCGCCGCCGGCCCGCGTGCGCTTCATGAGGAATATCCGATCGGCGTCGCGCAGGATCAGATACGGGATGATCTGCTTGATCGTGGTGTCGGTCTCGGCCGCCGGCCTCGGATAGAACTCGCCGAGATCAAGCCGCGCCAGTATCGGCTCAGCATCAACCGTCCGAACGCCGCGCCAGGCCGCGTCGCCCATAAGCAACTCGCGTGGCACGGCATAGACGAGCTCCGTCCCCGCAGCCATCTACTCCGGATCCTCGAGCCTGTTCTTCGCTGAAAGGAAGCGCAGCCGGAGCGCCTCGGCATCCGGGCCGCCCTTGCGCTCGAGCTCGACCAGCCACTGGTCGATGGCGGCCCGCACGTCCCGCAGCCGCGCGGCGATGGCGGCCGAATTCGTCGCGACTATCCCGGCGCCCATCGAGGGCTCGCCGCGAGCCAGGCGCGTCATGCCGGCCCAGCCCGTCGCGGCCAGGGCTTCGGTCGCCAACCAGTCGACGCGCTCTGGGGCGCCGAGACCACCGGCGATTGCCTCGACCAGAGCGGCCGAGACCACCAGGGGCATGTGGCTGATGGCCGCGACGGCGTCGTCGTGCGCGCCGGCCAGCATCGGAACCTGGACTGCGCCGCAGGCTTCGATCAGCTCACCCATCCGCTCCGCGTCGAGAAGCCGGGCGGATGCTCCGGGCACCGTCACCCACGGCCGCCCGACGAAGAGATCCGGCAGCGCCGCGACGTAGCCGCTGACCTCACGACCCGCCATCGGGTGGCCGCCGATGAATGGCAGCCGAACCGCGTCGGCCCTGGCCACTATTCGGGCCTTCGTACTGGCCGTATCCGTGACGGTGGCGTCTTCCGGCAGCAGCCAGCGCAGTGTGCCGCCGATTTCGTCGATCAGGTCCAGGCACGTCAGCGGCGGCGCGGCCAGGATCATCAGGTCCGAGCCGCGCACCGCCGCGGCCAGTGTGTCGGCGGCCACGTCGAGAACGCCGTCCTCGACGGCCCGCCGGACCGGTCCCGGCGTGCGGCTCCAGGCGGTCAAGTGCCAGGCGCCCGCCACGCCGCGGGTTCGCAGGGCGCGAGCGATTGAGCCGCCGATCAGCCCGAAGCCAACGATCGATACTCTCACGCCGTCATTATGCGGCGCGCGAGCCCGAGTTCGGGAGATCGCCGCATGATCTGGCCCGAGATGACGGCCTCCGTGGCCGGCAGCCGGCGGGCGGGCAGGTGCCCGTCCGGGGTACTCCACCGGTGCGTGGCGCCCCACTCGGATGAATGAGTGCGCGCCTCCCGAAAGTCTGATTAGAATGCAAGAGGCGCTGGGGCCGGTATCCGCTGGGTTTTCCACCCCGCCGTCGTTGATTCGCAAGAAGGATCACCAGAAATGGTCGAATCGTATGGCGAGACCAGACCGATCCGGGTCCTCCTTGTCGACGACCATCAGCTCCTGACCGGTGCCCTTTCGCAGATGCTCAGCCGCGAGCCGGACATCATCGTCGCCGGCGTCGCAGGCAGCGTGGCAGAGGCCAAGGCCATGGCCAGAGAGCGGCTCGACGTCGTGCTGATGGACTATCGCCTGCCGGATGGGACCGGGGCCGAGGCTACCCGCGCCATCAAGGCTCGCTGGCCCGCCGCTCGAGTTGTCATGCTCACGGCACTCACGGACGACGAGACGGTGCTCGAATCGATTCAGGCCGGAGCGGACGGCTATCTGACCAAGGATCGGGCGATCGACGAGGTGGTCAACGCCGTCCGGGCCGCATACGCGGGCGAGACTCTCCTGCCCCGCTCGGTGATCGTCGGCATCGCCCAGCGTGTCGCCGCGGCACGAGAGCGCGGCACCGAGCGTCGCCAGATCGAGCCGCTCACGCCTCGCGAACTGGAAGTGCTAAAAGCCCTGACCGAGGGACTGGCCACGCCCGAGATCTGCGAGCGCCTTTACATCGCACCCAACACGCTGCGCACGCACGTCCAGAACATCATGGGCAAGCTGCGAGTGCACTCCAAGCTCGAGGCAGTGGCATTCGCGTTGCGGAATCGACTCGTGGAGCCGCCCAAGTCGGACGACAGCCTCTTCTAGACGCGGTCAGCTCTAGACGCGGTCAGCCGAATTTCGCACGTAAAGCTGCTCGAGGCTCGTCCGGGCACCCTGAATTCCGGCGCTGCGACGCTGTGTCGCTCAGGCTGCGCTGCGTCGGCGGCGGACCATCCGGCGGTCCTCGCCGCGCCTTTCCTGACCGACCGGTGAGGTCGCCGATCCCCTCTCGCGCCGGGCGAACTGGCGCCGGTCCCACACTCGGCGATCGTCGCTCAGGGCCTTGCCGCAGCGCGGGCAGCGACGCTCCTCGGCGAAGAGCGCCGCGAGCGGAGCGGTTGCCCAGAGGGTCCGTCCGCAGGAGAAACACGCGAGTCGTGGCATGCCCAGATGCTACGTCATCGCGCCTCGATTCGGTGAAGTTCCGCATGGCCCGATTCCGGGACTCCGAACGTGTGCCGTCGAGTACGGAGGATTGACGATGCCAGGGGCGGATGTATTAGTCATGATATTTGCGTTCGCCAGCAATGGCGAGGCGACGATCGCTCAGGTGAGCGGTCGCATCGACGGGTCGCTTCGCTCCCCCCGGAGCGACCCGCTCTCCGCCTCTCGAGCAGTCCTTCCGAGCCGGTCGCTATCTCCTCCTCCAGTGATCGGCTACCCGAATTCCGGCGCCTCGACCGGAATCGAAAGAGCCGCGCGGTCCCGCGCGGCTCTTTCATTTGCCCGGGATTACTGTGGTGCGCCGCTAAGCCTCGACGGACTCGAGGGCAAGCCTGACTTCCTCGGCCGGATACTCGTAGTCCTCGAGCTCGCCGGCGAGGTAGCGCTGGTAGGACGACATGTCGAAGTAGCCGTGGCCCGACAGGTTGAACAGGATGACCTTCTTCTCGCCCGACTTCTTGGCCGCGAGGGCCTCGTCGATCGCGACGCGGATCGCGTGCGTCGACTCGGGGGCGGGGATCAGGCCTTCGGTCCTGGCGAACTGGATACCGGCTTCGAAGCTGGGGCGCTGGTGGACGCTGCGGGCCTCGATGAAGCCCTCGTGCTTCAGCAGGCTCACCTGCGGCGACATGCCGTGGTAGCGCAGCCCGCCGGCGTGGATCGGCTCCGGGATGAAGTCGTGGCCGAGCGTGTACATCTTGACCATCGGCGCCATCTTGGCGGTGTCGCCGTAGTCGTACGCGTAGCGGCCGCGGGTCATGCTCGGCGCCGCCTCGGGCTCAACCGCGATGACCTGGTACTTGCGACCGCCGCGGAACGTCTGGCCCAGCCAGGGGAAGGTCAGACCTGCGAAGTTCGAGCCGCCGCCCGCGCAGGCGATGATGACATCGGGCTCCTCGCCCGCCATCTCCATCTGCTGGATGGATTCGAGGCCGATGACGGTCTGGTGGAGCATGACGTGGTTGAGCACGGAGCCCAGCGAGTAGTGCGTGTCGTCACGCATAACCGCGTCTTCGACGGCTTCGCTGATGGCGATGCCCAGCGACCCGGTGCTGTTCGGATGCTCGGCCAGAATCGCCCGGCCGGCGGCCGTTTCCATGCTCGGGCTGGCCACCACGCTCGCGCCGTAGGTCTCCATCATGAGGCGCCGGTATGGCTTCTGGTCGTAGCTGGCCCGAACCATGTAGACCTTGACTTCCAGGCCGAACATCGCGCCGGCGTAGGCAAGGGCACTGCCCCACTGGCCGGCGCCGGTCTCGGTGGCGATGCGCTTGATGCCTTCCTGCTTGTTGTAGAAAGCCTGCGGGATGGCGGTGTTCGGCTTGTGGCTTCCGGCGGGGCTGACGGCCTCGTTCTTGTAGTAGATGTGCGCCGGAGTGTCGAGCGCCTTCTCGAGGCGCAGGGCGCGAACGAGCGGGCTCGGTCGGTACTGCTTGTAGAGGTTCCGGACGGGCTCGGGGATCTCGATTTCGCGCTCGCTCGAGACCTCCTGCATGATCAGCGCCATGGGGAAGAGCGGCGCCAGATCGGCGGGACCGAGCGGCTGGTGCGTCCCCGGATGGAGCGGCGGCGCTTGCGGAACGGGCAGATCCGCGGCGATGTTGTACCAGGCTCGAGGGATCTTGTCCTCGTCCAGCATGTAGCGCGTGCGCTCGACCATCCGACTCCTCCCGCCGACAGACCGGCGACCTGCGGGTAATTGCCCCTCCCGCCCCAATCGAGACGGCTGGCTCGAAAGCCTACGGCTTTCGAATGGCTCCGCGCAAGGCGGCCGTGCACGTCGGAACGGCTCGCGCCCCGCGTTGCCGGCGCAGGCGATGGCCTTCCGGCGCACGAGCTAGAGCTGGACCTCCCCCAGGCCTTCGTGCGCGAGAACCTCGTAGCGCGTCGGGCCGTGGCCCAACAGGCTCTTGTACAGGACCAGGCTGTCGGCCATCCATCCCAGCCGGACACCCCGCCCCAATTCGATGAGGCGCGCCGCCTTCTCGTCCGCGCCGGCCACACCGTCGGTCCGGGCCAGCGTCAGATGCGCCGCAAACGGGCGCCGGTCCGGGGGCCAACCGAGACGTTCCAGCTCGCCGTCCAGACGCCGCGCCAGCGCTCCGAGCTCCGGCGCTCCGGCTCCGATGCCGATCCACAGCACGCGCGGCCGGCGCGCATCCGGAAACGCGCCGCCACCCCCGAGCTCGACCCGGAACGGCGCCACTCCCTGCGCGGCGGAGGCCAGGGCCGCAGCCAGCTCGCCGACGCGGCCATCCGGAGTCGCACCCAGGAACCGGAGCGTCAGATGCAGCCCGTCGACTCGGACCCAGCGCGGCTGTCCCGGGCCGCGGACGTCGATCGGGGCGCCGGCAAGCTGCTCCATGAGCCGCCCGACGGCCTCACGAACGTCCTGCGCGACCGGCACCGCGACAAAGAGACGGCTCGTGCCCGGCGGGTCATCCGCAGGCCGCACGAAAGGCCGCCGGCCGCCGTCGCCGGGGCCGCGCGTGTAGCTCATCGCGCCCTCGTCGGCCGCTGTGGCTCAGTCGTTGTAGAGGCGCTCTTCGATCAGCTTCTCCACCACCGTTCGACCGTTCGGATCGAAGCAGGAGTACTCGAAGTGCTTCTCGAACTCCAGATCGACATTGTCCTGGCCGCCGCGGTTCTTCTCGACGCTAAGAATGATCCAGTCGCGGAACCGCTGCGCCTGGTACGGGTTGAACTCGATGTTGACCTTGGCGACGATGTGGTACTTCTCGT
>CAZGUS010000084.1:0-11375 GCA_964529245.1 uncultured Anaerolineaceae bacterium
TGTCTGCGCGCTGCTTCCGGCGTCGATACCAGGTAGCCCTGCTTATCCCGTTGGCGTCCCATGGCTTGGCGCAGGACAGACTGTCGCCTCGTGCTGTTGCCCCAGCAGCGAGGCGCCGGCGACGGCTACGAGCCCGCTCCCATAGGCCACGAGATCCTGGGCCTCGAAACCGGTCAGCGTTGCCGCCGCCTCATTCCAGTGCGTGCCGTCGGACGAGATCCACGCCTTGGAGTGGCGCGCGTCGTTGCCGCTCGAGACGGCGATGATTGCGTACCCGCCGGCCCAGGCCCGGACCGCCCGCGGTATGTAGCCGGTGGCGTTTGGGAGAGCGACGACGGTCCAGTTCGATCCGTCCTGCGAGAACCAGGCCACGCCGTTGCCGGCGGAGACGAGCCCGCCCGGCCGCCCGGCCAGACCGATCATCTCGGTGTCGTCGGGGAAATCGACCGCGGCCGGCGACCAGGTCTTGCCGTCGCGCGAGTGCCAGGCCGTGGCCACGACCTTGCTGCCGGCCCCGAACCCATCGCCGACCGCGACCAGGCCGCCGTTGCCGTCGTCGGCGAAGCCGAGGACGACGAACCGCAGGCCGGGCGCCCCGAACGATCCGGGTGCCGCGATGGACTGCCACGTCGAGCCGTCGGTCGAGGACCAGACGCTGCTCGTCTTTCCGTCGCTGCCCATCATCAGCATCTGAGAGCCCTGTGATACGAAGTAGGGCCCATAGAAGAAGTTGCCTGTGGGCGGTTTGGCCGAAGCTCGGAAGTCGACGGCGCGGACGCTACCGGTGACGGGAACCGCAACGGGCTTGTTGGGGATGAGCGCGATCATGCCGGCCACGACGGCGACGATCGTCACGAGTCCGACGGCCGCGGAGAGGGTCTGGCGGATCGAGAGGGGCCAGGTCGGGCGGTGCAGTTCGGGCCGATGAAGCTCGGGCCGGCGGAGCTTCGGCATCGCGATCCTGGGCGGCTGCCACGCCTGGCCCGAGCGGCGGCTGCGCGGGTAGGCCCTCGGTGTGGTCGCCGCGCCCGTCGCCTGGGTCGTCGTCGCACGTACGCCATGGGGGCGGGCGCGGAGGCCGCTGGCGACCGTCGTCGGGGGCTTCGCTGGCGTCGCGGGCGTGTCGAGCGCGTTGGAGGCCGTGGACGGGATCACTACCTCCGGGCGGGGCCGGCGGGTGATGGGAAGATCGCTGTGGATGGGAGATTCGAACGGGTCCGACGCCGGTTTGTCGTCGAGGCCACGCTCGACGCGGGGATCGCTCATCAGGTGGTTTGTACCTCTTACGTCTCGCCGCTCCGCTCCCCCGGCCGCTTGCCTCCTCGTGGCGACGCTGCCGTGCGGATCGGGTTGCCTACGCCCATGGACGAACTCGTAGGGGCGGAGGTCGTAGAAGTCTGCACAGTCGGTCGTACTCGGGGGCGGCGAACGTGCAGCCTGCAGACTCTACCCTGCTCGCGCCAATCGCGGGTCGGACGGACGCCCCCGTGCGCGCGTCCAGCGCGCGACCACGTCGCCCGTGGCGGATCCCCGCGGGCGCCCCGGGCGATCACGAGCCACAATAGCGAGCCAGGATCGCGGCACCCCGAGGCAGGGGCGCAAGCCCGAGCGGAGGACAAGACCATGAGCGACCAGCACGGCGCAGGGGACCACCACGCGGCTGCCGGCGGAGGCGCCGGCAAGGCCGTTCCTAGCCAACTCGCGGATCTGCGCGAGATGGTCCGCGACGGACGGATCGATACCGTCATCGTCGCCCTGACCGACATGCAGGGCCGCCTGATGGGCAAGCGAGTTCAGGCCGAGGCCTTTCTCAAGGGCGTCGTGGACCACGGCATCCATTTCTGCACGTACCTCCTCGGCACGGACATGGAAATGAACACGCCGGACGGCTTCAAGCTGATGAACTGGGAAACAGGCTACGGCGACTGGATCGGGCACGAGGTTTGGGAGACGACGCGTGTTCTGCCGTGGCTGGAATCGACGGCCATCGTTCTGTGCGACGCCTTCGACGAAGAGAAAGGTGTGGAGATCGCTATTTCTCCACGCACGATGTTGAAGCGGCAGGTCGAGCGGGCAGCCGGTCTCGGATACACTGTCAAGGCCGGCACGGAGTTCGAGTTCTACGTTCTCTCGGATACGTTCGAAGAGCTGAACGACAAGGGTTACAACGACATCGAGCGGGTGGGTTATTACAACGAGGACTACCACTTGCTCCAGGCGACCAAGCTCGAGCCACTGTATCGCCAGATCCGCAATCAGATGACCCAGGCGCGGATTCCGATCGAGTTCAGCAAGGGCGAGGCCGCGCCGTCGCAGCATGAAGTCAACATCCGCTACGACGCGGTGCTCGAGTCGGCCGATCGGAGCGTTCTCTTCAAGCACGGCGCCAAGGAGATTGCCTGGCTCAACGGCTACGGCCTCACGTTCATGGCCAAGCCGTATGCCGAATGGACGGGCTCGTCGGGGCACCTGCACATGAGCCTGTGGGATCCGACCGGCGAGAAGGCGCTCTTCTTCGAAGAAGGCGCCGAGCCGTACGGAATGGGCCAGACGATGCGCTGGTTCTTGGGCGGGATGATGGCTCTGCAGCGCGAGCTCGCGCTGTTCATCGCCCCGACCATCAATTCGTACAAACGCTATGCCGTCGCCAGCTGGGCGCCGGTGAACGTGGTCTGGGGCCGCGACAACCGGACCACGGGTTTTCGCATCGTGGGCAACGGACCCGCGCTGCACATCGAGAACCGCTTCCCCGGCGGCGACATGAACGCCTATCTCGCGTACGCCGCCGAGGTCGGCGCGGGCCTCTACGGCATCGAGCACAAGATCGAGCCGCCCGCCGAATACAAGGGCAACGGCTACGTCGCGAAAGGCTGCGACCGCATGCCGCGCGCCCTCTACGAGGCGGTCGATCTACTCGACAAGAGCAAGGCCGCCGTCGAGATCTTCGGCCGCGACGTCGTCGACCACTACCTCAATGCCGCTCGCGTCGAGCGCGACACATACGACGCGGCCGTCCATGCCTGGGAGCGCGAGAGATACCTCGAGCGCGGATAGACTACGTCGGCTATTTCGGCGGCGCCAGATATGTACCCAACGCATCGGCGAGGAGCGTGAGATGACGCGGCAGCGCCGCGGTCAACGGACCGGTATCCACCGGCGCTGATTGGACGACGAAATCTATCGCGGCCGGCGTCATCGGCGGTGACGGGAGAAGCGTCAGCGGCCACGTGAGCGCCTTCATCAGGATGACCGGGGCGTGAATGATCGGGCGGCGCCGATGCATGATCCGGAGCGCCTCGCGGATGACGGCATCCATGGTCATGGTCTCGGGGCCCCCGACCTCCAGAGTGGCATTTGCAGCGGCCGGCGTAACCAGCGCGTCGGCCACGAGCGCGCCCATGTCGTCGACGAAGACCGGCGCCAGAACCTGGCGACCGTTGCCGATCTGCGGCACGAAAGGCAGCCACCTGGTGAAGCCCAGGAAGCGGTTCAGCGACCGGTCGCCCGGTCCGTAGATCCAGCTCGGGCGGAAGATCGTGTAGACGATGCCGCTGCCGCGGACGGCCTGCTCGGCGCGCCATTTGGCCCGGAACCAGTGGCGGGGGGCGTCCGCGGCGGCGCCGGCGCCCGAGATGTAGACGAGGCGAGAGATGCCGGCGGCGCGGGCCGCGGCCACGAGCGCCTCGGTCCCTCCGGCGTCGACGCGCTCGAAGGTCTGGTCGCGGCGCGGCGCCTCGATCGGCGAGTTGCGGAAGGCCAGGCAGATGACCAGGGCGTCGGCGCCGGCGAGTGCTTCGGCCAGCCCGTCCGGCGCGGTCACGTCCGCCCGCCGGAATTCGACCGACCGCTCCGTCGTCGCCCTGGGAGGACGGTGCGACAGGACGACCACGCGGTTGCCGCGGGCCGCCAGCTCGCGAACGATCGCATGCCCGACGAAGCCGCTACCACCTGCGACCGCCACAACGGACTTGCTCGAAGTCTCCATGCCGCCTCCCCGATTGGTCGCCTGGAACCCCAGCATAGACCCGACCCCCGCCCCGCGCGCTCGCGGCGCGATCGCCGGGTAAGCTAGGCTCACCCGGTGGTTCGAGGAGCCTGCGGCCGGCGACTCGACGGCCTCCGCCGACAAGATCTGGGCCAAGCGGGCGAGGAGACCAGGGCATGCGACTCAAGGACAAGGTCTCGATCATCACCGGCGCCGGCAGCGGCATGGGGCGCATCGCCGCCCTCCGCTTCGCCGCCGAGGGGTCCCGGGTGATCGTCGCCGACAACCAGGGCGAGGCCGCGGAGGAGACCGTTCGCCAGATCCGCGCCGCCGGCGGGGAGTCGTATGCCGCCGCTGTCGACGTTTCGGTCGAGGCCGAGGCGAAGGCGATGGCGGAGGTCGCGATCAGACGCTACGGGCAGATCGACGTCCTCTACAACAACGCCGGCATCATGCCCGAGGCCGATCATTCGGTCCTGGACACCTCCGTCGAGGTCTGGGACCAGGTCATGGCGGTCAACGTCCGCGGCGTCTTCCTGTGCTGCAAGCACGCCCTCCCGCATATGCTCGAGCGCGGTTGCGGCTCGATCATCAACGTCTCCAGCTTCGTCGCGGTCCTGGGCTGCTCGGTTCCTCAGGACGCCTACACTGCCTCCAAAGGCGCGATCCTGTCGCTCACGCGCTCGCTGGCCGTCCAGTTCGCGCCTCACGGCATCCGAACCAACGCCATCCTGCCCGGCCCGGTCGAGACGCCGCTGCTGATGGACTGGCTGCTCAAGGACGAGGCGGCGAAGAAGCTGCGACTGGCTCGCAACCCGACCGGGCGCTTCGGCAAGGCGGACGAGGTCGTCAACATGGCCATCTATCTCGCGTCCGACGAATCGGCCTGGACCAACGGCGCCTCGATGGTCATCGACGGCGGCATCAGCGTGAACTACTTCTAGCATCGACCCTATAGAGGACTCGCCAGTGACCGACCGCCCGACGCACGAAACCCGAACCGGCGGACCCGCAGCAGTCGGGACCAAGCCGGGCGACCTGGCGCCCGGAGACGTCAAGCCGTCGGACCTGGCGATCGGCATCGACTTCGGCGGGAGCGGCATCAAGGGGGCCGTCGTCAACGTCCGCACCGGCCAGATCGTGGGCAATCGGTTGCGCATTCCGACGCCCCAGCCGGCGGTGCCGCGCGACGTCGTGGCGGTCACCGACGAGCTGGTGGGCCGGCTCGTCGAGGCCTGGGATCCCAGGGACGGCGACACGTTCCCCGTCGGCGTGGGTGTGCCGGCCGCGACCCGCAACGGCGTGACCCTGACGGCCGCCAACATCGACCCGGCCTGGATCGGCTTTGCCGCCGAGCGGGAGATGGGGCTGGCGATGCACCGCGTCGTGGCCGTCGGCAACGACGCCGACGTGGCCGGCCTGGCCGAGATCCGCTTCGGCGCCGGGCGATATCAGCGCGGGCTCGTGATGGTCCTGACGATCGGGACCGGCATCGGGACGGCGCTCTTCATCGACGGCCGGCTTGTGCCGAACACGGAGCTCGGGCACCTGGAGATCAAGGGCCGGGATGCCGAGGAACGAGCCGCCGAATCGGCCCGCGATCGGCTCGGGCTGGGCTGGCAGGACTGGGCCGCCGGGTTCGACACGTATCTCCACGAGCTGGAACGGCTCTTCTGGCCCGACCTGTTCATCCTCGGCGGCGGGGCGTCCAAACGGGCCGACAACTACCTGCGCTATCTGACGGTCCAGACGCCGATCGCCATCGCCACCTTCCGGAACAACGCCGGGATCGTGGGCGGGGCGCTGATCGCCTACGAGCGGCGGGCCCGCGAGACGGCCGCGGCGCAAGCCGCCGCCGCGGCCGGAGCCCCTGCCGCGGGCGAGCCGGCCGGCTGACATGGCGCGTTTCCGTGCCTCGCCGCTGCGGCTCGCGACCAGCTACGGGCCGCCCGGGACGGGCGAGGGCGATTGGGACCAATTGGAGGTCCGCCTCGAGGAGGCTCGCAACTACTGGCTGGTCACCGTCCGCGAAGACGGCCGGCCGCATGCCGCGCCGGTCTGGGGAGTCTGGCTGGACGGACAGGTCTGGTTCTCCACGGACCCGGATTCGGTCAAAGGCCGGAATCTTGCGGCGCGGCCCGAGGTCGTGATCAACCTCGAGTCAGGCGACGAGGCGGTGATAGTCGAAGGCTTCGCCGGACCCGCGCCCCGCGACCGCTTCGACGCCTACCGCGCCGAGTACAGGCGCAAGTACGACTTCGACCACCCGGATTGGGGCGCGCCCGGGGCGGCGGTCTTCACCGTAACGCCGCGCCGCATCCTGGCATGGAGCGAGCGCGAATTCCCCGCCAGCGGAGTGGTCTGGACGCCCGCCGAGTAGCCTCGGAGCGAAGCGAGTCGGCGGCGCTTTGCCGCTAACGTCTCGCCTTCAAGCCGCGCCTGATCTGCTCGGTCGACCAGCGGTAGTGGTTGGCGCCGCACTCGAAGAGGAAGGAGGCCAGCGTCCCGCGCCCGGTCCAGGCGAACCGATTCGGGGCGAACAGGTCCGCCTCGGAGAGTTGCTCTGCCAGCAGCTGCAGCTGCCGCGAGGTTTGCTGCCAGTCGGCCAGAACGTGGGCCGGCGGGTCGTCCCGGTGCCGCTCGAAGAGGCGCTGGTTGAGGGCGTCCATCGACGCCCAGGTGTAGCCCTCGGCCGGGACGCCCGGCTCCTCGCCGCGCCACCCCGCCTCGTACCAGCCGAACAGCATCCGCTCCCATTCGGACAGATGGGCGACGTGGTCCTTCGCCGACCAGCCGTACGCACCGGGCCGGACCATGTCCTCCGGCGAGAGCCGGGACAGCAGAACCTGGAGCGCGTCGCGCTCCTTCTCCGTGGCGGTCAACAGCTGGGCCTTGGTCCTGGGCTGGGCCATCGTGGTCCTCGAGCGGCTGCCGCGCTACTGCGCGGATCCGAGGCCGCGCAACTCCTTGAGGCGCGGCACGCTGCCAGAGACGACGAGCGTCTCTCCGACCTCCAGGGCCCGATCCGCGGGCGGATTCGCTTCGTACTTGCGCTCGCCGGTGACGATCGCCAGGACGAAGACGCCGGTCTGGCGCAGCGAGCCGACCGTCGCGCCGGCCAGCGGGCCGCTCGGCCCTACCTCGACCTCCTCCATCGAAAAGGCCAGCTCGCCGTGCGACAGCGCCGCGTCGATGAAGTCGACCACTCGGGGCCGAACCGCCAGCTCCGCCAGCCGATGACCGGCCATGGTGTACGGCGACACGACGCGGTTCGCGCCGGCCTGCATCAGCCGTGCTTCGGAGTCTTCCGTGTTCGCCCGCGCCACGACGAACAGCCCGGGATTGATCGCCCGAGCCGAGAGGATGACGTAGACGTTGTGGGCGTCCGAGTCGATGGTGGTGATCAAGCCCCGCGCCCGTTCGATTCCGGCCGCCCGAAGAGTCGCCTCCTCGGTGGCGTCGCCCTCGACCTCGAGGAAGCCTTCTCGCCTGGCTCGAGCGAGCGATTCGGGCAGGATGTCGATCACGACGACCTTCAGCCCCGAATGGACGAGCTCCCGGGCAACGGTCAGCCCGACGCGGCCGTAGCCGCACAGGATGTAGTGGCCCGATAGCTTGTCGACCGCCTCGATCATTCGTCTGGCCTCCCGCCGTCCGCTGGTCGCCTCCACCACAAGGTACTCGGCCACGATCCCGACCGTGCCGAAGATGAGCCCGACCCCGACCAGAGAAAGGATCATCGTCCAGATGCGGCCGGCGTCGGTGAGCGGTTGACCTTCCCCGGTGCCGACCGTCGTGAGCGTGACGACCGTCATGTAGATGGCGTCGAAGGGTCGCAGCCCGGGCTCGAGGATGAGATAGCCGGTCGTCCCCACGACGATGCAGCCGACGATCACGGCCAGCCAGATTCGAACGTGGGTTGCATTGATGACCGTCGGGCCGGCCGAGGGCGCCGCCCGCCTCGACCCGCCGGCCGGAGGCCGCGGCGTCTGGCTTGCGGGAGACCGAGGGTCGTCGCTCATGCGCGGCGATTGTAATGGCGTCGGAGGCGCGGGCGAGTGGGGAGTGGTACGAAGAGTCGCGCTCTCGGGCGCGTATCCTTCGGTTGGCGCGGAGTCGACGCGCCGGTCGAGACGGAGAGGGCAGGAGGGCGAAATGATCATCTTCGGCTGGGGCGGAGGCAAGCTCAAAGACAAAGGAGCCGTCTGGCCGGCGGTGTGCCCCAACTGCCACAACCAGGTCCTGCTCCACTACACGACCGTGAACAAATCGATCCGCATCTACTTCGTTCCGATCATCCCGTACGGCACGAAGCACTACCTGATGTGCCCGATCTGCAGCAAGGGCCGCCAGCTCAACGATCAGGGGCTCATGCTCGTCCGCCAGGCTCAGCAGCTGATGGCGCGAGCGCGTCTCGGCGAGATCACCGACGAGCAGTACCGGTTCGAGCTCGACCGCCTGCGCAACCCGAACGCGGCTGCCCTCCAGCCCGGTGCGATGGCACCGAACCAGATCCAGCCCGGCCCGATCCCGCCCACTTTCGCGGCGCCCGGCGCGTACGAGGCCGCTGTGCCGCCGGGTCAGATCCAGCCCGGCCCGACGCCGCCGCCAGGGCAGGCATCGCCTCCCGGCTCGACCGGGGGACGGGCCGTTAGTCCGACCGTTCGAGCCCGCGAACCGGGCCGATAGCGAGGTCGATCGAGCCCGCGGCGCGCGTATGATCCGGGCGATATCCATGGGCAGGCCCGCTTCCGCCTGTCGCGTCCGAATCCGCCACCGCAGCCGCCAGCACGAGGTGCCTCGATGCCCGCCGACCCTTCCGTCGGACCGTCCGACCCGGCAGCCCCGCTCCCCGACCCCGCCTCGCCGGCCTCGGGCGCCATGGTGATCGGCGGCGAGCGCGTCCAGGCGGCCGACGGCCGCGTCTTCGACGTCGTCAGCCCTGTGAACGGGGCGGTCATCGCCCGCGTTCCCATGGGAGCGGCCGAGGACGTCGATCGCGCCGTGGCCGCCGCCCAGACCGCCTTCGACGGGGAGTGGCGCACCTGGAGCCAGACCCGCCGCGGCCAGGCCCTCGCCCGCCTCGCCGGCCTGATGCGCGACCGTCTCGAAGAGTTGGCCCAGCTCGAGTCCGGCAACATGGGCAAGCCCATCTCTTCGGCTCGCTGGGAGATCGGCGCCGCGGCCAACGTCATGGAGTACTACGGCGGCGCGGCGAACAAGCTCATGGGCGAGACGATCCCCGTCTCCAAGCCCGGCTTCGACTTTACGCTGCGCGAGCCGATCGGCGTCGTCGGTCTGATCGTGCCCTGGAACTTCCCGCTCATGCTGGCCAGCTGGAAGCTGGGCCCGGCCCTGGCAGCGGGCAACACCGCGATCCTCAAGCCCGCCAGCTACACACCCCTGACGGCGATCCGCGTCGCCGAGCTGGCGCTGGAGGCGGGCTTCCCGCCGGGCGTGTTCAACGTCGTCACCGGTCCGGGCGGCACGGCGGGCGCGGCCATCGCCGCCCATCCCGGCATCGGCAAGGTCGCCTTCACCGGCGAGACCGCCACCGGCCAGTCGATCATGCGTGCCGCCGCCGGCAACGTGAAGAAGATCAGCCTGGAGTTGGGCGGCAAGAGCCCCAACGTCGTCTTCGCCGACGCGGACATCGAGCGCTTCGCCGCCGAGTCGCCCTACTCCGTCTTCGACAACTGCGGCCAGGATTGCTGCGCCCGGTCGCGCATCATCGTGGAGCGCTCCGTCCACGACCAGGTCGTCGAGCTGTTCGCGGCGGCCACGCGCAAGGTCAAGGTCGGCGACCCGGCCGACCCCGCCACCGAAGTCGGCACCATGGTCAGCTTCCGGCAGCGCGAGACCGTCCTCGACTACGTCCGCATCGGCCTCGAGGAAGGCGGGCGCGTCGTCGTGGGCGGCGGCATCCCGAGCGACCCCGCTCTCGCGCGGGGCGCCTATGTCGAGCCGACCGTGCTCGACCAGGTAACGTCGCGCATGCGCATTGCCCAGGAGGAGGTGTTCGGGCCCGTCGTTGTCGTGATTCCGTTCGATACGGAGGAGGAGGCGATCCGGCTCGCCAACGACACTCCGTACGGCCTGTCCGGATCCATCTGGACCCGCGATATTTCCCGGGCGATTCGTGCGGCAAAGGGCATCCGCTCGGGTGTGATCTCGGTAAACTGCAATTCCAGCGTCCACGTCGAAGCGCCGTTCGGCGGCTACAAGATGTCCGGGGTCGGTCGCGAGAACGGCATGCATGCGTTCGAGTCGTACACGCAGATCAAGAACGTGTACGTCGATCTGACCTAGGGCTGCATCGGGGCAAGAGGGAGTTCGCGCAATGGCTGACAGTCAAGTCCCGGTCTCTGGATCCTGCCCGTTCTGCGGGGCGCCGCTACTGTTCCCCGGACAGAACAACTGCGCCTCGTGCGGGCGTCAGCTCCCGGCGGTGGAGCAATCGGCTCAGGCGCCCGATGCCGCTCCCGCAGACGTAGCTCCCGTCGCGCTGCCCCCGGCCCCGGCCTGGATGTCGCCCGCCGCCCCCGTCACGCCGCCTCCGGCCGACGCGGCCCCGGCCTGGATGTCGCCCGCCGCCCCCGTCACGCCGCCTCCGGCCCCGGCCTGGATGCCGCCCGCCGCGCCGGTAACGCCGCCTCCGGCCGACGCGGCCCCGGCCTGGATGTCGCCCGCCGCTCCCGTGACCCCGCCTCCGTCAGTTCCGGCCTGGCCGCCGGCCGCGGCGCCAACTACACCGGCCTGGCCGCCGGCCGCGGCGCCAACCACACCGGCCTGGCCTCCGGCTGCGGCGTCCAGCACTCCGGGATGGCCTCCGACCGGGGCGCCCCCCACACCGGGCTGGTCGCCGACCGGCCAGCCCGCCGGGACACCGCCCTGGACTCCGGGCCAGCCGCCCACGAACACGGCGCCTTGGGTGGCCGGCGGGGTGCCGCCGGCCCCACCGAAGCGCGGCTCCAAGGGGCCGCTCCTGGTCGTCGTCGGCATCGTCCTGATCGTCGCGATCGTCGGCGGCGTGGTCGCATCCGGCGCGCTGTCGCCGTCGAGCAAGTCGTCCGCGAATCCGTCGAGCCCCGTCGCGCTCGCGAGCCAGACTCCGGGTTCGTTGGCCACGCTGCCGCCCCTGCCGACTGCAACGCCCATCCCGGTTGCAACGCTCCCTCCGACATTCGCTTCGGCCGGCACGATGCTCCATCCCCGCGCCAACGAGAGCGCCACGGTTCTCCAGGACGGCCGGGTTCTGATTGCCGGAGGTTGGGTCGCCACGGGTAAGGCGACTAACACGGCCGAGATCTACGACCCCAAGACCGGCAAGTTCACCGCGACCGGTTCGATGCACTCGGCTCGAGTCGATCAGGGAGCGACGTTGCTGAAG
>CAZGUS010000085.1:0-10784 GCA_964529245.1 uncultured Anaerolineaceae bacterium
GTGTAGCCCGTCTCAGACCTGGCGGCCACGAGCTCGTCCACCTTGCCCTTGCCCACGTAGAAGTTCGGGTCGACGTGGCGGCGGTTCTGCCACTCCGCGCCCACGACCTCCGCGCCGGCGGTGTCGGCCAGGCTGGACAACTCGGCGATGGACTCCTCGGCCGTCCAGCCCGGGTCGTCGCCGGTATCTACGGCCACGAGGAATGCGCGCTCGACTGGCGCGCTCAGATCGATCATGTCGTCAGGCATACCGGGGCAGGATAGCCGAACGGCCGATTGAAGCGACCCGGCGCAATCTGGACCCGGTCACGAGGGATCCAGCAGATGAGCCCGGACCGCGGCCACAGCCTCTTCGACCGGCAGGGCGCGAGTGGCGTCGAACCAGCGGATGTCCGGTTCGCGGCGGAACCACGTGGCCTGGTGCCGGGCCAGGAGCAGGTTGCGGCGGGCGTCCTGGGCAATCGCCTCGTCGCGTGTCAAGCGCCCGGCGACGAGGGCCAGGCTCTCCGCATAGCCGATGCCCGAGAAGCTTGGTGAGCCCGGGTCGAAGCGAGCCGCCAGGGCCTGCGTCTCCTCGACCAGGCCCGCGTCGAATTGGGCACGGGCCCGCGCTTGGATCCGCTCGCGAAGGACGGGCTGCTCCACCTGAAGGCCGAGCCACAGGACCGTGCGGCCGTAGCCGCGCGGCTCGGGGAGTGGCGCGTCTCCACGAAGGCGCGCCATCTCGAGGGCCCTCACGACGCGGCGCGGATTGCGCAGGTCAACGGCCGCGGCGCGCGTCGGGGCCAGGGCGCGCAACTCGCGGACGAGTGCGGGCAGGCCCTCGGTAGCCAGAAGCGAGTCGACCGACGCTCGCACCTGCGGGTCCCACGGCAGCTCGTCGACGTTGAGGCCGCGGGCCACGGAACGGAGATAGAAGCCCGTGCCGCCGACGAGCAGCGCGACGGCGCCGCGCTCGTCGATTCCGGCCAGCGCCTCCCGGGCGTGGCCGGCGTACTCGGCCACGCTGAAGGGCCGGTCGGGATCCACCAGATCTAGGCCGTGATGGGGAACCCGGGAGCGCTCCTCCGGCGTGACCTTGGCCGTGCCGATGTCCATGCCGCGGTACACCTGGCGCGAGTCGGCGGACACGATCTCGGACTTCACGCCCAGGACCGCCAGCTCGGCGGCCAGGGCCAGCGAGAGGCCCGTCTTGCCACTGGCGGTCGTGCCGGCCAGGACGACGAGCGGCGGGACGCCGTCAGGCGAGGCCATCGGGCTCGTTGGGCGCCTCGACCACGTGGCCACGCAGCGCAAACGGGCCCGCATGCTCGATCTGAACTCGGACCGCAAGACCGACCAGGGCCGGGTCGCCGGCGAGGTGGACGAGCTTGTTGTGGCGTGTCCGGCCGGCCATCGCGACGCTCCCCTCCCCCGCCCAACTCTCCAGCGGCGGCACGCCCGGGACCGGCTCGTCGGACGCGCCGGCGTCGACATCGTCGGGATCGAGGCGGCGTCGGGGCGGCGTGATCCGCTCCACCAGCACCTCGACGTCGCGGCCGAGCCACTCGCGGTTTAGCTCCAGGCCGATCGACTCCTGCCGAGCCAGGAGCTCGTTGAGGCGGCGCCGCTTCACCTCGGGTGGGACGTCGTCGGCCAGCCGTAACGCCGGCGTGCCGGGGCGTGGCGAGTAGGCAGCGGCAAACACGGTGTCGAACCTCAGCTCCTCGAGGACGCTCAGAGTCGCCTGGAATTGGGCCTCGCTTTCCCCGCAGAACCCGACGATCACGTCCGTCGAGACGGCTATGCCTGGCACCGCCTCGCGGATTCGGGCCAGTCGCTCGCGGAAATGCGCGACCGTGTACTGGCGCCCCATCCGCGCCAGCATCCCGTCGTCGCCCGACTGGATCGGCAGATGCAGGTGCTCGCACACGCTCGGGCATTGGGCCATGGCATCGACGAGGCGGTCCGAGAGGTCCCACGGGTGGGATGTGATGAAGCGCAGGCGCGGTATGGCGGGCCGGCCGTCGGCGGCGACGATGGCGTCGATGGAGTGCAGCAGCTCGGCCAGATCAGGCCGGCTCTGCAGGTCGAGCTTGCGCCCGCTCGATCGTTCGGTGCGGATGTGCCCGAAGCGCCCTTCCGCGGGCAGATCGTGGCCGTAGCTGTTCACGTTCTGGCCCAGGAGGGTCAGCTCCTGGAAGCCGGCCGCGGCTATCTCGCGCGCCTCTGCGATGATGTCGTCGAAGGGTCGGCTGCGCTCCGGCCCGCGCGAGAACGGGACGATGCAGTAGGTGCACGTCTTGTCGCAGCCGTAGACGATCGGCAGCCAGGCGGAGATGGTCGAGGAACGGGCGACACGGCCCTCCGACAGAGCGGTGCTGCGATTTGGCGCCAGGAGATCCGCCGCGCTGACCGTTCGGCCGGAGACGACCGTCGTGGCCGCCGTGGCGGCAGAGCGCAGGCCGACGGGCGCCTGAGCGGAGACCAGGCCCAGCCGGAGCGCCAGTTCGGGCTCTTCGTCGGGCCGCAGGAACATGTCGACCGCCGGAAAGCGCCGTGGCAGGCCGGCGCGTTCGGACTCGCGGACGCCGCAGCCCGTCAGGACGACGCGCAGTCCCGGCCTGGCCTTCTTGAGGTCGGCGAGGAGACCCTGGCGACCGATGACCTTCGCCTCGGCGTGCTCGCGCACGGCGCAGGTGTTGATGACGATCAGGTTGGCAAGCTCCATCGAACTCGCTCGCTCGCAGCCGACCGCCAGCAGCTGACCGGCCATCTCCTCCGAGTCGCTCTGATTCATCTGGCAGCCGAGCGTCCACATGAAGAAGCTCGGCATCTCACCCGCGGTCGGCCGGAACTCGGCCACGCTCGGGTCGACCGCCGGGGGCGCGGCCGGACGCGCCGTCGCCAGACGACGAACCGTAAGCGGCGCGAGACCGACCTCGGGCCGAAGGGTCATGAAGGCGACGCTCCCGTGCGGATCGTGAGCCGGGGGCGGCCGAGCAGGGCGAAGAGATCCGTGGCGTCCTCGTCGGGTACGAATAGAGACGCGTGTGCCTCAGCATACGTCTCCCCGTCACCGTGGTAGTCGCTGCCGCCTGTGGGTATCAGCCGGAGCTCGCGCGCCACCGCGCCCACAGCGGCAACCGTTTCGGCCCCGAAGTGCCGGTAATGCACTTCCAGGCCGCCCAGGCCGACCCCGGCCAGCTCCTCGACCAGTTCACGGCGTTGCGGCGCCTCGGCGAAGTGGGCCAGCGACGGAAGGCCGCCCGCGGCCCTTATGGCGGAGATCGCCTCGTTCGGACCCAGGCCTTCGCGCGGAACGTATGCGGGCTTGCCGCGTCCGAGCAGGCGGCGCATGGCGTCGTCGACGCTCGAGGCGAACCGAGCGGCAACCAGGCACCGCGCGATCTGGGGTCGCCCCAGGGCGGCTCCCGAGGTCGCGCCCTGGCCGGCCAGCAGCTCGTCCACCTGCTTGTCTATCGGATAACCCAACTGGCCCATGCGGTCGACGATGCGGTTGAACCGCGTCAGGCGAAAGCCACGCTGCCGTCGCAGGACGGCCTCGAAGGCGTCGTCGTCGAGGTCGACTCCGAGTCCTAGGATGTGAAGCTCGCCTTCCCACAGCTGCGGGATGCCGATGGCCACGCTGTTGATCTCGACGGCGGCCAGCAACTCGAGCGGCAGAGCGGGCTTGCCGGGGGCCGTCAGTTCGCGCACGCCCGCCAGCGTGTCGTGATCGGAGAGCGCCAGGACCTGAACGCCCGCTGCTGCTGCCGCCGCCACCAGCTCCAGAGGCTCCAGGACGCCGTCGGAGCGGCAGCTGTGCGTGTGCAGGTCCACGCGTGACGGGTACGGCGGCACCACGGGCTTGCCCTGAGTCGCGCGGTAGGAGGTGGGGCCGGGCAGGCCGGCCGCAACGCCGCCCCTCACCGGCTCGGCCGCAGGTGAGGCGGCCGCGGGCTTGGGGTTCCGCTCCGCCTGGGCGGCGCGCCTCAGCAGATCGTCCCGGCGCCGCTGATCCTGCGAGCGTGCATCCTCGGGCACGCTAGACCTCGACGATGCGCTGGATACGTTCGATCGCCACGGCGCGACCGGTGGCGGGATCGACGTCGATCTGGCAGGCGTTGAAGACGACCGGGCCGCTGCCGACCTCGAACCGCGTCGGCAGGCCGTTGATGAAGCGCGGGATGACGGTCGCCGGGTCGAAGCCGATGACGCTGTGGACGGGTCCGCACATGCCCAGATCGGTCTGGTATGCCGTGCCCCTGGGCATGATCCGCTCGTCGGCGGTCGGGACATGGGTGTGCGTTCCCACGACGGCGCTGGCTCGCCCGTCGAGGTAGATGCCGAAGGCGTTCTTCTCGCTGGTCAGCTCGCAGTGGAAATCGACCACTCGAACCGGGGGCAACGGCTCGGAGGCCTCGTCCACCAGCCGATCGAAGTCGGTGAAGGGATTCTCGATGGGGGTCATGTAGGTCCGGCCCTGGAAGTTAAGCACCGCCACGTCCGTCTCGTCGGCCGCCCGGAAGATGCCCCAGCCGCGGCCCGGGACGCCGTCGGTGCCGTAGTTGTGGGGGCGCAGGATCCGCTCGTCGTGCTCGAGCTCCTGGTACATCTCGCGCTTGTCCCAGATGTGGTTGCCCGAGGTTATGACGTCGATCCCGATGTCTAACATAGCCCCGGCCAGGGAAGCGGTCAGGCCCATGCCGCCGGCCACGTTCTCGCCGTTGGCCGTGACCAGGGCGATGTCGCGCTCGTGGCGCAACTCGGGCAGTAGCGCCTCGACGGCCAGCCGGCCGGGCTTCCCGATCAGGTCGCCGATCATGAGGATGCGGCAGGCGCGTCGCCCCGACGGCGTCAGCGGCGGACCGGCGGACACGGGCACCGGGCGGCTACTTGGCGTATTCGACGGACCGCGTCTCGCGGATGACCGTCACCTTGATCTGGCCGGGATACGTGAGGCTGGCCTCGATCTTCTTGACCACGTCGCGGGCGAGGCGGGTGGCGGAGACGTCGTCGATCTGCTCCGGCCGAACGAGGATCCGCACCTCGCGGCCGGCCTGGACGGCGAAGCTCTTGTCGACTCCCTCGAAGCTCTCGGCGATGGCCTGCAGATCTTCGAGACGGCGAACGTAGGTCTCCATCGACTCGCCTCGGGCGCCGGGCCGGGAGGCGCTGATGGCGTCGGCGACCTGCACGATCGGCGCCTCCATGGAGGCGTACTCGACTTCCTGGTGGTGGGCCGCGATGGCGTTTACTACCTTGGCCGATAGGTTGAGGCGCTGCGCGATCGAGGCCCCGATTTGCGCGTGGGGACCCTCCACCTCGTGATCGACCGCCTTGCCCATGTCGTGGAGCAGACCGCCGACCTTGGCCGCCTGGACGTCGAGGCCCAGCTCGGAGGCGATCATGGCCGCCAGACGGCTCGTCTCCACCGAGTGGACGAGCACGTTCTGGCCGTAGCTGGTGCGGTACTTGAGGCGGCCCAGGAGCTTGACGATCTCCGCGGGCAGCGCCGGGATGCCGGCATCGTAGATGGCCTGCTCGCCGGCCTGGCGCATGACGAGATCGACCTCGGCCCGAGCCTTGGCCACGACCTCCTCGATCCGCCCGGGATGGATGCGGCCGTCGGCCATCAGCTTGGTCAGCGCGATGCGCGCGACCTCGCGGCGGACCGGGTCGAAGGCGCTGATGACGACGGTCTCGGGGGTGTCATCGATGATCAGATCGACGCCCGTGGCCTGCTCGAGGGCGCGAATGTTGCGGCCCTCGCGGCCGATGATGCGGCCCTTCATCTCGTCGTTGGGAAGGTGGACGGAACTGACGGTGTGCTCGGCGGTGTGATCCGCGGCCACGCGCTGCATCGTGGTGATGACGATCTCGCGGGCGCGATCCTCGGCCTCGTCGCGGGCGGCCCTCTCGATGGCCTTGGCGATGCGGACACCGTCGTGCTCGGCCTCGTCACGGACGGCCTCGAGCAGCTGGGCCTTGGCTTCGGCCGCGCTCATGCCGCTCACGGCCTCCAGGGCCGCCACGTGCTCGAGCTGGGCCGTGGCGAGCTGCTGGCGGCTGTTCTCGAGCTCACGCTCGCGTTCCAGCAACTTGCGGTCGCGCTGCTCGAGCATGTCGGAGCGCAGATCGAGCTGCTCGTCGCGAGCCAGGAGACGGCTCTCGAGACCGGCCAGCTCGGCTCGCTTGGCTCGGGCCTCGTCCTCGGCCTCGCGCGACAGGCGAAGCTTCTCGTCCTTGGCCTCGAGGATGAGTTCCTTCTGCTGGGCCCGCGCCTCCGCGACGATGCGGCCGGCTTTGTCCTGGGCACTCTTGATGGCCTGGTTGGCCAGATACCCGCGAGCCAGGAATCCGCCGACTGCGCCCACGACAAGGGCGACCACGGCGGCTCCGGCCACAATGGCGAGTTCCATATTTACTTGCCTCCCGTCCGGCCGATGACGGGGCCGGAGGTGATCGAAACTGCTTGGGGCGGCTGCAACCGGTCTGGGACCGCTCCCGGGGCGCCACCGGATGAAGCCGCGTTGTCGATGATTCGAGCTGGCGCCGCCTCCCGCCTCGGGCCGGCGACGCATTGTTCGTCTCGCGCGTAGTCTACGGCGGCCGGAGGATTCCGGTCACGTGACCGCGGCGGCGGCCTCGACCGTCTCGGGTGGCGTGCCGGGTGTCATCGGCCGGCGCAGCGCGCCGTCAGTCTTCCCAGGCCCCCGGATCGGCCGCAGGCTCAGGCCCGGGCGTGAACAGGCGGTTGGTCGCCTCCCGGCAGACCTCCGGATCGAAGCCGTTTCGAGCCAGCAGCGCGTACGCTCGTTGCCGCCTGGCGCGGGGATCGGCGATCCGTTCCAGGGCCCGGCTTCGCTTTCCAAGGAGCCGCTCGGCCGCCGCCAGATCGGGGCCGTCGCGCTGCG
Source organism: uncultured Anaerolineaceae bacterium (assembly GCA_964529245.1). Classification (GTDB taxonomy): domain Bacteria; phylum Chloroflexota; class Limnocylindria; order Limnocylindrales; family CSP1-4; genus Fen-1039. The sequence continues at coordinate 6,899 of CAZGUS010000085.1, forward strand.
CGTCGTCGTCGCCTGCATCGCCGGCGTCCGACACGCGGCCCAGGGCGTCCTCGCCGCCGCTGCGTCGCTCGAACAGAACCTCCGCGGCCAGCTCCCTGTCGATGCCCTTGAGCGCGAGCTCGCGCCGCAACGCGGCCCCGCTGCGAGGCCGGGCACGGTCGCGCGATTCGACCCACATCCGGGCGAACGTGGCGTCGTCGAGCATGCCGAGCTCGGTCAGTCGCACGACAGCCGCCTCGGCCAGCTCCGCTCGATAGCCGGCCTGGGTGAGGTGGCGGCGCACTTCGCCAACCGAGCGAGAACGCACCTCGAGGAACCGGGCCGCGGCATTCAGCACTATGGCGGGATCGTCGATGGCGCCGCGGCGCTCACGACGCTCGTGAAACGACTCCCGCTGGCGCTGGCCCTGGGGGCGGGGCATAGCCGGCTATTCGGCCTCCTCGATGCCCTCCGCCGGGAGGGAAACCTCCGACATCTTGGCCCGGATCTGCTTCTCGACCTCGGCCGAGATGTCCGGATTGGCCTTGAGGAACTCTTTGGCCGCCTCGCGTCCCTGGCCCAATCGCGTCTCGCCGAAGTTGAACCACGCCCCTGTCTTGCTCACGAGGCTCATCGCGGTCCCGACGTCGAGCAGGCCGCCTTCCTTGGAGATTCCCTGGCCGAACATGATGTCGAACTCCGCGGCCTTGAACGGCGCGGCGACCTTGTTCTTGACGACCTTCACCTTGACCCGGTTGCCGACCGAGTCCGTGCCCGACTTGATCGTCTCGATGCGGCGAATGTCCAGGCGGACACTTGCGTAGAACTTGAGAGCGCGCCCGCCGGGTGTCACTTCAGGGTTGCCGAACATGACGCCGATCTTCTCGCGCAGCTGGTTGGTAAAGATGAGGCTCGTATTCGAGCGGCTCACGACGCCGGCGAGCTTGCGCAGGGCCTGGCTCATGAGCCTGGCCTGGATGCCTACGAAGGAGTCGCCCATCTCGCCTTCGATCTCGGCCTTCGGCACCAGGGCGGCGACAGAGTCCACCACGACGGCGTCCACGCCGTTGGAGCGGATCAGGGTCTCGGTGATCTGGAGCGCGTCCTCGCCGGTGTCGGGCTGGCTGACCAGGAGGTCGTCCACGTTTACGCCGCAGGCTCGGGCATAACCCGGGTCGAGGGCATGCTCGACGTCGATGAACGCGACGACGCCACCCTTGCGCTGAGCCTCCGCCAGGATGTGCTGGCAGAGCGTGGTCTTGCCCGACGACTCGGGCCCGAAGATCTCGGTGATTCGACCGCGCGGAATGCCGCCCACGCCGAGGGCAAGGTCCAGGGCGATCGAGCCGGTCGGGATGACGTCGACCTGGGCGCGTTCTGAAGAGCCCAGGCGCATGATCGAGCCGCGGCCGAACTGCTTCTCGATCGCCAGAATCGCCGCGTCGACGGCTTTGGTCCGTTCGGTCGGGCGCTCCGAAGAACGCTCCGCGCCGGTCGGCTTGGCCTCGGTCCCTCGCTCGATCATTGCCACCTAGCTCCTCGCTCCTGTCCTCTCGGCGTTAGCGGAACGGGTCGCCCGATGGCGTCCGCCCGCGATTCAGCTCTCCGGTTCTTCCGTCCGCGGCTTCCGCTTCGGCTTCCACACCTCGACGTTGGTCGGCGGTTCCAGCATGGGCTGGATCTGCGGGATCTTCTTGCCCGCATCCTTGGGCTTCTTCTTCTCTTGACGGTGAGGGCGGTCTCGGCTCGCCATCGGTGCGCCTCCGCTATCCACAGACTATGTGGGTGGACTCTTCATTCCGGCTGCACTGACGATGCACGCGCCCCTGGCGGAACGGCCCCGGCCCGCAATTCGGGCAGCCTTGCGGAGAACGTGCCTGAGCGTAGTGCAGCGCGGATTTCGGCCATGAAGTCTAGGGTGAAGGTCATGTTGTGACAAGTTGCCAGCCGGTACGCCAGGAGCTCCTCGGCGCGGAACAGGTGGGCCAGATAGGCGCGCGAGAAGTTGGCGCACAGGATGCAGCGACAGCCTTCCTGGACCGGCCGCGGGTCCTCGACGAACTGTGCGTTGCGCATGTTGAGGCGGCCGCCCGGCACCCACAGCTGACCGTTTCTGGCGACGCGGGCCGGCAGAACGGAGTCGAAGAGGTCCACGCCGCGATGAACGGCTTCCAGAAGGTCCGCCGGCGAGCCCAGGCCCATCAGGTAGCGCGGCCGCGGGTCGTCCGCCAGCAGATCGACGGCGACGTCCAGCACCGCCTCGCGCTGTGCCGCCGTCTCGTCTCCGGCGAGGCCGCCGATGCAGATGCCGTCGAACGGCAGGCCCGCCATGAAGCGCGTCGACTCGGTCCGAAGCTGCGGATCCAGACCGCCCTGAACGATGCCGAACAGAGCCTGGTCCGGACGGGTGTGGGCGGCCAGCGAGCGCTCGGCCCAGCGATGCGTGCGAGCGGTGGCCTCGGCCACGGCCGCCGGGGTCGATGAAGCCGGCGGCACCGGCTGGTCGAACGCGACCGCGACATCCGCCCCGAGCGCCTCCTGGACCGCGATCGAATGCTCGGGCGTGAAGCGATGGTAGGAGCCATCGAGATGGCTCTGGAAAGTGACGCCGTCGTCGTCGATCTTGCGCAGCTCGCCCATGGAAACGACCTGGAAGCCGCCCGAGTCGGTGAGGATGGGCCTGTCCCAGGCCATGAACTTGTGCAGGCCGCCCAGGCGGGCAATCCGTTCGTGGCCGGGCCGCAGGTAGAGGTGATAGGTGTTGGCCAGGATGATCGTGGCGCCGGCCTCTCGCAGATCGTCGGGCGAGAGCGCCTTCACAGTCGCGTTGGTGCCGACCGGCATGAACTGGGGCGTCTCGACGACACCGTGCGGCAGAGTCAGCCGGCCGACGCGCCCACGAGTGGACCCGTCCGTCGGCGGCGGCACGTCCACGTCGTAGCGGACGACGCCGACGCGCGAGCGGCCGGGGGGCACAGGGACGTCCGCGTCATTTGAATCCGCCATCAGTCGGCCGAAGTGTCCGGGCCCGTCGTGCCATCCCAGAGCGCCGTTTGATCGGCCTCGCCGCGGCGCGGGGGCGGTATGTCGTAGCCGAGCCGGGCAAGGTGCTGGCGAGCCCCCTCGGTGGCGATGCGGCCCTGCGGCGTCCGATCCAGGAAGCCCAGGCGCAGCAGGAACGGCTCGTAGACGTCCTCGACGGTCTCGGGCTCCTCCGCGAGAACCGCGGCCAGGGCCTGGACCCCGACCGGCCCGCTGCCGAACTTCTGGATGATCGCGGCCAGGAGCTTGCGGTCAGTGCCGTCCAGCCCCTCGTCGTCGATCTCGAGGGCGGCCAGGGCCTTGTCCGCGGTGGCGGCGTCGACACGGCCGTCGCCGTTGATCTGGGCATAGTCGCGCACGCGGCGCAAGAGGCGGTTCACGACCCGCGGCGTGCCCCGGCCGCGACGTGCGATGGCGGCGGCGCCGTCCGTGCTGAGCTCCACGCCGAGCAACCGAGCCGATCGCTCGACGATGGCCTGCAGGTCCGGCAAGTCGTAGAAGTCCAGCCGGTACGTGGCCCCGAAGCGGTCGCGCAAAGGGCTGGAGATCTGGCCCGCTCGAGTCGTCGCGCCGACGATCGTGAATGGCTTGAGGCTGAGCCGCAGGCTGCGCGCGGACGGCCCCTTGCCGATCATCACGTCCAGCGCGTAGTCCTCCATCGCCGGATAGAGGATCTCCTCCACCGCGCGGTTCAGGCGGTGGATCTCGTCGATGAAGAGAACGTCGCGCTCGTCGAGCGACGTCAGGATCGCGGCCAGGTCCCCTGCCCGCTCGATCGCCGGGCCGCTGGCGTAGCGGATGTTGGCGCCCAGCTCGCGGGCGATGATCGTGGCCAGGGTCGTCTTGCCGAGTCCGGGCGGGCCGT
>CAZGUS010000086.1:0-10773 GCA_964529245.1 uncultured Anaerolineaceae bacterium
CCCAGAACTGGTCGCCGGTCCGCTGGAAGCCGAACATCGAGTAGAAGATGTAGAACGGGATGAGGCTCAGGCCGTGAGTCGCGTAGGCGGTCGCGGCTGCCTGGAACGAGGCCATCGAACCGGCCTCGTCGATCCCCTCCTCCAGCACCTGGCCGTTGGTGGCTTCGCGATAGCTGAGCACGAGGTCCGAGTCGACCGGCTCGTAGCGCTGCCCGAGGGCGGCATAGATGCCCACCTCCTTGAACAGCGGGTCGAGCCCGAAGGTGCGCGCCTCGTCGGGCACGATCGGCACGATCCGCGACCCGAGCTCGGGGTCGCGGATGAGATTGCGCAGCAGCCGACCGAAGGCCATCGTGGTACTGACGGCCATCTCGGAGCCGGACGCGAACTCGGCGTCGACCTCGGGCCGCGGCGCCGGCAGCGGCGCCGAGCGGACCACGCGCCGCGGCACGAACCCGCCCAGGGCGCGGCGCCGCTCGATCATGTAGCGGATCTCGTCCGAATCGGGACCGGGGTGGTAGTACGGCGCGTCCTTGAGCTTCGAATCCGGGATCGGCAGCTCCAGGCGGTCGCGGAAGATGCGCAGCTCGGCCTCGGACAGCTTCTTGGCCTGGTGGGTGATGTTCCGCGCCTCGACGCCCGGGCCGAGGGCCCAGCCCTTGATCGTCTTGGCCAGGATCACGGTCGGGGCGCCGCGGTACTCGGTCGCGGCCCGGTAGGCGGCGTAGACCTTGCGGTAGTCGTGGCCGCCGCGGCGGAGTCGGGCCAGCTCGTCGTCGCTCAGGTGCTCGACCAGGCGCGTCAGCCCTTCCTCCGGGCCGAAGAAGTGCTGGCGTATGTAGGCCCCGCCCGCCACGGAGAACTTCTGGAAGTCGCCGTCCAGGAGGTCGTTCATCTTGTTGACCAGGTGTCCGTCGACGTCGCGAGCCAGCAGGTCGTCCCACTCGCGGCCCCAGATGACCTTTACGACGTTCCACCCGGCGCCGCGGAAGAGCCCCTCGAGCTCCTGGATGATCTTGCCGTTGCCGCGGACCGGCCCGTCGAGGCGCTGCAAGTTGCAGTTGACCACGAACGTCAGGTTGTCGAGGCCCTCGCGGGCGGCCAGCGAGATGCCGGCCAGCGCCTCGGGCTCGTCGGTCTCGCCGTCACCGAGGAAGGCCCAGACCCGGCTGGCCGACGTGTCCGCCAGGCCGCGGTTGGCCAGGTAGCGATTGAGCCGGGCCTGGTAGACGGCCGCCAGAGGGCCGAGGCCCATCGATACCGTCGGGAACTCCCAGAACTCCGGCATGGTGCGCGGATGCGGATAGCTGGACAGACCGACCCCGCCCGACAGCGCCTCCTGGCGGAAGTGGTCCAGGTTGTCCTCGGACAGCCTGCCCTCCAGGAACGCCCGGGCGTAGATGCCCGGGGCCGCGTGGCCCTGGAAGAAGATCTGGTCGCCCGCCCCGCCGTCGTCCTTGCCCCGGAAGAAATGGTTGAAGCCGACCTCGTACAGCGTGGCGGCGCTGGCGTATGTGGCCAGATGCCCGCCGATGCCGGGGAACGCCGCGTTGGCGCGCATGACCATGGCCACCGCGTTCCACCGAATCAGCCTGCGGATGCGGCGCTCCAGCACCTCGTCGCCCGGGAAGAACGGCTCCTGCTCGGGGCTGATGGTGTTGATGTAGCGGGTTTGGGTCAGCGGCGGCAGTCCGACATGCAGCTGGCGGGAGCGCTTGAGGAGCTTGTACAGCACGAAGCGGGCTCGCTCGTCGCCATCCTGCGAGTGGATCTGGTCGAGGGCGTCGAGCCATTCCTGCGTTTCGGCCGGGTCCGTGTCCGGGAGCTGCTGTTTGAACTGATCGAAATACATCGTCGGCCGCGTCTCCAGGCCCGCCGTCGCGGGGCAAGCGCCACATCTCGAGAAAGCTGAGTCGCAGAGTAGCCGATCGTGCGGCGGGTGTCGTTCGGGTAGGTCGCCGGACCGGCGTGCGAGCGCGGTGCCCAATTCGAGGCCCGGGCGGGGCAATTTGCCCTCGCACAAACGCCGGAATCGGCGCAAAGTAGCCGCGTACTCTCGACCGTGAAGGTTCGGGCTTCGTGGGCGGCCGTGGCAGGGCGCGGCGAAGGGAGGGGCGTGAGCACTCAACCATTGGTTCTCGTGGCCGACGACGAGCCACGCATCACCAAGCTGGTTTCGCTGGCCCTCAACGCGGAGGGCTTCCGCGTCGTCACCGCATCCGGCGGCGAGGAGGCTCTCCAGAAGGCCGAGGAGGTCCGGCCCGACATCGTCCTGCTCGACATCGTCATGCCCGGCATGGACGGCATCGAGGTCATGCGGCAGTTGCGCGAGCGCCGGCAGGTGCCGGTGATCCTGCTGACCGCCCGAGGCTCGACTTCGGACAAAGCCAAGGGCCTGGATCTCGGGGCGGACGACTACGTCGCCAAGCCGTTCGACCTGGACGAGCTGGCCGCCCGCGTCCGGGCCGTCCTGCGCCGGGCATCCGGAGTCGCGCCGGGCGGCGGCGTGGTGCGCTTCGACGACATCGAGATAGACCTCGAGCGGCGCATGGTCAGCCGCGGCGGCGAGCTGGTTCAGCTATCGCGGACGGAATGGCTGCTGCTGCAGCACCTGGCCACCAACGCGGGCAAGGTCGTGCTGCACACGGAGCTTCTGACCAAGGTCTGGGGGCCGGAATATCGCGACGACCTTCAGTACCTGCGGGTCTGGGTCAGTCGCGTCCGTCGCAAGCTGGGCTCCAAGCCCGGCGAGCCGGGCCGGATCAAGACGTTCCAGGGAATCGGATACCTGCTCGACGTGGACGGTTCCAGGACCGACGGCGCCGGTGGCGAAGTCGTCCACCCCTCTCGCGATGCCGGCTCCTCCGCCCGCAAATAAGACAAGCGGCCCGGGGAGGGGGACCCAGGCCGCTTGCTTCAGTAGAAGACGCCCCGTCACCGGCGTCTCCGGATTTGTCATGGTCAGTTGCGCTGCGTAGATCCTAGCCAGGGCGGCACCATCGCCGCCTTACGACCGGGGCCCGACCGTTACAGCGTCATTGCAGCGGCAACGGCCCCGCGCCGTGCCGTGCCGAGCCCGGCCCCGCGCTGCGCGCCGCGGCCGTGCCCGCTTGCGCCTTCCGCCCCGATCGCGTACAAAGCCCCAGAGGCGTGCGGTTCGGGGGCCGGGCGGGCCTCGAGCGGTTTCGAGCAGGAGGTCGGCGCGAATGTCCAGAAGCGCAGGGTTGTCGCGAGGCGGGCGATGGCAGGCCGACGACCCGGACTTGCGCTACGGCCCGACGGTCGGGCTCGTGGTGGTCGACGTCCAGAACGACTTCGCCGATCCCGCCGGGAGCCTCTCCGTCAAGGGCGGAGCGGAGATCGTGCCGCCCGTCAACGCGGAGATCGAGCGAGCCGGTCAGGCAGGGTCGGCGGTCGTCTACACGCAGGACTGGCATCCGGCGCACACTCCCCACTTCGCGGCGGACGGCGGCATCTGGCCCGTCCATTGCGTCCAGGAGACGTGGGGCGCGGAGCTGTATCGGGGCCTGGACGTGCACGGGCCGATCGTACGCAAGGGCGCGGGCGGCGAAGACGGCTACTCGGGCTTCACGATGCGGGACCCCGCGGGCGGCGATCCCATCCCCACGGGGCTCGAGGCGACACTGGCCCGGGCAGGCGTCAAGCGGATCGTGGTCTGCGGGCTGGCGACGGACTACTGCGTGAAGGCCACCGCCCTCGACGGCGTGCGGCTCGGCTACCAGGTAGCCCTCCTTGCCGACGCGGTCCGTGCGGTCGATCTCCTGCCGGGAGACGGCTCACGGGCTCTCGACGAGATGGAGGCTGCGGGCGTGGCGCTCATCGGCGCCCGGGCCGGAGCGCGCTGACGGCGCCGTGCAGATCCACCTCGTCGACGCCACGTACGAACTGTTCCGGGCTCACTACAGCCCGCGCCCTCCGGTGTACGCCCCGGACGGACGCGACGTAGGAGCGGTGACCGGCCTCATCTACACGCTGCTCAACCTGCTGCGCGACGAGGGCGCGACCCACGTCGGCTGCGCCGCGGACCACGTCATCCGGTCGTTCCGCAACGATATGTACGACGGCTACAAGACCGAGGCCGGCGTACCGCGCGAGTTGCTGGCGCAGTTTCCGCTGGCGGAGCGGGCAATGGAGGCGCTCGGGGTCGTCGTCTGGCCTATGATCGAGTTCGAGGCCGACGATGCGCTGGCGACCGCCGCGGCCCGATGGGGCGACCGGCCCGACGTCGAGCGGACCTGGATCTGCACACCCGACAAGGACCTGGCCCAGTGCGTCCGGGGCGATCGGGTCGTCTTGCGCGACCGGCGGCGCGAGAGGACCGTCGACGAGGGCGGCGTTCGCGAGCGCTGGGGAGTCGCGCCGGAATCGATCCCCGACTACCTCGGCCTGGTGGGCGACTCGGCCGACGGCTTCCCCGGCCTGCCGGGCTGGGGCGCCCGGTCGGCGGCCGCGGTCCTGGCCCGCTTCCCGCACCTAGAGGCAATCCCCGCCTCTGTCGGAGAGTGGCACGTCGACGTGCGATCCGCGGCCGGCCTCAACGCCACCCTGCGTGCCCGCTGGGACGAGGCGCTGCTCTTCCGGAAGCTCGCCACGCTCCGCCTGGACGTGCCGCTGCCACAGGTCGACCCGGACGAGCTGCGCTGGAGGGGTGCGCGCCGCGGTCCCTTCCTGGCTCTCTGCGACGAGCTGGGCGCGCGGACGCTGGCCGCGCGGCCGCACCTCTGGCAGGAATAGCACGCATCCGGAGGCTCCGGCGCGAGCCGGAGCCTCCGAGTGTCGGCGAGGGTCGGTGTGGCGGCCGAGCCGAGGATCCGCCCCCGCCTACTTCCAGTAGCCGGTGACGTCGAGGGCGACGTCGGCCGTGGAGCCTGTCGCGCCGACCCAGACGATGGCCACGCCGCCTGAAGCCAGCGCGACATCGAAGCCGTTGGCGCCGGCCAGGTGAGCGGTCACGTTGATCGTGGAGCTGGTCGGATTGGCGACGGTGGTCGGGCTGATGGAGGCGAAGCCGTTGCTGCTCGGGTTGAGAACGGTGAGGTTGCCGCTGATTCCGGCGGCGCCGGAGGGAACCTGGGCCAGGCCGCCGATCGCCAGGGTCCGTGAAGTGCCGCTGGCGAATGCTCCGTGCAGGCCCAGGTTGGTGGCGGTCTCGAGATCGCGTTCGGGCACGATCGGGTGGAAGGCCAGACCCGAGAGATCGGCCGTGAAGTAGCCGGTCACGTCGAAGATGAGATCGGCGCTCGACCCCGCGCTGCCCTTCCAGACGGCCGCCAGTGTGCCGCCGCTGAGGGCCACGGTAACGCCGTTGGCGATGTTGGACCCGGCAACGACGTTGAGAGTCGAGGTGCTCGGCGTCGCGGTCATCGTCTGGCCCATGGACACGTATCCGACGCTGCTGGCGTTGGTCACCGTGAGGTTGCCCGTGACCGCCGTGGCCGCCGCGGGAACCACGGCGCTGCTCCAGCCCAGGCCCTTGACGCCGGCCACCTTGAGCGTCCGCACCGTGCCGGTGGCGAACTTGTTGGACAGGCCGATGTTGGTGTGGCCCGAACCGCTCTTGCGGGTGTCGAGGACGCGGCCGGGGGCAACCGGGTGGTACGTGGCGCCGCTCCGGTCCGGCGTGAAGTAGCCGGTGGCGTCGAAGATGAGCTGGGTCGTGGCGCCGGCGGTCGAGGACCGGAACACCGCCGAAAGCTTCCCGGTCGGTGACAGACCGATGGTCACGCCGTTGGCCCGGGTCTCGCCCTGGGCAAAGTCGATGGTCGTGGTCTGGCCGGTAGCCGCCACCGTCGGCCCCAGGGCGATCACACCGCCGGCCGTTGCGCCGACGACCGTGAGGTTGCCCGTGACCGCCGTGGCGTTGCCGGGCACGCGGGCTAATCGGCCTCCGCCGACATAGGGCGCGCCGGCGACGGCGAAGGTGCGGACGGTGCCGGCCACGAACGGGTTGGCCAGGCCGATGTTGGTGTGCCCGGCGCCGGTCGGTCTGGTGTCGAGGACGCGACCGGGCGTCACGGAGTGGTATGTCGTGGCGAAGTTGTATACCCCGGCCTCGAGGGCGAAGGCGTAGAGGTTGCCGGTGATGGTATCCCCGACGTTGAAGGCGCCGACGTAGAGGACGCCGTTGGCGATTGCCAATGGTCCGGTCGCTTCAGCGCCGGTGCTGGCACTCCAGAGCGGCGTGCACGATCCGCCGCCGCTGGCGCAACCCACGCCGAATGCGTAGACCGTGTTGCTCCACGACCCGATGTAGACGACACCGTTGGCGACCGAAGGCGAGCCGGCAGATGAGCCGCCGGTGCCCCCGCTCCAGAGCGGCGAGCAGACCTTTGGGCTGCCGATGCAGCCGGTGACGCCGGCCGCATCGAAGGCATAGAGCTTGTCGTCGTCGGCCGAGCCGACGTAGACGACGCCGTTGGCGACGGCCAGGTTGCCGAAGCCCACTGGGCCGCCAGTTGTGCCCGCAGGCTTCGCCCCGCCCGGGGTCGAGGCATAGCCCGCGTTGCTTGTGGCGGTCGTCCAGAGCGGCGTGCAGGTTCCTCCGCCGCTCGCGCAGCCGACCGCGAATGCGTAGAGCACATTGTCCCAGCCCGAGACGAAGACGACGCCATCCGCGACTGCGGGCGGGGACCCGACGGCAGCCGCGCCGTTCGTGGCCGCTGTCCAGAGAGGGGTGCACGTCCCACCGCCGCTCGCGCAGCCGACGGCGAAGGCGCTCACGTGCCCGTCCAGCGATCCGACATAGACGACGCCGTTGGCCACCGTAGGCTCCGTGAAGTACGAGCCGCCGGCACTTGCCATCCAGAGTGCTGTGCAGGTCTTCGGATCGCCGCTGCAGCCGGTGGCCCCGGCCGCATCGAAGGCATACAGCTTGTGGTCGTCGGACCCGACATAGACGACGCCATTCGCTACAGTCAGTCCGTCCTCGAGAGAATCGCCGACGGCCGCCGTCCACAGCGGCGTGCAGATCTTGGGACTACCGCTGCAGCCGGTGACGCCGGCCGCATCGAAGGCATACAGCTTGTGGTCGTATGAGGCTACGTAGACCACGCCGTTTGCCACCGCCGGCGTCGAGTTGATGTACGACCCGGTCACAGCCGTCCAGATCGGGTTGCAGACCCCACCACCGGTGTTGCAGCCCACCGGGTACGCATACAGCTTGTCGTCGAACGACGTGGCGTAGACGATGCCGTTGGCGATGGCCGGCGAGGGCGCGAAGCCGCCATTGACGGTACTGGTCCACGCCAAGCCCAGGGCGCCAACGTTGGCGGCCGAAATGACCGTCTCATGCGTATTGTCTGCCTGGTGGCTCGGCCCGTTCTCATCCTGCGTCCAGTCGCCGGTGATGGCGAAGGCATACAGCTTCTCGTCTCCCGAGCCGACGTAGACGACGCCGTTGGAGACCGCGGGCGCGGATTCGATGTAGCCGCCGGTGACGCCCGTCCAGAGCGGGCTGCAGGTGCCACCGCCGCTCGCGCAGCCGACGGCATAGGCGTACAGCTTGTCGTTGGTCGAGCCGACGTAGACCACGCCGTTCGCGACCGCCGGAGACGAGTATTCGAGGGCGCCGCCGGTGTTGCCGGACCAGATCAGGTTCCCGGACGTATCGAACGCATACAGCTTGTGGTCTTCGGAGCCGACGTAGACGACGCCGTTGGAAACCGCCGGCGAGGAGTCGATGTAGCTACCCGTGGTGGCCGTCCAGACCGGCGTGCAGGTCCCCCCGCCGCTCGAGCAGCCGACCGCGTAGGCGTATAGCTTGCCGTCGAACGAGCCGACGTAGACCTCGCTGTCGGTGACCGCCGGCGACGAGTACCCGAGGGCACCGCCGGCGGTGGCCGTCCACAGTGGCGTGCAGACCTTCGGAGTCCCGCTGCAGCCGGTCACGCCCGCGGCGTCGAAGGCATACAGCTTGTGGTCGCTGGAGCCGACGTAGACCACGCCGCCCGCAACCGTCGGGGCCGCGTAACCGATGGCGGCGCCGGTGGCCGCGGTCCACAGCGGCGTGCAGACTTTCGGGGTCCCGCTGCAGCCGGTCACGCCCGCCGCATCGAAGGCGTAGAGGCTGTGGTCGAACGAGCCGACGTAGACGACGCCGTTGGCGACCGTCGGGGGCGCCGAGATGGCGTCGCCGGTCGCGGCAGTCCAAAGCGGCGTGCAGACCTTCAGGCCGCCGCTGCAGCCGGTCACCCCGGCCGCATCGAAGGCATACAGCTTGTGGTCGAGCGAGCCGACGTAGACCACGCCGTTGGCGACCGCGGGCGACGACCAGATCTCGCCGCCGGTGGTGGCAGTCCAGAGCGGCGCGCACGATCCCCCACTCGTGGCACATCCGGCGGCGAAGGCGTACAACTTGTGGTCGCGCGATCCGACGTAGATCACGCCGTTGGCGACGGCCGGAGACGAGAAGATCTCGCCGCCGGTGGTGGCGGTCCAGGCGATCTCCAGCGCGTCCACGTTGGAGGCGGAGATCCCTGTCTCGGCGGAGTTCGTGCCCAGGTGAGCCGGTCCGTTGTGGAACTGCGTCCAGTCTCCGGACGCCGGGCCGTCGGCGGGTTGGGCCGGCGGCGTCTGGGTCCGGGCCGGAATGGCCAGTGCCACTCCGGGCAACAAGGCCACGACCAGGACGCCGACCGCGGCCAGCGTCAGGGACCGGGCCAGGAGCCGGGCCGGGAGCCGGCGCGGCCGGCCGCGACGGCGCTGCTCCGATCGACCGCGGACGGCCGCCTGGCGCGTGTCTGCAGTGGCCAGAATCTCGGCCGACACGAGCGACTCCATGCGAAACCCCCGATCCTGTCTCAGGCCGGCGCGTGACACTGCACATTCCAGGGGCGCCCGCCGGCATCCTCCGCGACGTCGCTTCGCGCTCCCTCAGCCGCCAGGCGACATGTCGGGCCCGGCTCTCACTGCCTGACGCACGTTCGGGGAGCACCTACCCGCTCGCGCCCGCCTGGCGCCATTCTAGCCACGCCCCGGCGCCACGGCGCCGCCGAGCCGGTGCCGCCGGTTGCCTTCTACTTGAGCATCTCCAGAATCGCGGCGTGGTGGCTCGGGGCGGCGGCGAGGCACGACCACTTCTTGGCCGGCCGCGCGAGGTCGAACCAGGGGCCGCCGTCCAGGCTAGTGACGGTGGCGCCGGCCCGCTCGGCGATCAATCCGGCGGCGGCCACGTCCCAGGCGGAGATGCCCGCGCCCTGGGCGTAGACGTCGAAGCGACCGCAGGCCACGTAGACCAGCGTCAGGGCCGCGGAGCCCATCGATCGATTGGCGCGGACGCTCTTGAGCGCGTCGCGGCGCTTGCGAATTGCCCCTCGCCCTCCGACGGCGAGAGTCACGACCAGGTCCGCGAGCAGCTCTTTGCTGCCGACCCGAATCGGCTCGCCGTTCCGCAGCGACGGTCCGTCGACGGCGCCGGTGAAAGTCTCGTCGCGGGTCGGGTCGTAGACGACGCCGAGGACCGGCTTGCCGTCCGCCACCAGTGCAATCGAGATGCAGAAGAATGGGATGCCGTTGGCGTAGTTGATCGTGCCGTCGAGCGGATCCACGATCCAGACCCGACCGGACACGGCGCCGCCGGCGGCCCCGACTTCCCCGATCTCCTCGGCGTAGAACGCGTCCTCGGGGTAGCGCTCTCGAACGGCGTTCATCACGAGCGCCTCGCACAGGTGATCGACCTCGGTCACGACATCGCGCGGCCCCTTGGCCTCGATGCGCTCCAGGTGTTCGTAGCGGTCCATCTGGATCCGGCCGGCGGCATGCGCCAGCTCGATCGCGAGATCCAGCTCGGGCCCCAAGGCCTTCGACCGGCCGAGCGTTCGGCCGTCCGTTCGGCCCGGCAGGGGCGCCACCGCCATCAGACTGCCGTCCCGGCTTCGAGCGCGATCTCGATCGTCCGCTCGATCGACCGGTTCAGTTCGTCCAGCGGAAGGTACGACTCCTCGGACGTGGCCTCCTCGGAGAGCACGTCGCTCACGGTGAGGATCGTGGCCGCGGCAACGTCCGCGCCGGCCGCCTTCGCTCGCGCGGCCAGGTAGTAAAGGACCGACGACTCCATCTCGAAGGCCAGCACGCCCCGCTCCCGCCACTTGGAGAAGTAGTCCGAGTCGGGGTTGTAGAAGACGTCGACGGTCGCGACCTGGCCGACGTGGGGCTTCTGACCGCGCTTCTCGGCCGTCTCCACCAGCGAGCGGACCAGGCCGAAGTCGGCGGTGGGAGCGTACGGGTCGCCGTGGAGGTAGGTCGCAGTGGCGCCGTCGACCGGCGCGGCCGCCGACGCGATCACGATCTCGCCCGTCTTTATGCCCCGCCCGATGCCGCCGCACGTCCCGACCCGTATAAGCCGCCGCGCACCGAGACGCAGGAGCTCCTCGACCACGATCGAGATGCTCGGCGCGCCCATGCCGCTGGTCTGAACGCTGACGGGGACGCCATGATAGGTCCCGGTGTAGCCGAGAAGGCCGCGGTGCGAGGTGACCTGGCGGGCGCCTCCCGAGCCTCCGTCGAACTTCTCGGCAATCCACGTGGCGCGGTTCGGGTCGCCCGGGAGAAGCACGAGCGGGGCGTAGTCGTCGGCCTCGGCGCGGAGATGGATCTGCGGCATCGATTGCTCCAGCTGGGCTAGGTGGCTCCAGCGAGTCTACTCGCGTTGGCCGCCCGGCCGGTAAGGGGTAGCCGCGTGGCGCGGGGCGGAGCGGCGGGCGCCGGGGCGGAGCCGAGTGGCGCAGGAGCGCTTGGCGCCGGGACGGAGTGGCG
>CAZGUS010000087.1:0-10661 GCA_964529245.1 uncultured Anaerolineaceae bacterium
CAAGCGCGGGTACGGCGCCACCATCGAGGAGTGGCTGATGGCGGCCGAGTACATCATCTCGTCGGGCCAGCCCAACGTGATCCTGTGCGAGCGCGGCATCCGGACCTTCGAGACCTACACGCGCAACACGCTCGACCTCACGGCCGTGCCGCTGCTCCACCACCTGACGCATCTGCCGGTCGTCGTCGACCCGTCCCACGCCACCGGCAAGCGCTGGCTGGTTCGGCCCATGGCCCTCGCGGCCGTTGCCGCCGGCGCGGACGGCATCATGGTCGAAGTGCACCCCAGGCCGGACGAGGCCAAGTCGGACGGGGAGCAGTCGCTGACACTCGATCAGTTCGCCGACATGGCCGGCGCGCTCACCAAGATCCACGAGCAGGTCCGAACGCTGATCAAGGATCCGTTCGCGATGGCCGCTCCGGCCGCACTCGACGGCTTCAGCAAGCACTGATCTCATGAGGACGCCGCCGCTCCAGGGGGAGCAGTCCCGGGCTGTCGAACCTGCCGCGCGCCTGCGCGGCGAGCCCCGGCTGCCCGGCGACAAGTCGATCTCGCATCGGGCGCTGATCATGGCCACGCTCGCGCAGGGGCGGAGCCTGATCGTCGGGGCGGGCGATGGGCGCGACGTCCGGGCCACGGCCGGGATCGCGGCCGCTCTCGGGGCGACCGTGGAACGGGTTCGGGAGGACGGCCTCAACGTCGACTACAGCGTCGCGTCACCGGGCGTGGACGGACTCCACGAAGCCGAGGGCGTGCTCGACTGCCGGAACTCGGGGACCAGCCTCCGACTCTGGTCCGGCGTGCTCGCCGGGCTGCCCTTCTTCTCCGTTCTGGACGGCGACGTTTCGTTGCGGAGCCGTCCGGTGGCCCGTATCATCGAACCGCTGCGCTCGATGGGCGCAGATTTGCGCGCACGTCGATCCGATACCCTTCCGCCGCTGGTCGTCATCGGTCGCTCGCAACTGCGGGCGATCGATTTTGCAACCGGCGTACCGAGCGCCCAGGTCAAGTCGGCGATTCTGCTGGCCGGGCTCCGCGCCCGGGGGCGAACGACGGTGCGCGAGGCTGTTGCCACGCGGGACCACACCGAGCGGATGCTTCGTTCGCGCGGCGTCGAGGTCCGGCGGGCGCCGGAAGATGAGTCTGGAGGAGGACCCGTGGCCTGGACGCTGGAGGGTGGAGCGCGGCTTTCCGCGCTCGACGAGCGCGTCCCGGCAGACTCTTCGGCGGCCGCCTTCTGGCTCGTGGCCGGGGCGATCCACCCCGACGCGGCGCTGACCCTTCGCGGCGTAGGTGTAAACCCTACCCGCCGGGCGGCGATCGACTTCCTGGTGCGGATGGGCGCCCGAATCGAGGAGACCGGGCTCGGCGAAACAGTCGGCGACGCCGGCGAGCCGCTGGCCGACTTCACGGTCCGATCGAGCGAGCTCGAAGCCATCGATCTGGGGCCGGCCGACGTGGCCGCGGCCATCGACGAGATACCGATCCTGTGTTTGGCGGCGACTCAAGCCCGGGGCAGGACGACGATCCGCGGCGCCGGGGAACTGCGCAACAAGGAATCCGACCGCATCGCCGGCATCGCGGCCGGCCTCACCGCTCTCGGGGCGGACGTGTCCGTCAGCGGCGACGACATCGCCATCACCGGTCCCACGCCGCTGGTCGGGGCCGCCACCGAGACACTCGACGATCACCGCCTGGCGATGACTTTCGCCGTGGCCGGCCTAATCGCCCGCGGAACGACGACGGTAGATCTGGCTGAGAGCGCGGCCGTCTCGTACCCGAGCTTCTTCCTCGAACTCGAAAGGCTCAGAGCATGACCAACCGCGTCGTCCTGATCGGCCACCCGGTCGCCCACTCGTTCTCGGGCGGGATGCAGCAGGCTGCCTTCGATGCCCTGGAAATAGACGCCCGTTACGAGCTGTGGGACCGCCGGCCGCTCGACCTGGTCGACGCCATCGCCGAGCTGCGCGGCGAGGACTTCCTCGGGGCGAACATCACGGTCCCCCACAAGGAGCATGTCGTCGCGCTCGTCGACAAGCTGACCGAAGAGGCGCAGGCCATCGGAGCCGTCAACGTCATCGCCCGCGACGGCAAGAAGCTCGTCGGCCACAACACCGACGTCGCGGGCTTCAAGTCCGCCCTGGACAAGATCGTCGGTCGCCAGAAGATGCCGCGCCACGCCGTGGTTCTGGGCGCCGGCGGCGCCGCCCGGGCGGTCACGTACGCCCTCATCACCGGCGGCTTCCAGCGCGTGGTCGTGTTCAACCGCCACCTCCACCGCGCCGAGGGAATGGTCCGGCACTTCGGCAAGAGCGCCGCGCACATGGACCTGCGGGCGATGCCCTGGCACGAGTCGGTCCTCGAGGCGGAGCTGTCCAAGACCAAGCTGCTGGTCAACGCCACCTCGATCGGCCTTGTCCCGACCGAGACGCCGATCCCGGCCGAGCTCCTGCCGTCGGATCTGCTGGTCCTCGACCTGATCTACAACCCGAGCCAGTCGCAGCTCCTCAAGGATGCGGCGGCGGCGCGCTGCACGACCATGAACGGCGAGCACATGCTGCTCCACCAGGGCGCGCGCTCGTTCGAGCTGTGGACAGGCAAGGCCGCGCCGCTTGAAGTCATGCAGGCGGAGCTCGATCGCGCTCGCGAACAGGGCCTGCGGCAGATGCCGATCGACCAGGGTCCGGCCGCGACCGTGGACCAGGCCGGCTCGCAGGGATAGGCGCCGACGTGGGCCGCCTCCGCTTCTTGACCGCAGGGGAGTCGCACGGCCCTGCGCTCGGCGCTACGCTCGAAGGGGTTCCCGCCGGGCTGCCGCTCACCGCGGACCAGATCGCGCTCGACCTGGCCCGCCGCCAGCGCGGCTACGGCCGCGGCGCGCGAAGCACGAGCATCGAGCACGATCGGGCCGAGATCCTCGGCGGTGTCCGCCACGGCCGGACGATCGGCTCGCCGATCCTGCTGCTGATCCGCAACCGCGACTGGGACAACTGGACGCGGGTCATGGCGGTCGAGGCGCCGACGGAGGCGGAGGCCGCGGAGCTGGCGAGGCTAATCGAGGCGGGCGACAAGCGCGCCGCGCCGATCACGCGGCTGCGGGCCGGGCACGCGGACCTGGCCGGGGCCGTGAAGTACGGCTTCGACGACGTGCGGAACATCCTCGAGCGGGCCTCCGCGCGCGAGACGGCGGCGCGGGTCGCGGCCGGGGCGGTCGCGCGGGCCATGCTCGCCGAACTCGGCATCGACGTCTGGTCGCACACCGTCGAAGTCGGCGGCGTGGCCGTGGACCCCGCGCACGCCAGCCGCACGCGCGAGGAAGCGGAGTCGAGCCCGCTCCGCTGTCTCGATCCGGAGGCGGAGACGCGCATGGTCGCGCGCATCGACGAGGCGCGCGAGGCCGGGGACACCGTGGGGGGCGTGTTCGAGGTCGTGGCCCAGGGCGTCCCGATCGGGCTCGGCAGCCACGTCCACTGGGACCGCCGTCTCGACGCGGCCCTGGCCGGCGCCGTGGCCGGCATCCCGATCGTCAAAGGCGTGGAATTCGGCCTCGGCTTCGCCCAGACGCGACTCTTCGGGTCGGCGGTCCAGGACGTGATCCTGGGCCGCGACGCCACGGGCGACTGGCGGCGCGCAACGAACAACGCCGGCGGCCTGGAGGGGGGCATCTCCAACGGCCAGCCGATCGTCGTCCGCGGCGCCGTGAAGCCGATCTCGACTCTGCCGCGGCCGCTCCCATCGGCCGATCTGACGACTGGCCTGCCCGTGGAGAAGGCCCACTACGAGCGCAGCGACATCAGCGTCGTGCCCGCTACCGGAGTGGTGGCCGAGGCCATGGTCTGCCTCACTCTCGCCGACTTCGTCCTCGACAAGTTCGGCGGCGATTCGATGCCGGAACTGCTGGACAACGCCGCTCGCTTCAGGGCCCGGATCGCCGGGACCGGCGGGGCGACTCGACCCACGGGCTCCGCCGGTCGCGCCGCGCCGGCCGAGAGCGAGTAGGACCGTGGACCTGGTCCTGGTCGGCCTGCCCGGCAGCGGCAAGAGTGCCGTGGGCAGGCGGCTCGCCCAGCGACACGCCGCCGCCTTCGTCGATCTCGACGAGCTGATCGAGCGGCGGGTCGGCCGAACCGTGACCGACATATTCGCCGCCGAGGGCGAGCCCGCCTTCCGGCGCTACGAACGCGAGGCCGTGCTCTCGCTCGGCCCGGCCGATCCGGACCCCGAGCTGCGGCGCGTCATCGCCACCGGCGGCGGCGCCGTCATCGACCCGCGCAACCGCTGGCTGCTGTACCGCGGCCGCTTCCCCGTCTGGCTCTACGGGTCCGCCGAATCCCTGGGCCACCGGATCGGGCGGAGCGCCAACGTCCGGCCGCTCATCGCCGGCCGCGACCCGATCGTCGCAATTCGAGAGCTTGCGGTCGCCCGCGAGCGCTTCTACTCGCCGGCCCTGCAGATCGGCGCCACTGCCTCGGTGAACGCCATCGTCGGCGCGCTGGAACACCAGATGGCCGAGGGACCGTCGGAGTCGGTGACTCTACTCCGCGCCGACACCGCCATCGGTCGCGTCGAGATCGGGCACGGCATAGCCGCCTCTGCGATCTCCGGAGCGCTACGCCGCCAGCACGCCCGCCGCGCGATCCTGCTTGCGGAAACGCGGACGTGGGAGGCCGCCGGAGCCGGCATCGCCGATGCCCTGGCCGCGGACGGCTGGCCGGTCGAGCGCATCCTGCTGCCGCGCGGCGAGAGCGCCAAACGGCTGCGGGTCGTGGAGCAGGCCTGCCGCGAGCTCGCCCGCCTGCACGTCGATCGACGGGAGACGCTGGTCGCGATCGGCGGCGGCGTGCTCACCGACGAGGCCGGCTTCATCGCGGCCACCTACCTTCGCGGCGTGCCGATAGTCCAGGTGCCCACGACGCTGGTCGGCCAGATCGACGCCGCGCTCGGCGGCAAGACCGCCGTGGATCTGCCCGAAGGCAAGAACCTCGTCGGTGCGTTCCACCAGCCGGTGTCCTTCGTGGCCGACGTGGCCCTGCTGGCAACCCTGCCGGCCCGACAGCTGCGGGCCGCCCTGGGCGAGGTCGTGAAGATGGCCTGCCTGGGCGACGAGCGGCTGCTCGAGCTCGTCGAGGAGGACGGCGAGGCGATCGCGCGCGGCGACCGGCGGCCGTTCGAGTCCGGCACTCTGGCCGAAGTCGTCGAGCGCTGCGTCTGGGCCAAGGTCGACGTCGTCACCGCCGACGAGCGCGAGTCCGGCCTGCGGATGACGCTCAATCTGGGCCATACCATCGGCCACGGCATCGAGGCGGCCGCCGGTTACAGCAAGATCCTCCACGGCGAGGCGGTCGCCTACGGGTTGCGCGGCGCCTTCGCCATCGCCCGCGCCATAAACATCGTGCCTGCCGAGCGCGCCGCGCGGGTCAACGCGCTGCTGGATCGGCTCGGGCTCGCGATGGCGCCGCCGGCCGTGTCCGTGGAGTCCGTGGCCGAGCACATGGCCACGGACAAGAAGCACGCCCTGGGCCGGTTGAGCTGGGTCCTGCCCACCGCCGGCGGCGTCGTCGTCCGCGGCGACGTGCCCGCCGAGGCAGTCGCCGCCGGCCTCGCCGCGGCCCTCCGTCTGGCTCCCGTCCATGCCCCCATGGAGGTCCCGGTTCGATAATGAATCGCGTGCTCGTGCTCAACGGCCCGAATCTGAACCTGCTCGGAATGCGCGAGCCGGAGATCTACGGCCACACCACGCTGCCCGAGATCGATGCGAGTCTTGTTCGCCGCGGAGCGGAGCTCGGCCTGACCGTCGAGACGTTCCAGTCGAACCACGAGGGCGTCCTGATCGACCGGCTCCAGCGGCGCGACTTCGAATGGGCCATCGTCAACGCCGGTGGGCTCACCCACACCAGCGTCTCGCTGCGCGATGCGCTGCTCGGGATCGGGCGGCCGTTCGTCGAGGTCCACCTCTCCGACCCGTCCAAGCGCGAGCCGTTCCGGCATGTCAACTTCCTGCACGACATCGCGGCGGAGCGGATCGTCGGCCGGGGCGCGGCCGGCTACGGTGCCGCCCTTGAATTCATCGCCCGGCGCCTGGGCACCGTCCCCGACGCGGCCGAGACCTCCGGGACCGGCGACCAATGAGCGATCGATCGGGAAGGTCGAAGGATCCGACGGAGCCGGGCGACCTCGAAGCCTTGCGCTCCCAGATCGACCAGCTGGACGTCCAGATCGTCGGGCTGCTGAACCGCCGAGCGCGGCTCGGGCTGCAGGCGGGACGGGCGAAGGTCCGCAGCGGCCGGCCCGTGGCGGACTCCGAGCGCGAGCGCGAGGTGCTCGTCCGCGTGGCGATGGCCAACGACGGCCCGATGCCGCAGGACGCGCTGCTGGCGTTCTACCGCCAGTTGATCGAGACTATCAAGCGTCTCGAGGAACTCGAAGGCGTCGGGCCCAAAGAGGATTGCAATGTCTGATAACGCGCCGCGCAAGAGCAGGGTTCGCAGCGTCACCGTCGCGGCGCTGCTGGGCGTGTTCGTGGCGGCAGTGGTGCTGGCGGTCGCCGGCAGGCTCCTGCCGGGACCGCTCTCGCGGCTGATGAAGAAGCCGGACGGCGGCCGACACTAGGCTCCGGCTCCGGTCGCGGCCCGAAATCGGCTGAACGGTCCGCGTTGCGGCAGCGAATTCGTAGCGTCGCGAAAACTTCTGGGGCCGGCCGATACGGAACCGGCCCAAACCTTCCGACTCCTATGGAGATGCCTACCCTCCACGCGCCCAGACAGACGGCCGGCTCCATCCGGACGGGTCTTCACGCCCGCCTCGTCTACCTCCATGAGATGGGCCGGCTGGTGGCATCCAAGCTCGATCTGTTCGTGCTGGCCGGAACGCTGGTAATGCTCGCGTTGTGCATCGACGCCGATTACCAGCCCGGCACTGCGATATCGATCGTGCTGGCCTGCCTCATCGTCGTCCGACAGCTCGTGACCGTTCGCCAGGTGGTGGAGATCGATCGGGCCCGCCGCAAGTCCGAGGCTCGTTTCGGCTGGCTCGTCATGAACTCGTCCGACCTGATCATGGCCGTCGACGCGGCGCGCAAGATCGACTACGCCAGCCCCTCGGTGAAGCGCCTCCTCGGAGCCGGCGACGTCAAGCTCCTGGGCATGCCCCTGACGGACCTGGCCCATCCAGACGATGCCTCCGCGGTCGACAACCTGCTGTCGAGGGCGATGCGGTCTCCGGGAGAGCGCGTCAGTGTCGAATGGCGGCTGCGCCAGGGCGACGGCTCGTGGTTGCCGGTCGAAACCGTGGCCACCAGCGGCGTCCTCGACGGCGCCAATCCCGGAGTAGTGCTCAACACCCGCGACCTGCAGGAGCGCAAGGCCCTCGAGCAGAAGCTGACGTTCCAGGCATTCCACGACCCGCTGACGCGCCTGGCCAACCGCAGCCTGTTCCGCGAGCGCGTCGAGCACGCCCTCGAACGGCGCCAGACCGGCGACCTGTCCGTGTTGTTCATCGACCTGGACAACTTCAAGACGATCAACGACAGCCTCGGCCACGCCGCCGGCGACCACGTTCTGGTCGAGACGGCGCATCGGCTGCGCTCCGCTCTGCGCGCGGAGGACACGGCCGCGCGGCTCGGAGGCGACGAGTTCGCGGTCCTGCTGGAGGACGCGGACGTGACAGCGTCGGCGCGCATCGCCGAGCGCATCCGCCTGACCCTCGGGGTTCCGTTCTGGGTGATGGGCCAGGAGGTCTACATAAGCGCCAGCATCGGCATCGCGACTCGCGAGCCGGGCGACACGGCCACCGAGCTGCTGCGCAACGCCGACGTGGCGATGTACACCGCCAAGACCAAGGGCAAGGCTCGCTTCGAGATCTTCGAAGCCCAGATGCACGACGCCGTCGTCGCCCGCCTGGGCCTGGAGGCCGAGCTCCGTCGCGCCATAGACAGGCACGAGTTCGTGATCCACTACCAGCCGATCGTGAAGCTGGACACGGGCGAGGCGATCGGCGCCGAGGCCCTCGTGCGCTGGCAGCACCCCACGCGGGGCCTGGTCCCGCCGATGGAGTTCATCCCGCTGGCCGAGGAGACGGGCCTCATCGTCCCGCTCGGCGGCTGGATTCTGCGCACGGCCTGCAGCCAGCTGGCCCAGTGGCAGCGCCTCCGCGGCGGCGGGGAGCCGTTCGTCATGAACGTCAACCTGTCATCGCGACAGCTCGTGCGAGACGCGATCGCCGACGAGGTGGCCGCGGCCGTCGACGAATCCGGCATCCGGGCCAGCTGGCTCGTCCTGGAGGTCACCGAAACGGTCCTCATGGCCGACCCGGTCGTGGCCGCCGCGGCGCTGGGGCACATCCGCGACCTGGGCGTGCGGGTCGCCCTGGACGACTTCGGCTCCGGGTACTCGTCGCTGAGCCACCTGCGCCGTTTCCCGATCGACATCGTCAAGATCGACAAGTCTTTCGTCGACGACGTGGCCGGCGGCGGAGTGGAGTCCGCGATCGCCCGCAGCATCATCGATCTCGGGCGGGCGATGCAGATAGAGACGGTGGCCGAAGGGATCGAGGCCGACGAGCAGGCGGAGATGCTGCGATCTCTCGGCTGCGGATACGGCCAGGGCTATTTCTTCGCGAAGCCGCTGGAGGCTGCCGCCTGGGAGGGCTTGCTGCGAGCGGATGGAACGGTCGCGAGCGTCACGGTCCCGAGCGACGACCTTCGAACCGGCGAAAGCAACCCCGCCGCCCCGAAACCCCGCCAGCGTAGGGTCGCCGCGTAGAGGCTACAGGATCCGCCCGGGGCGCCGGGCGGGGCGCAGGGCGGGGCCGCCACGATGCCGCCGGCGGCTGCACAACGGCCGTAGGGCGGGAATCGTGCACCGCGCGGGCGCGGGCGGGCGCGCCCGGCCTACGGCACCGGTCGGTGTCGGGCGGTCGCGGCGCGCAGGTCCGCTACGAGGCGGGCCAGGGCCGAGACGTCGCGGCCGTCGGGCCCAAGAGCGTCGACCAGGGCCGAGGCCACGATCACGCCGTCGGCGCCGGCGGCGACGAGCGTTCGGACGTGGGCCGGCCGGCTAACGCCGAAGCCCACCGCGACCGGAACCGGCGAGTCGGCCCGGGCCGCAGCGACCAGGCCACGCACCGACGGGGGCAGGGACGCCCGGGCCCCCGTCACGCCCACCAGCGAGACGCAATAGAGGAAGCCGCCGGAGCGGCGTGCGACTTCGGCGCGGCGGGCGGGCGTGCTCGTCGGGGCGACCAGATAGACGACCGCCAGGCCGACCTCCCGGGCCACCGCCTCGAACCGCGCCCCTTCGTCCGGGGTCAGGTCTGCAACGATGACCCCCGCGGCGCCGGCCTCCGCGAGCCGGGTGGCCACTGCCCGGCCGTCGCCGCCGCCCAGAATCTGGTTTGCGTAGCACATCGGCACGAGCGGGATTTCGGGCCGGGCCGCGGCGATCTCGCGAAGCAGCGCGACCGAGCCATCCAGCGTCGCGCCGGCCCGCAACGCGGCCGAGGTCGCCCGCTGGAGAGTGGCTCCGTCGGCCATCGGATCGGAATAGGGCAAGCCCACCTCGAGCAGGTCCGCGCCCGCGTCGGCTGCCGCGAGCGCGGCTCGAAGGGAAGTGTCGTGGTCTGGATAGTCGGCCACGACATATGGGATGAGGGCCGCGCGGCCGGCCGACGCGGCGAGGCCGAAGGCGGCGGCGATTCGGCGAGCGCCGGGCGTTTCGTTGGTGCCGAGGAACTGGGCCGGCGGCATTAGGCCGGCAACGGATGCGGCCGGCGCCGCGCTCATCGCTCCACCTCCCGAAGACCCAGAGCGGCCAGGTCTTTGTCCCCGCGCCCCGAGAGCCCGAGCACCACCACCGCTTCGCGCGGCAGCGGTCCCGCGCCTCCCGCGCCCGCGGCCGTGCCATCGCGTGCGGCCGAGCCCCCGCCCGCGGCCGAGCCATCCCCGGCAGTCCTCGCCAGCACCTCGGGCAGCGCCGCGACCGCGTGAGCGGATTCGACCGCGGCCAGAATCCCTTCGGCCCGCGCCACCTGGCGGACGGCGGCCACGGCCTCCGTGTCGGTCGCGGACGAGACCATCAGCCGCCCCGCTTCCATGAGAGCCGCTAGCTGCGGCCCGATGCCCGGGTAGTCCAGCCCGGCCGAGATCGAGACCGCCTCGATGACCTGGCCGTCGGGGTCCTGGAGCATATACGAGCGCGAGCCGTGCAGGATGCCCGGCGTGCCGCCGAGGAGCGCCGCCGCGTGCCGCCCGGTCGCGATCCCCTCCCCCGCCGCCTCGGCCACGGCCAGCCGAACCGACGGCTCGCCGATGAACCGATTGAGCAGGCCGAGGGCGTTGGATCCGCCGCCCACGCAAGCGATCGCCATGTCGGGCAGCCGGCCTTCGGTCGCCATCAGTTGAGCGGCCGTCTCGTCGCCGATCACGCGCTGGAAGTCGCGCACGATCATCGGATAAGGGTGCGGGCCCATCGTCGAGCCCAGGCAGTAGTGCGAGGTCTCGACGTTGGTGACCCAGTCGCGCAGCGCCTCGGAGACGGCGTCCTTGAGCGTCCCCGAGCCGCCGTGAACGGGCCGCACTTCGGCGCCGAGGGCCTCCATGCGGAGCACGTTGGGCGCCTGGCGCTTGATGTCCTCGACGCCCATGTGGACGACGCACGGGATCTCCA
>CAZGUS010000088.1:0-10584 GCA_964529245.1 uncultured Anaerolineaceae bacterium
GCTCTATGAAGTCTCGATCGTCATGATCAGGATGGGCGGACGCTAGCGCG
Organism: uncultured Anaerolineaceae bacterium; assembly: GCA_964529245.1. Taxonomy (GTDB): domain Bacteria; phylum Chloroflexota; class Limnocylindria; order Limnocylindrales; family CSP1-4; genus Fen-1039. Next base: position 51 of record CAZGUS010000088.1, read on the forward strand.
GCGGGGCGCGGAGTGCGAGGCGCGGGGCGCCATAATCGGATCCATCAGCGCAAACGAGAGGATAGCAATGGCCGAACAGGGCAAAGCGGCGCGGGTCGGGATCGTATGCGGTAGCCGGTCCGACTTCCCGGTGATGGAGAAGGCGGTCGAGCTGCTCGGCAAGCTCGAGGTCCCGTGCGAACTGCACGCCATCTCTGCTCATCGGGCGCCGAACCTGCTCTTCCGTTTCGTCGGCGGCGCCGAGGAGCGCGGCATTCGCGTGTTCATCGCCGCGGCCGGCGGCGCGGCCCACCTGCCCGGCGTCGTGGCGTCCAGGACGATCCTGCCGGTCATCGGCGTGCCGATCCCGACCCAGGTCGCAGGCGGCCTGGACTCGCTCCTGTCGATCGTGCAAATGCCCAAGGGAATTCCCGTCGCCACGGTCGCCGTCGGTGGCGCCGAGAACGCCGCTCTGCTCGCGGCCGAGATCCTGGCCCTCTCCGACCCCGCGCTGAGCGGCCGGCTGCAGGCATATCGGGACGCGCAAACCCGTTCGATCGAAGACGACGATTCGAACGCCGACCTGCGCGGTGTTCGCTAGCCTTCCCGCCGCGGGCACTTACCGGCAGCCCGGCCGGCCGCCGCGGCCGAAAACGGAGATCAGACGATGAGCGAGGTCCGATTCGGTCCCGGCGGCGTCCCGGACTGGCTCGAGCCCACGCTCCGGTTCTGCTCGCGCTGCGGCGCCCGGCTCGCCTTCGGCCCGGTCGCCGGCGAGGAGCGCGACCGCCTCGCCTGCCCCGCATGCGGCTTCGTCTCCTACGTCAATCCCCGCCTGGTCGTGACCACGCTGCCGGTCACGGACCAAGGCCAGGTGATGCTGATCAGGAGAGGCATCGAGCCGGGCAGAGGCATGTGGGCCCAGCCGGGCGGCTTCCTCGAGATCGACGAAACCGTCCGCGAGGCGGCCATTCGGGAGACGCTGGAGGAGACGGGCCTGCGCATCGAACCCGGTGCGATCGTCGGCCTCTACTCGCGCGTCCAGGCCGCGGTCGTCGTCGTCGCTTTCGAGGCGACGATCGTGGGCGGTGCACCGGCGGTCACACACGAGGCTCTGGAGACGCGGCCGTTCGCCCCCGAGGCGATCCCGTGGCCCGAGATCGCGTTCGAGACCAGCCTACGGGCGCTGCGGGACTGGGTCGCTCGGGCCAGGCCGGATCTGCCACTGCCAGAGCCCTCGACCATCATCCGCCCATTCGGCGGCTGAGCCGGGGGCACGCAGGCTAGGGCCCGCCGGTTCCGGTGAGCCGCTCCGGATCGGCGGCCGAATGCCCGCCCGGCGCCTCGCCGTACCTCGGCAGCGTGAACGTGAAGGCCGCCCCGCCTTCGGGCCGGTTGGTCACGCTGATGCGGCCGCCCATCGCCTCGACCAGCCGGCGGACCACGAAGAGCCCGATGCCCGTGCCCGGAAGCCGGCTCGTGGCCTCGAGTCGGCTGAACAGTTCGAACACCCGCTCGTGGTCCGCCGGCGGGATCCCGGGACCGTCGTCGAGAACCGTCACCTCGACCGAATCCTGGTGTACCCGGATCCTGGAGATGACCTCGTTGCGCCCGTACTTGGCGGCGTTGCCGAGCAGGTTCCACAGGACCTGATCCAGGTAATCGTCGTCGCCTGAGACCGGCGGAACCCTGGCCGGAATGTCGCACGCGAACCGGCGGTCCGGCCACTCCGCTTCGAGAGCCCTGACCGCGGTCCGGAGCCGGTGCTGGACCAGGGCCGCGTTGCGCGCCGTCAGGTCCACACCCCGTTCCGCTCGGGCCAGGACGAGGAGGTCGTCGATCATCCGGCACAGCCGGTCCGACTCGGCCGCGATGTCGGAGGCCAGTTCGTTCCGAACGGAAGCCTTGAGCCGACGGCCCTGCGCGACCAGGAGCTGCGCGCAGCCCGAGATGGTGGTCACGGGCGTCCGGAGTTCGTGCGACAGGACGCTCAGGAAGGCGTCCCGCAGCTGCTCGGTCTCTCTTCGTTCCGTGACGTCCGTGGTCACGACGACGGCGCCGATGATGTCGTCGGAGCGGTCGTGGACCGGCGCGCTCGTCTGCATGATCGCGGCCGTGCGCCCGTCCGAGCGAACGATCCTCATCTCCTCGTTGACCACCACCTCGCCGCCGACCAGGCTGCGCGATACCGGCAGGTCGGCGGCGCTGTAGCGGCCGCCGTCCGGGCGCATGCCGACCCATGAGTCGTCGGCCAGGTTCTCCACCGAGAAGCCCTCGAGAATCTGGTCGAAGGCCGTGTTGCGGTACTGGATCCGACCGTCTCTCCCGGTTACGGCGACGCCGACGGGCATCTGCGTCACGACCGCGTCCAGTGCTCCACGGGCTTCGCTCTCGGCGGCGGAGAGCCGCAGGCGCTCGAGGGCGAGCGCGGAGGCGTTCGCGATCGAGACGAAGAAATCGAGCTCCTCCCGGTCGAACGTCCGCGGCTCGAACCCCAGCGTCACGCCGCCGACGGTGGCGTCTCTGGTCCGCAGCGGGAACGCCACGCGGGCTCGGTCGCGAACCTGTGTCGCGAGCGAAGCCAGCGTGCCGTAACGGGCCTGGTATTCCTCGGCATTGGCGATCACCAGCGGTTCGCCGGACAGGGCGACATCCCGGATTGGAGTCCGGAGCGAAACCGGCGAACGCACGATGCGGTTCAGGTCCACTCCTTCGAAACCGAGCGAGCCGATGATCTCGAGCTCCTCCGAGTCGCCCGAAACCATCGCCACCAGGCCGTCGAGAGCCCCCGTGACCCGTTTCGCCGTGTCCAGGAGCCTCGCCGCGACGTCGCGCCGATCCTCAATCTCCAGCATCGCCGCGCTGAGGGAGGCGAGCTCCGTCGCGCGCCGGTGCGCGGCCTCGAGCCCGGCGGTCCGTTCCGCGACGCGCAGTTCGAGATCCTCGGAGCGGCGGCGCTCGGCCTGGCGGCGCGCGGTGACGTCGCGCCAGGTGCAGGCCAACGAGTTGCCGAGCTTGCTGGCTCGAACGTCGAAGACGCGATCCGCCCGAGCGTCGCCCGGCGGGTCCGGGTAGCGCATGTCGTCGAGCACGAGAGGTTCGCCCGTTGCGACGGTCCCGGCGTACAGCTCCACCAGCCTGGCCGTCTCGCGACCCGGCAGCAGCGCCAGCAGGCGCTTTCCGATCACGTCGTCGCGGGCGACGTGCACGTACGCGCAAGCGGCCTCGTTGGCGAACTCGACCTCGAAATCGACGATGAGCCCGGCTTCGTCGCGCACCGCCCGGAGGATGACGTATTGGTCCAAGAGCACCTCCGCGCCGGCGCGGAACAGACGCTCGATCTCTGGCGTTCGATCCGGCGGCTGGAACGGCTGGTCGATCTCGGCGTCCGGCGCCACGGAATTCCCTCCGGGCCACAACCGCGGCCGCCGCCCCGCACTGCGATGCCTCGCCTGGCGTCGGCGGTTCGTGATCGCATGCCCGATTGGAGTTTACGCGCCGTTGCAACTCGGCAAGGGGGCCGCGTCGACTCAGCAGCTGCCGCCGGCACGACGCGGCGCAGCCGGCAGCGTGCCACAATCGAGGCCATGGATGCAGCGACGATCGCGCTGGCAGTGGTGCCGTACCTGATCCTCCAGGTCGGTTTGATGGTCTACGCCCTGTACGACCTCTTCCAGGAGGACCGTCGCGTCCGCGGCGACAGCAAGATCATCTGGGCACTGATCATCTTCTTCGCCAATGTGATCGGGCCGCTGATCTATCTCTTCGTCGGGCGTGACGAATCGAGAGGGGCCGACACGATCTCGGGCGGCGCGCCCGGCGCGGCCGCTGCGGAGTCCATCGCCCGCATTCTGGCGACGTGGCCCAAGCTGGCCGCGGACACCGACGCGGCGATCTCCACGACGGGACTGACCAAGCGGTACGCCCGCGGCGTGCTCGCCCTGGACCGTCTGAACCTTACGGTGCCGAGCGGCAGCGTCTTCGGGTTCCTGGGCCCCAACGGCGCCGGCAAGACGACGACCCTGCGCCTTCTGGCCGGGCTCGCTGCCGCGACCGAGGGCACGGGCACCGTCGCTGGCGTGCGCATCGGCGGCTCGGGCGGCGAGCTGGCCCGCAACATCGGATACCTGGACCAGGACCCGCGCTTCTACGGCTGGATGCGGGGCCGCGAGCTGCTGGAGATGGTCGGTCAGCTGCACGGTCTCCAGGGTGCGGCGCTCCGGCTGCGCGTCGGCGAGGTGCTCGAGATCGTGGGTCTGACCGACGCCGCCGGGCGCCGCATCGGCGGCTATTCCGGCGGCATGCGCCAGCGCCTCGGCATAGGGCAGGCGCTTATCAACCAGCCACGCGTCCTCTTCCTCGACGAGCCGGTCAGCTCGCTGGACCCTGAGGGCCGCCGCGACATCCTGGAGATCATCGCCCGACTGCGCGGCACGGCGACGGTCTTCATGAGCACCCACATCCTCAACGACGTCGAGCGGGTGTGCGATCGGATCGCGATCCTCAACCTCGGCCGGCTGGTGGTCGAAGGTCCGATCGACGAGCTGCTCGACCGCTACGCGCAGCCGATATACGAGCTCGAGCCCGAGCCGCAGCAGGACGGCGCCATCGAACGGCTGGCCGGGGCAATGCGCGGGCAGCCATGGGCCCGGGAGGTCCGGACGACGCCCGACACGGTCCGCGTCTTCGTCAACGATCCGAAGGTCGCCGGGCCGGCGATCCTGCCGCTGGTGGTCTCGAGCGGCGTCAACCTGATCCGATACGAGCGAGCGCGCCCGAGCCTGGAGGACGTCTTCCTGCGCCTGGTCGCCGAGAGCGGGCCGCAGGCCGCGCCGCAGGCCGCCGTACCGGCGTGGGGTCTCGACGGGAGGGGGCGGCGATGATGGGCTTCCGGGTGCTGCTCATCAAGGAGCTGCGGGAGCAGCTGCGGACGGGCCGCCTGATAGCGGTGGCCGCGGTCTTCGTCCTGTTCGGGATCCTGGGCCCGCTCACCGATCGGTACATGAAGGAGCTCATCGACGCCATCGGCAGCCAGAGCGGCGGCTTCACGATCGAAGTGCCTCCGCCCTCGCTAAACGGCGATGTCGGGGAGATCGTCAAGAACCTCTCCCAGTTCGGGGTGATCTGCGCCCTCCTGCTGTCCATGGGCGCGGTGGCCTGGGAGAAGGAACGCGGCACGGCGGGGATGATCATGACCAAGCCCGCCTCGCGGGCCGCTTTCCTGGCCGCCAAGCTGACGGCGATCTCACTCAACCTGGGCCTGGCCGTGACCCTCGGGTGTGGCCTCGGCTACGTCTACACCGCCCTGCTGTATCCATCCGCCTTCCCCATCGGCGGCTACGTGGCGATGGCCGCGATCATGTGGTGGACGCTGGTCGTCTTCACCGCCATAACCCTGCTCGGGAGCACGATCTCGCGGTCGGCCATCGCCGCCGCCGGTGTCGGCCTGGTGGCGCTGCTTGTACTGGGCCTCGTCGCGTCCATCCCGGTCATAGGGCCGTGGTCGCCGCTGGCGCTGCTGACACCCGCGATGGCCCTGGCGCTGGGCAACGACGCGGGCAACTTCGCCGGCCCGCTGCTGTTCAACATCGCCCTCGTTCCGGCGTTGCTCGGCGCCGCGTGGCTGGCATTCCGGCGGCAGGAGCTGTAGCGGGCGCCGGGCGCCCAGGTCCGGACTTACGGCATCGCCACGATCCAGACGCGCCACTCGCCGGTGCCGGTCAGCGGCGCGGCTACGAATGTCTGCGCCGCCTGCGAGGCATCCGCGGGCGTCGCCTGGACCACGTACGCACGACTCATGTCCGCGTGACTGTTGAGGTCGTCCCACACGCCCGCGCCGAGGTTGGCCCCGCTGAGTGCGTCCGCGCCCCGGGTCGCCTGGCCGACCTGATCGGCCGCCGTCCACATCGTGAGCGCACCCTCGGCCGACTTGAACGCCGAGACGCTGCCGAACAAATGCTGGGAGTACGGGGATAGGAGCTGCCAGGCCCGCTCCAGATCACTCGCGGCGTAGTCCGCCCGTGGATCCGGGCGCGCCATCTTCTCGAACTGATCGACCACGCTCTGGGCCGCACCCGCGTCCAGCGCGGGATTGGCCGTCACGTTCGCGCGGGCGTCGCCGAAGTTCGCCGGACTCCAGGAGCGGGCGCCGTCCGAAGACAACATCAGCGCCACGAAGCTCGAATCCCCGATCGACACGTTTGCCAGCGCCGCTCCGTGAGCGGAGTCGGTGAAGTCGACCCAGGCGAACAACGGACGGACGAGGCTCTGGCCGGGCAGGCCGTCGCCCGGCATGTCTGACCAGTTCGCCCCGAAGTCGTCGCTCGTCGTGAGACCCGTGAGAGAGTTGGTGCCGACGATCGCCCACCTGTCGCCGACCATCGCCAGAGGATCGTTGCCGGTGGCGATGTGGACCGCCTTCTTGACCAGGGTCCACGATCGGCCCGCGTCCGAGGTCCTGTAGAACCAGATCGTCGGGCTCCAGGGGTCGCCGATGGGGTGGATCTCGACGGCGAACGCGCCGTGCGACGCGTCCACGAATGCCGGCCCGCCGCACGTGTCCGCGGCGTTGCCGGTGGTGGCGCCGACCGGCCCGGGCCCGACCGGCAGCGACCCAAGCTCGGGCAGGGCGACGGCGGACCAGGTCGTGCCCGCGTCCCTGCTGACGAAGAGGGCGACTCCGTCGAATGACGACGACGCAGAGTCCTCCGCCGACCAGAGAGTGTTCGCGTCGCTCGCCGTGAAATCCGCCCCGAGGCCGTCGGCGTGACTCGCGACCACCCAGCTCGCCCCGCCGTCGGTCGTTCGCAGCAGCGTGCCCGAGCCCACTGTGGCGGGGACGAGGCCGCTCGGACCGGTGCTCGCCGGCTGGGCGTACTTCGCGCACATCACGAAACCGCGCTCGGCGTCGACGAACGAGACCGTGGCCCGGTCGCATGGCACGTCGCTCGTCACCGTCGATTGGCTCCAGGTCCGGCCGCCGTCCATGGTTCGAGTGACGACGAGCCGGCAGCCGCCGTTGCACCAGGTGCCGTCGCCGGCGAGTGCCCAGGCATGCTCCGGATCGAGCACGAAGACCGAACCGGCGGCGGTCGGGAAGTCACCGGGCCGCCACGATGCGCCGGCGTCGGTCGAAGTCAGCAGGTACGAGCCCTGGACGGCCCAGATTCCTCCCGAACGCATCAGCCCCGCCTGATCGACCGAGGCGTTCGAAGCGGCGGCCGGGTCGAAGGTGGCCACCGCGGCCGGTCCGACCAGCGCGGCGAATCGCGGCAGCGCCAGCACTGCGACCAGGACGGCCACGGCCGCCACGGTCCCGGCCGTCTTGAGCGCGCCCCACCGGCCAAACCTGGAGCGGGGCCGGCGGGCGTCATCGAGCAACACCCGCGAGGCCAGCATCAGGGGACCGGAGTCGGTCGGAGCGCAGGCCCGGTAGTAAGACCGGATCCTGGTCTCGAGATCGGGGCCGTTCATGGCTTCTGCTCCTTCGCCCGGCGTTCGGCATCGAGGGCGGCCCGGACGTGCTCGAGCGTGTGGTGGAGTCGGGATTTGACCGTGCCCTCGGGCAGGTCCAGCTGTGCGGCGATCTGGGGCAGGGTCATGTCTCGCCCGAACCGCAGGCCCAGGAGAATCTGCTCGTCGGGCTGCAGCCGTCCGATGGCCCGATCGAGGTCGTCATGCTCCGCGGCCGCCCACGGCGTCTCGGCGGCGGCCGGTTCGGACTCCTCGAGCGGCCGAACCGCCGCGACCGGCTGGCGGCGCCTGCGGCGAAGCTCGTCCCGGCAGACGTTGACGACGATCCGCAGGAACCAGCGATCCGGCGCGCCGTCGCCGAACCGAATGCCGCGGCGCTTGTGCCAGGCCCGCAGCAGCGCCTCCTGGACGGCATCCTCGGCCCCGACCGGGTCGCGAAGGATCGAGGCGGCGAGCCGGTGGGCCTGTGGAAGGCCGGCCAGCAGCAACTCGGCTACGCGATCGTCCTCGCCCGGCTGAACGCCGGCCAGCTCGATCATGGTCTCCCTCGGTGCGACGGTCACTCGATCTACGACGGACCGCCGTCAACCGTTCAATCTTGGCGCGTGGCGAGCGTGGGCGTTGCGCCCGCCAGGCTGGATGTGGCGCGGTAGCGCGCCGGCGCGCATGGTTGGCGCCCTGCCCTCTGGTCCGACATCCCCGAAGCGAGGATCAAGCCATGCTGAGCGACTTCCCGAGCTACCCAACCATCCCTGCCGGCGACCTGGAACGAGCGCGCCGCTTCTACGAGAACACCCTCGGCTTGACGGTCGACGAAGTGACGGCGGCCGGCGTCATGTACCGCTCCAAGGGCTCGACGCTCTTCGTGTATCCATCGGCTTTCGCAGGCACGAACAAGGCCACGGCTGTTGGCTTCCGCGTCATCGACCTGGCCGCGACCGTCGCCGAGCTGAAAGGCCGCGGGGTCACGTTCGAGGAGTACGACTCTCCGACGTTCAAGACGGTCGGCGGCATCGCACGCACGCCGGTCGGACGATCGGCCTGGTTCAAGGACAGCGAGGGAAACATCATCGGGCTCGCCGAGATCGACTACACTCATACCCTCGGGGGGGGGACGCGCCCGCGCAGACTTGCTGCGGCGGCCGCCGGGGTAACCGGGCGGCCGCCTCGCTTCTGCGACTAGGCGCTGGCTCAGCGCGGCACTAGTACGGGAAGCTCATGGAGCTCGCCGATGCCGCGTTGCAGAGGTAGGGCAGACCCCAGGCCTGTTCGATGGTGTGAAGCATCGAGTAGTGGGTGTAGGAAGCGCCGGCCTTGTAGCCGGCCGTCATGTTCGGGGTGATGGCTATCGTGGCGATGTGGCCGCCGCCGTTGACGTTGGTGGTGCCCTCGTCGAACGTCACGAATACGACGGAGTTGGCGAAGGCGGAGCTGCCGGTGATCTTGGGCAGGAACGCCTTGAGGAAGTTGTCGCCGTCGGCGACGGTCCCGTCGTGCATGTCGTTGATCATGTTCGGCGTGATGAACTCGAAGTTCGCCGCCGCGGGATCGAAGCTCGCGAGGTTGGTGATGTTGGCGCACTTAGCGGCGTTGCCCGTGATGCTGGTATAGCTGATGGCCGGGTCGTGCTTGCGCACGTAAGCTCCGGACTTGCCGACGCCGTCGACGACTGCGCCCGACGATGAGCCGGTGAAGCAGTTGCCCGGATATCCCTGCTGGTAGGCCTTCCAGGTCCGCCCCGAGGCCGTGACCTGGTCGAACAGGTTGTTCACGCCCAGGTTGTAGACGCCGTCATCGCTCACGCCCTGGGTGTCGCCCGAGGTCAGGGCGATGTAGTTGGGCTCCGATGGATGGCGCTCGGCGCTGAAGCCGGTCGAAAGGCCGTACTGCGCGATGAGCGAGTTGATGTAAGGAGCCGCGCTCGAGCCGACGATGCTCGAGTACTCCTTGTTCTCGAAGATGATCACGTAGACGTGGCTGAAGTTGGGCACGCTCGCCGACGGCGCCGTGGGGCCGACGGTCGGTGTGGCCGAGGAGCCGGCGGTCGGCGGCGGGGTCGGTGTCGCCGTGCCGCCCGAGCCGATGGTGAGGGTCGTACTCGCGAGCAGGGTGCCGGAACTGGTCTTGGCGGAGATCCGAGCCGTGCCCAGCGTGGTGTTGCCGGGGATGAGGAACGGGGCGCTGAACGAACCGCTCGAATCCGCCGCGAACGTGGCCTCGAGGCAGCCATTGATCGTCAGGTTGCCGGTCTGCCCGGCCGTGAACCCGCCGCCGTCAACCGCGATCTGCGACCCCGGGGCCGCCTGAGCGGGAACCACCAGCGTCGGCGAGGTCGGAGGGGCGGCGCTCGTCCCGGACGGCGCCGCCGTCGCAGGGGGAGTGGCCGTTGCAGGAGGTGGCACGGTCCCCGCCGCGGCGCCGATGAGCAGGGTCGTGCTCGCGAGCAGGGTGCCGGAGCTGGTCTTGGCGGAGATCCGTGCGGTGCTGCCCAGAGCCGCCGAGGTCGGGATCGTCACGGTGACGCTGAACGCGCCCGAAGTGGACGCGGCGAAGGTCGTCACTACGGCGCCGTTGTATGTCAGGTTGCCCGCCTGGCCGGCGGCGAAGCCGCTGCCCGAGACGGTGATCTGCGCGCCCGGGGCGGCCTGGGCCGGAGCGGACAGGCCAGCCGACGCGGCCATGACGGACACGGCGGCGGCCATGACGAGGATGCCGACCGCCGACGAGGCGATGAGCCGCAGCTTCCGAGGAGCGCGCCGCCGGAACGGGGCATGGTTCGACAAGGATGCGGGGGTCGGGACCATGATTCCTCCTTGTTCACTCGGCTTCGCAAAGCCACGAGTGGTTGGAGACGGACAGGGGAGATGTCCCCATCCGGCCGGGGCTACGCCCTCGGGGAGTTGCCGTGAAGGGGGCCGATCTGTCTGCGGTGGTGGGCGCCGGCCGATGGCCGATCTGAACGCGTCAACCATGCGCCTGCGGCAGCGCGAACTCGATGGCGATCATGTACCCGCCGCCGGACGCTCTCGACCCCCGGCGGCGTGGTCTATCGATACCAACACCAACGGGTAGGTAGGTGCGG
>CAZGUS010000089.1:0-10497 GCA_964529245.1 uncultured Anaerolineaceae bacterium
CGCCCTGCTTGCGACCGATGTCGAGCCAGTGGGCCCAGTAGTCGGCCATGTTGTAACCGCAGAACGGCAGCATCGCGAACGGGTCGAAGCGCAGCTTGCCTATCGTGCCGAAGGCCGCGGCCGTCATCTCCGAGCTCATGATCGAGCCCAGGAAGACGCCGTGCTGCCAGTCGAATCCTTCGCGAACCAGGGGCACGACGGTGGTGCGTCGGCCGCCGAACATGATGGCGTCAATGGGGACGCCGGCCGGATCCTCCCAGTTCGGGGCGATGGCCGGATCCTGCCGCGCCGGCGCCGTGAACCGGGCGTTGGGATGCGCGGCCGGCTTCTCGGCGCCCGGCGCCCAGTCGTGGCCGGTCCAGTCGATGAGATGCGCGGGCGGCTCCTTGGTCAGGCCCTCCCACCACACGTCGCCGTCGTCCGTCAGGGCGCAATTGGTGTAGATGCAGTTCGCGTACAGCGTGCGGATCGCGTTGGCGTTCGTGGACATGCTCGTCCCGGGCGCCACACCGAAGAAGCCGGCCTCCGGGTTGATGGCGTACAGGCGTCCGTCCGATCCGAACTTCATCCAGCAGATGTCGTCGCCGATCGTCTCGACTTTCCAGCCCGGGATCGTCGGCTCGAGCATGGCCAGGTTCGTCTTGCCGCAGGCGGACGGGAACGCGCCCGCCATGTGCTTCACCCGGCCGTCCGGGGCGGTCACCTTGATGATCAGCATGTGCTCGGCCAGCCAGCCCTCGTCGCGGGCGATTACCGAGGCTATGCGCAGGGCGAAGCACTTCTTGCCAAGCAGCGCGTTGCCGCCGTAGCCAGAGCCGTACGACCAGATCTCGCGCGTCTCGGGGTAGTGCACGATGTACTTGGTCTCGGCGTCGCACGGCCAGCAGCAATCGGGCTTGCCAGGATCCAGAGGGGCGCCGACCGTGTGGATCGCCGGGATGAAGTCGCCGGTGGCGATGATCTCGTCGAGTGCGGCGCTGCCCATGCGGGTCATGATTCGCATGTTCACCACGACGTAGGGCGAGTCCGTGATCTCGATCCCGAGCCGGCCGATGGGCGATCCCACCGGGCCCATCGAGAACGGGATGACGTACATGGTCCGGCCGCGCATCGAGCCCTTGAACAGGCCGGTCAGCGTCGCGCGCATGTCGCGCGGGTCGCACCAGTTGTTCGTGGGGCCTGCGTCCTCTTCCTTCTCCGAGCAGATGAAGGTCCGGTCCTCGACGCGGGCGACGTCGGAAGGATCCGAGCGGGCCAGGAAGCTGTTGGGGCGAAGCTTCTCGTTGAGGCGGATGAACGTCCCGGCGTCGACGAGAAGCTGGCACAGCCGCTCGTTCTCCGACTCGGAGCCATCGCACCAGTGGACGGCGTCCGGCGTGGTGAGGGCCGCAACTTCGTCCACCCAGCGTACGACCGGATGCTCCGCGGGCAGGTTTTGCGGTCGCCCTTCGACCCTGGTGCCGGTGGTAGCCACGATCTCTCCTCGTCAACCGGGTGAGCGCCACGGAGGCGCGGTCGGGTTTCTGTCTTGACCTGCGACGATATGGGAACGGGCCAGATTGTACAGAAGCCTGCAGCGCTCCGCGCGGGCTGCGCCTCGACCCCGCCCGACGCAAGCCGCCGGCACGGCGCAGGAACGTCGGATTCTCAGGCCGGACGGCCGGCCACGCCGCGACCGGCGCAGCTTGCCGCGGTGCCGCGGCGGACGCCCGGTCAGACCCCCGGGATCGGCTCCGTGGCCTCGGGCGCCGGATCGGGTCTGGTCCACGGTCCCTGCGGCGATGCCTCGTCGCTCGCCGGTGCGATCGGATGGCGGCGGACGTACCAGTGCCGGATCAGGATCGCGACGACCGCGGCCACGGCCGCCCCTACGCCGACTATCTGCGCCGTCGGCACTCCGAACAGGACCCAATCCCAGCCGCTCCGAAGTTGTTCGAGGAAAGTCCGCTCCAGGCCGTACCAGGCGAAGTACATCAGGCCCACGTCGCCGGCGATCAAGATGCGGCCGCGGGCGGTGAAGTGGTTCCACAGCCACAGCAGCACGAACATGCCGACCAGGCTCAACAGCGACTCGTAGAGGAAGAGCGGGATGAAGTGCTGGCCGAGCGTCGCGGTGGGATCGGAGCCGGCCGGGCAGGCGTATTGAGCAACCCGGTACTGGCACTGGATGGCAATGCCCCACGGCAGCGTCGTCGGCGGGCCGTACAGCTCCTGGTTGGCGAAATTGCCCCAGCGGCCGAGGACCTGGGCCAGCAGGATCGCGGGCGCCATGATGTCGGCCCAGCGCCAGAAGTTGACCTTGTAGTGGCGGGTCAGCCAGATCGTGGCCAGCAACCCGGTGAACAGGCCGCCGTAGATGCCCAGACCGCTGTACGGCGGCAGGAATATCTGGAGCAGGTGATCCTTGTAGTCCGGCCCGGTCGACCACTGGTCGATGACGTGATACGCCCGACCGCCGATAAGGGCCGCCACGGCAATCACGATCAGTGAATCGACAATGATGTCCGTCCGCTCGCCGCGCCGGCGGGCCTCGTGCGTGGCGAGCCACGTGCCGGCGACTATGGCGACGACGTAGGCGATGCCGTACCAGCGGACGTCGATCGAGCCGAGCGAGAAAGCGATCGGGTTAGGGGTGAAATCGATCATGGCCGCGTCAGTTTAGCCGGAACCGCCTCCGGCGCGACGAGCCCCCGGTATGCGTCCCGCCCGGCCGCCGGCGGCCGGGTGTCCGCAGCCTTCGTATACTGGCCCCGAAGCGGGCCTGGACGGACCGGCCGCCGAAAGGCGAGCGCGCCGAACATGCGCCTGCGCGGACCGGCTTTCGCCTGCCGCGGGTCAAACCGATAGCTGGGGAACCCAATGAGCCTGGACATGCCCTTCTACTTCTTCTTTGGCATCGTCGGGCTGGTCGCCGGCGGCCTGGTCGTGTGGTTCCTCCTGGCCGAGCACCCGTTCGAGTCGCTCGAGACTCCCGGCGGCCCCGTGGACGCGGCCGAGGCCTCGCTCCTGGCAAAGGCGATGGCCGACGACGGCCGGCCGATCGACGAGGCCACGATCGAGAAGCTCCTCAAGCTCCACGGCGCCTACGTCGAGGGCAAGATCAGAGACAGCCTGGCCGCCGCCGAAGCGGCCCGCCTGGAAGCCGAGCAGGCCAGGCTGGCCACGGAATCGGCGCCGGAGGACGCGTCCTAGCGTCGCGACGTATCGCGGGATCGACCGTGGCGGCCGCTCGGCTACCGGCTGCGCGTCGCGGAAACGGGTTACCGCACCTCTCCCGAGTGCAGCGCCACCGCGCCCAGGGCGAGGCGCCGGACCGTGACATTAGCCAGGCCGACCCGGCGCATCGTCTCGGCCAGCTCCTCGGCGCTCGGGAATCCCTCCAGCGAGTGGGGCAGATACGAGTACGCCTGACGCTTTCCGAAGGCGGTGCCCACGAACGGAGCCATCCTGCCGAAGACCGCCGAGTAGAGGCGCCCGGCGATCCTGGGCCGTGGCGTCGTCAGCTCGAGACAGACGACCCGTCCGCCGGGCCGCACGACCCTGGCCATCTCCCGGAATCCATCCTCGAAGCTGGCCAGGTTCCGCAACCCGAAGGCGATCGTAGCCGCGTCGAAGCAGTCCGCCTCGAAAGGTAGAGCGAGCGCGTTGCCGGCCACGAACTCGACCTGGCGGAGCTCGCCGAAGGCGCGACGGGCTTGCTCGAGCATGGCCGTCGAAAGGTCGACGCCGACCACTCGCCCGCTCGGGCCGACGGCCGCGGCAAGGGCGGCTGTCAGCTTGCCCGTGCCGCAAGCGACGTCCAGGGCCGATCCGCCCGACGACACGCGCGCGGCGCGGACGGCGGCACGGCGCCAGCGGCCGTCCAGGCCGGCCGTCATGATCGTGTTCATGCGGTCGTAGACGGGCGCAATCGAGTCGAACATGGAAGCAACGCGCGGCTCGGGCACGGGATTGCCGCTGCGGCTGTGCTGGCTGCCGCCGGTTCCCGGGGACTCCTCCGAATCCGCGGTCGGAGGCCCGGCCTCGCTCACGACCCCGAGTTGCCGGAATTGCCAGCGGACTGCGGATCGACCTCTCGTCCCAGGCGGAGCGGACGGCGCTCGAACGCGCTCGAGAAGACGACCTGGGTTTCCGTGGTGAAGACGTTCGCCATCGCCTGGATCTCGTGCAGGACGCGTTCGAGGTGGCGCGTGTCCGTCGATCGGACCTTGAGCAGGTAGTCCGACTCGCCGGCGATGTGGTGGCACTCCTCTATCTCGTCGATCTCACCGAAGTTGCCGGTGAGGTCCGTGGAGATCGTGCCGGGGACCTGCTTGATGAAGATGAAGGCCAGCACGCCGTAGCCGAGCATGGTTGGATCGACCAGGGCCGAGTAGCCGCGTATCACGCCCCGGGCCTCGAGCTTCTTGACCCGCTCGTGGGCCGATGGGCCGCTCATGCCGACGGCCTGGCCGACTTCCGCGTACGACTCGCGCCCGTCCCGCTGCAGCAGCTCGAGGATTCGAGCGTCTGTCTCGTCGATCCTTTCGGAGCCCATTGTTCGTCGTTCCCCCAGGCGTTGGTGGCCTGTCACTCCCTGACGATCGCGACCCCAGTCGAACGAGAGGCCGAAGCCTCGGGTCCTTGAGCCATCGGGTGAGGCGCGCGGGCCGCGCTGCCAGATCAGCCTAGCCTATCGCCGCGAAATCGACAGCGGAGGCGTGGCCGCGGAACCGGCGGATGGGCGCGGCGGGCGCCTCCAATGCCGGCCGGGCGCACCTACCAGCGGTAGCCGCGCCCCTTCGCCCCAGCACCCATCGTGCCGGCGGGCAGATGCGCCTCCAGGCAGGTCACGCCTTTGGGCCCGACGACCGCGTCGTGGCGCACGGCGGCCGGCAGGTCGAGACGCTCGCCCACGCCGAGCACGAAGCCGATGCTGTACCCCGGCATGCCGAAGGTGATCGATCCCTCGGCGACGACGACGACCTTGTCGTAGTCGTGGGTGTGCGGCTCATATCTCTCACCGGCGAGGTTCGACCAGGCGGCCGGAACCAGGCCCTGCTCTCGCATCCTGGCCTCCAGGCTGGCCCGATCGATGGAGCTCACTTGACCGGTCCCGGCTTCACCGCGCCGTCGGATACGGCGTCGCCGGTGGGCGCCGTGCCCGGATGCGCGGCCGGATCGCCACCGCGCCGGGTCTTCTCCGGGCCGGGCATCGTGGCCTGAGCGGCCTCCATGGCCCGCCGGTCCGAGGCCGGAGGCAGGTCCGGGGCGGCTTCCAGCCACGCGGCATTCGCGGCCCCTTCCATCTCGCTGCTCCGCGTCGCGACGACGGCAACGATCCCCACGCCGAGCACGACGCTCGAGAAGATTGCGAAAGGCCAGGTGGCGCCGAGCAATCCAACCAGGAAGAAGGAGAACACGCTCCCTACGACAATGGCCGAGCCCAGGCTCTGCAGCGTTCGCATCGGTCTCCTTGGTCATGGCAGAAGGTCCCGGCGCGCCCCATACGCGTGGCCCCGCTCATCCTAGCCGGTAGACTGCGGGCGTGACAGTTCCGCGGCCGCTGCGCTATCTCTCCGCCGCCGACGTCCGCGCGGCCATGCCCCCGCTCGCCGAGCGGCTCGATCTGGCCGAGGCCACGCTCCGGGCGCTGGGTCAGACCGCCGAACTGCCGGCCAAGATCGGGGTTCATCCGCGCCAGGCCGGTTCGCTCGCCCACGCCATGCCCGCGCTGCTGCGCGGCGCGGCCGCCGACGGCAGCGACGATCTCGTCGGCGTCAAGTGGATCGTCGGCTTCCCCGACAACCCCGCCGCGGGTCTGCCCACGTACAGCGCCCAGGTCATCCTCAACGACGCCAGCAACGGATTGCCGCTGGCGATCCTCGACGCCGCGGGCATCACCGCGCAGCGGACGGCCGCGGTCAGCGGAGCGGCGATCAAGCTGTTCGCGCCGGTGCACGTCGGGCGGCCCCCCGCGGTTGCCCTCCTGGGCGCGGGTGCACAGGCGCGCGGCCATCTGCCCGTGATCGGCCGCCTGCTGCCCGGCGCCGCCGTTCGAATAGCCGACCTCGACGCCGCGCGGGCGAACGCCCTGGCCGCCGAGGCACGCTCGATCGAAGGCATCGGCGCAGCGGCGGTCGCGTCGAGCGTTCGACTCGCCGTCGAAGGCGCCGACGTGATCGTCTCGGTCGTTTCGTTCGGGCCGGATCACCAGGCCCTCGATCCCGGCTGGCTCGGCCCCGAAACGCTTTTCGTCGCCGTCGACTACGACATGCAGGCGCCGGCCGCCCTGGCTCGCGACTCGCTCTTCGTCGTCGACGAGCGCGACCAGTTCCTGGCCACGCGCGCCGGCGGCGGCTTCGCCGGCTACCCGGACCCGGACGCGACGCTCGGAGAGGCCCTTCGCGACGGGATCGAGCGTCCCTCGGGCAGGGTCCTGGTGTCGCATCTGGGCGTGGGGCTGGCCGACGTCGTGTTCGCCTCGGCGATACTGAAGCGCGCCGAACGGCTCGGCCTCGGAGTGCTGCTGGAGCGCTGAGGCGGCGCCGAGCCTTGCCTACCGGTTCACCTCGAGCGGGCCCGGAGGAACCTCGATCAGCACCCGCCCGCCCTCGACGACCACGGCGTAGACGGCCAGAGGCAGCTCGGCCGGAGGATCGAGCGGCTCGCCGTCCGCAAGAGAGAAGCGCGACAGATGCAGCGCGCAGGTGATCGAGTCGCCGGTCAGGAACCCTTTGTCCAGCTCGAAGTACTGGTGGCTGCAGATGCCCTGGGTGGCGTGCAGCTCACCGTTCAGGTTGACCACCAGGACCAGGTCGTCTTCGACCTCGCACAGCTTCATCGTGCCCGGCGGAACATCGTCGAGCGCGCACAGGTCGACCCGGCGCGTTGACGAGGCGGCGGTCATCGCGGCGTCAGGCTACGGCGGCGGCCGACGGCTGGTGTGCAGCGCCGGTTCGAGCCGCCCACTTGGCCTCGAGCAGTTCACGCAGGCGATCCTGGGCCGACGCCAGCGGCACTCGGGCGACGACCGGCTCGAGGTAGCCCAGGACGATGAACTTGCGGGCCTCGTCGGGATCGAGACCGCGGCTCTCCAGGTAGAAGAGCGCGGTCTCGTCGACGGGGCCGACGGAACTGGCGTGGGCGACGCGGCGGCAGTCCGGCTGGTCGATCTCCAGGCTGGGGATGGCCACCGATCGAGCCTGCTTGGAGAGCAGCATGGCGAACTCGCCGAGGTAGCTGTCCGTTCCGTGGGCCGGCATGTCGATCGTCGCCAGGCCCTTGAAGTAGGCCCGGGACCGGTCCGACAGCGCGCCCTTGGAGAGCAGGTTCCCGGTCGTGTCGCGGCCGATGTGGCGCGTATACGACGTCAGGTCGAAGAGCTGG
The DNA here is from genome assembly GCA_964529245.1 of uncultured Anaerolineaceae bacterium. Lineage (GTDB taxonomy): Bacteria > Chloroflexota > Limnocylindria > Limnocylindrales > CSP1-4 > Fen-1039. Next base: position 7,369 of record CAZGUS010000089.1, read on the forward strand.
TCGGTCGAGCCGAACACGATCTCGGCCTGCTCCACGGAAGAGCCGTCGCCCTCGAGGGTGTTGTCGATACGGCTTCGAATGACGCGGCAGCCGAGCTGCGCCAGGGCCCAGCGAAGGCTCGCCCCGCGGCCGACGACCGCGGACCGGTGCTGGAAGGCGATCTGGTTCGGACCAAAGTCCTGGAGGCCGGCGAAGGAAAGCGTCGAACCGGCGCCGACACTGACTTCGGTGCTGCCGGCGAAGAAGGCCTGCGGCTCGGCGGCGGCCGATGCCGAACCGACCTGCTCCTCGACGATGGACGCCTCCGCGTCGTCACCGATCGAGATGATGGTGCGCGATGTCAGCGCGCGGTTCGGGGCGCCCATGGTCCAGCGCAGCACTATCGGCAGCTCAAGGCGAACGCCGTCGGGAACGTGCAGGTAGAAGCCGTGGGTCCAGAGCGCGCGGGTCATCTGGCCGAGCTTGTCGTTCTCCGGCAGCGTGCAGCCGCCCTCCAGCAGGCTGCGCAGCAGCTCCGGGTCGCGAGCGCCAAGCGATGCCAGGGTCTCCACGATCACGCCCGCCTGCCGGGCCTCGGGCGAGAGCACGAGCGCCGCAAGCCGGTCCTCGGCGAACTCGGCGTAGGCGGCCGCTCCTTCGGGCAGCTTGCCCGCGCCCGCCGCGCCGACGCCGCGAACTCCACCCGTCGGATACGGCCGCACGGCGGAGAGATGAGCGTTACGCAGGTCCACATACGGCGTGTACAGCCGGTTCGACTCTATCGGGAGGTCCTCGAAACCGCGCAGACCGGCCAGGCGATCGGCGAGAAGCCACTCCGGGTCGGAGGCGGCGGCGGCGATGTCTCGGACGGTCGCCTCGTCTACGAAGCTCAGGGTCAGGTCCGTCGGCGCCTGGCGGACCGGCGCCATGGGCCGGGCGGCGGGCCGGATTGCGGCTGCCGCCTCGGTTGCCTGTGCGTCGGTCATCCGAGCGAACCCTCCATTTCGAGCTTGACCAGGCGGTTGAACTCGATGGCGTATTCCATCGGCAGTTCTTTGGTGAAGACCTCCAGGAAGCCCTGGACGACCAGGTTGGTCGCCTCATTCTCCGTCAGCCCGCGGCTCATCAGGTAGAAGACCTGATCCTGGCTGATCTTGCCGACGGTGGCCTCGTGAGTCATCGTCGTGTCGTCTTCCTGGATGTCGATGTACGGATAGGTGTCCGAGCGACTGCCTTCGTCGAGGAGCAGGGCATCGCATCTGACGCTCGCCACGACGCCGGTGGCTCCGGGCACGACCTTGAGCTGGCCGCGGTAGGTCGTCCTGCCGCCGTCCTTTGAGATCGACTTGCTGATGATGCGGCTGCGCGTGTTCGGGGCCAGGTGGATCGCCTTGGCGCCGGTGTCCTGGTGCTGGCCCTTGCCGGCCACCGCCACGGAGATGACCTCGGCCGTGGCGCCCTCACCGCGCAGGTAGATGCTCGGGTACTTCATCGTCAGGCGGCTGTTGTGAACGAAGACACCGTTGGCGATGAAGTTGGCCGTCCCTTCGACCTCTACGTCGTAGGTCGGCTGCTCGCCAACGTAGTCGATGTTGGCGAGAGGGACGAAATGGACGGCGCCCTCAAGCTCGCCCTCCAGGAAGTAGAGGAAGTACGAGGTGTATTCCTTTTCCTCCTTGCCGAGGGGCTTCAATTCGCGCCGGCTCCACTTGGAGATCTTGGATGGGTTCATGCCTGCCGAGATAGCCAGCTGGCGGACTTGTTCCAGCAGCAATCGGTTGACACTCGTAATCGATACGTTCTTGTGACCCGGCCGCATGTGGCCGTCGGCAGCAACGTAGCCATCGACAAGAGCCCGCTTTTGACTTCGCGGCAGCTTGAACACCCAGGACGGCAGGTTCTTGGTCCTGGCGTCTCCGGAGAAACCGGCCGCGGCTAGCCAGTCGACGAACGCTCCCGAGTTGGATCGAAGCACGACGCCACGATGGCGGGACAGCTCCAGGCCAAATAGCGATCGCACTTGCATCCGAACGCGCTCGGCCGCCGGATCGGAATCGGGGACAGCAAAGTTGACGCGGTTCGGTCCGTCGAAGTAGCCGTCGCCGAGGTAGAAACCGAGCAGCCAGAGCAAGTCGTCCGAGCTCGCCTGTGGGGCAGTGAAACCCAGCCGCGAATGAGTGCGCCTGGCCACGGGCTCGAACGCGTGCGCTCTGCCGTCGTCCGGCAGCTGCCCGACCACCGCGATTTCGTCTCCCGGCAGGATCGAGGCAACCGGCAGCCAGGCAACGTGCCTTGCGCGGCCATCCTTTCGGAGAACGAGGAAGGGATGGTTTGCCGTCGCATGAACTGTTCGATGATTCGCCAGCGCAAGCTCGAACACAGGCTGTGGATCGTTCGCTCTGGTGGCCGTGACCGTGTTTCTGCCAATCGCGAGGTCCGTCGTCAGTGAGTAGACGCGGTCGCCTGGCTGGATGGCGGAAATCGGCTTGACGTCGCTGTTGGTGTAGACGTTCGTGTCGGCCGTCAGACACCCGGTGTTCGCGTCGATCCACTCGACGGTGGAATGGGCGTGGGCGTGGGCTCGCTTGGTCACCAGGTTGTAGACGTCGTTCGACCAGTTCTGGATGGTGGTGTAGCGAACCTTCGAGTTCGGCAGGGCGATGACCTCCACGACCGCGGCGTGGAGCGCGTCGGTGGTGTAGATCGGCGCGGTGCAGCCTTCGATGTAGTGAACCTTGGCGCCCTCGTCGACGATGATCAGGGTCCGCTCGAACTGGCCGGTGTTCTCGGCGTTGATGCGGAAGTACGCCTGCAGGGGCAGCGGGACCTCGACGCCCTTCGGCACGTACACGAACGACCCGCCGGACCACACGGCGCTGTTGAGGGCCGCGAACTTGTTGTCCTCCGGCGGCACGACCGTGGCGAAGTACTTCTTGAAGAGCTCCGGGTATTCCTTGAGCCCCTGGTCGGTGCCCATGAATACGACGCCGATCTTGGAGAGCTCCTCGCGGACGCTGTGGTAGACGACTTCCGAGTCGTACTGCGCGCCGACGCCGGCCAGGAACTTGCGCTCGGCTTCCGGGATCCCCAGGCGCTCGAACGTCTTCTTGATCTTGTCCGGGACGTCGTCCCAGGACTTCTCCTCACCCT
>CAZGUS010000090.1:0-10412 GCA_964529245.1 uncultured Anaerolineaceae bacterium
CTGGCCGCCGACGAGGTCAACGTCAAGTCGATCGAGCTGATCGGCGACGAGTCGGAGCTGGTCGACCGGCGCATCAAGCCGCTGCTGCCCAGGATCGGCAAGAAGCTCGGATCGGCCATTCCGGCCGTCATGGCCGCGGCCCGGGAGAATCGCTTCGAGATCCTGGCCGACGGCTCCGTCAAGCTCGGGGGCGTGACTCTCGCCGCCGACGAAGTCGAGATTCTCGCCGTGCCGCGACCGGGGACGGTCGTCGCCCACGACGAAGGCCTGGTGGTGGTCATCGACACCGAGCTGACCCCGGAGCTGAGGGCCGAAGGCGACGCCCGCGAACTGCAGCGGGCCATCCAGGATGCCCGCAAGGATGCCGGCGTCGAGCTCGACGACGAGGTCAGGATCAAGGTCGAGGCGCCGGCCGCGGTGCGGGCCACTCTCGAGCCGTATATCGGTTCGGTGGAGGCGGAGACGCGCAGCAAGATCGCTTTCGGCGCGGTCCTGCGATCCGGGGCGGCTCTCGAAGTGGAACTGGACGCGGGTCCGGTCACGATCGAGTTGGCGGGGAAGCCCGTCGCCCCTTAGGCTTAGCGGAACACCAACGGAGGCCACCTAGCTGGACCCTATCGAAACGCACCCTCAGCCATCCGTCCCCGAACCCGAGGTGAGTCGGTCGCAGGGTCGCCGCCGCCGACTCGCCTGCGTGCTGTTCGCCGCGCTCGCGGTCGGCGTGGTCGTGACCGACCAGCTTGTCAAGCAGTGGATTGTCGCCACCTACAACGACGGCAGGATTCACCAGATTCTGGGCGATTGGCTGAGCATCGACCTCATCCATAACGGCGGCGGACTGTTCGGGTTCTTCCAGGGAACGGCCATCGCCTTCGCCGTCGTGACGATCGCCGTCATCGGGCTGATCGCCTGGCTGCAGTTCCAGTGGGGATGGCGGAGCTGGCTGATCACGCTGGCTCTGGGCCTGCTGCTCGGCGGCGCGATCGGCAACTTCATCGACCGCATCCGGTTCGGCTACGTCGTCGACTTCGTCGACATCGGCGTGGGCTCATGGCGCTTCTACGTCTTCAACGTCGCCGACATGGCCGTGACCTGCTTCTTCCTACTGTTGATCGCGATCTGGCTCGTGGCGCCCAGGCTCCTGACGAGCGGCGGTGGGAGCGGGGAAGCCCGAACTGCTCCGAACGGCGGCGCGGCCTCGAGCGACACACAGGGGCCGGTAGCCGAATGAAGCGGCAGACGATCGTCGTGCCCGAGGCCGCTCAGGGCCGAGTCGATCGTTTTGTCGCCGACGTCTCCGGACTGTCCCGCAGCTACGTCCAGAAGCTCATCTCGGACGGCCACGTGACCGCGTCCGGCTCGGCCGTGAAGGCTAACGACGCCATCATCCCGGGTTGGGTCCTCGATCTAGATGTGCCCGATCCGGTGCCCCTCGCTCTGGACCCCGAACCTATCCCGCTCGACATCGTGTACGAGGACCTCGACCTGCTCCTCGTCGACAAGGCCGCCGGCCTGGTCGTCCATCCGGCCGCGGGGCACTGGTCGGGGACGCTCGTCAATGCCCTGCTGGCACGCGACACGGAATACGGCGGCATCGCCGGCGTCCAGCGGCCGGGGATCGTCCACCGCCTCGACCGGGACACCAGCGGCCTGCTCATGGTCGCCAAGAACGACAAGGCGCAGGCCAGCCTCATGGCTCAGTTGAAGGCCCGCGGCGTCAAGAAGACCTATCTGGGCCTGGTGCTGGGAGCCGTCGCCGCGACGACGGGGCGGATCGAGGCGCCGATCGGCCGCGATCCGAGCCACCGCACCCGCATGGCCGTCGTGCCCGAGGGCCGCGAGTCGGTCACCGGATACCGCGTTCGCGAGCGGTTGGGAGCCTGGACGCTGCTCGAGCTCGACCTCGTGACCGGCCGAACCCACCAGATCCGCGTCCACCTCGCCGCCATCGGCCATCCTCTGGCGGGTGATCCCGTGTACGGCAACGGCACGTCGCGCCGGGGCCCGGAAGGATCGACTCGCCTTTTCCTCCACAGCTGGCGAATCGAGCTTCAGTCGCCCACCGACGGCCACCTCATCCGCGCCACCGCGCCTCTGCCGCCGGAGCTGCAGGGCGTCCTCGACACGCTGAGAGTCCAGGCGTCCGGTGCGCCGGGCTCCCCGCCGTCCGAGGAGGATCGGCCATGACGGCCAATCCCCAGGAGAATCTGCCGAGCTCGGCTCCCGCCGGGCCGGAGATGCCGGAGACCCGGAGGTCGGACGCGCCGAGTCCGATGCTGGTCATCATCTCGGGGCCCTCGGGCGTGGGCAAGGACACGATCATCGAAGCGCTGCAGCGGCGCGGTCACCTCCCGGCGTACCACTACGTGGTGACGTGCACCACTCGCGCCCCGCGCGGCAACGAGATCGACGGCGTCAGCTACAACTTCGTCACTGTCCCGGAATTCCTCGCGCTGCGCGATGCCGGCGAGTTGCTCGAGGCGAACGAGGTCCACGGCAACTGGTACGGAACTCCGCGGGCCGGCGTTCGAGATGCGCTGGCGCGCCGCCAGCACGCCATCCTCAAGATCGACGTCCAGGGCGCGGAGGCCGTCAAGCGAGAGGTCCCGGGCGCGCTCCTGATCTTCGTCCTGCCGCCGTCGATGGAGACCCTCGTGGAGCATCTCAAGGCCCGCCGCACCGAATCGGCCGAGCAGCTCGAGATCCGCCAGCGTAACGCGGCCCTCGAACTGGCGCGCAAGGACGACTACGACTACGTGGTCGTCAATCAGGAGAACCGCATCGACGCGACGGCCGAGAACATCGAGCAGATCATCACCCAGGAAGAGCGGCGTGAGCCGCGCCAGGTGACCGTCTGAGGAGACCGACCGTGGACTCCGTCTGGGGTCCGCTCGATGAGGGCGGCGAAGATGCGGCGGATGCCGGCGGCGGGCCGAGGCCCGAGACCGGTTCACCAGCCGATCGCTCGCTCGCCGGTGCGCAAGCCCGGGCCGTAGAGGTCGCGGTCGACGCGCCCGGGGCCTCGCGCACATACACGTATCTGCTGCCTGAACGCCTGGCCGACATCGAGCCCGGCGAGGCCGTGCTGGTCGAATTCGGCCGGGGACGGCAGGCTCTAGGGCTCGTGCTCGGCCCGGCGGATGGCGACCTTGAGGGATCGGCCAAGCCCGTGCTGGCACGCGTCCGCGCCGACGGACCGCTGCTGCCGGCTCTTTCGCTGGCCTTCGCCCGCTGGCTGTCGGACCAGTACCTGGCGCCTCCGGCGGCCGTCCTGCGCTCGATGCTGCCACCGGGGATGCTCGAGCACCTGGACCTGGTGGCGGAGCGGCTGCCGCCGCTCCCGAGCGAAACGGACGGCGCGACAGTCGGCGCTGCGGCCGCGGATCGCGCCGAGGCGGAGCTGCTCGACAGGCTGGTCAAGGGGCCTCGCGCGGTTCGCGACCTCGAGGGCGACGACGGACGCCCGGCCGCTCTCAGGCGGCTGCGAGCGATGGCCGCCCGAGGGCTGGTTCGCCTGGATTGGACGCTCGCGGCCGCGACCACCGGGCCGCGCTACGAGCGCTGGCTGACACTCAGCGACCGGGGCAGGGAAGTGGCCGCGGCCCCGACCGGCACGAGGCTGGGGCCGCGGCAACTCGCCCTGCTCGCCGACCTCGCAGCCGCGGCCGAAGGGCTGAGCGGCCCGGTCGCGGCCGAACGCCACGGCGCCGGGACGGCCACGAGCCTGGAGCGGCGCGGCCTGGTGACGTCGGGTTCGCGTGAGAGGCCGCGCCGGCCGCTCGAAGAGCGCAAGCCCGGGCGGCGCGGGACGCGGCCGGAGGGCGAGCCGCTGACCGTGGCTCAGCGAGCCGCGCTCGATGTGATCCTGGCGGCGATGGCGCAGCGCGACGCGACGCCGCTGCTCCTGGAAGGAGTCACGGGCGCCGGCAAGTCGACCGTCTACGCGGAGGCGATCGCCGAGTCCCTGACCGCGGGCCGCGCGGCCCTGATCCTGGTACCCGAGATCGCGCTGGCAATGCCGCTGGTCGACCGGCTGCGATCGGATCTGAACGCGGAGATCGCGATCCTGCACTCCGGGCTGGGAGAGGGCGAGAGGGCCGACGAGTGGCGCCGGATCCGGGCCGGCGGCGCGGACGTCGTCGTCGGAACGCGTGTCGCCCTGACCGCGCCGCTGGCCGATATCGGCCTGATCGTCGTGGACGAGGAGCATGAGGCGGCCTACAAGAGCGACCGCACGCCCAGGCTGCAGGCCCGAGACGCCGCTCTCGCGCTCGGCCGACTGGCCGGGGCCGCCGTCGTCCTCGGCAGCGCGACCCCGTCGGTGGAGAGCGTCGGCCGGGCCAGGGAAGGGACCTATCGCCACGCCGTCCTGGCCGATCGCCCGACGGGCGCGCCGCCGCTCGTCGAGGTGGTTGACCTTCGGGCCGAGCTGGCGGCCGGCAATCGTGGCCTTCTCTCGGGCGCCTTGAGCGCGGCACTGGCAGCCCTGCCCGATGGCGAGCGCGCCATCCTGGTGATCAACCGCCGCGGCACGGCTTCGGTCGTCGTGTGCCGCGATTGCGGGCACGTTCAGCGCTGCCCCGAATGCGACCAGGCTCTGGTCTTCCACCAGGCCGGCGTCACGCTGCGCTGCCACCATTGCGGGACCGCGACGCCGCTGGCGACGCGTTGCCCGGCCTGCCGCTCGCCGCGCATCCGCTATCTCGGCGGCGGAACGCAGCGAGTCGAGGAAGAGGTCAAGGCCGCGTTCCCGCATCTGCGCGTCGGCCGGCTGGACCGCGACGTGGCCGAGCACAAGGGAGCGGTCGAGCGGGTTCTGGACGCATTCGACGAAGGCCGGCTGGACGTCCTGGTCGGGACCAGCCTGGTCGCCAAGGGCCTCGACGTGGCCGAAGTGACGCTGGTCGGGGTCGTTTCGGCCGACATCGCCCTGAACCTGCCCGACGAACGGGCCGCCGAGCGCACCTACCAGCTGCTGACCCAGGCCGTCGGGCGGGCCGGTCGCGGCGAGCGGCCGGGACGGGCCATCATCCAGACGTATCAGCCAGACCACCCGGCAATCCTGGCCGTCGCGAGCGGAGACTCCGCCGCCTTCTACGACGCCGAGCTCGAGATCCGGCGCAGCTTCGGTTCGCCGCCCTTCGGGCGGCTGGTCAAGCTGACCGTCGGATTGCCCGATCACCTGGCCGCCGAACATGAAGCTACCGCGATGGCCGATCGGCTGCGGGCCGCGGCGTCGGCGCGCGGCATTGCCGTCTCGGTTCTCGGCCCGGCGCCCGCCTACATCGCCCGACGCTCCGGCCGGTGGCGCTGGAACGTCGTGCTGCGCGGCGGCCGGCCGCTCGAGCTGCTCAATCCTTTGCCGGGCGTCCCCTGGTCGATCGACGTCGACCCCGACTCGCTGCTGTAGGAGCGCCCGCCGCCGTTTCGGGGGGTTGGGCCGGCTGCGGCGCCGCAGATGCTACGGGCTGCGGCGCGGGCTGCGGTCCGGAGTTCTCTGTCGACGGCGGCGCGGCGTCGGCCGACGCTCGAGGCGCCACGACCTTGTACCACTGCCGCCGCCGGACCTGGCTGCCGGCCAACCGATCCTGGATCCCTATGCCGTGCCCGCCGCGCCGGACGCTCACGATCAGCTCGGCAAACCAGGCGATGAACACGAGCGTGGCGATCCACGTCAGGGCCGGGACGGTCGATGCCAGCCCGGGGATCGTCCAGCCGAACAGCACCAGCCAGCGGATCGCCGACCGGCGCCACGAAAGAGCGGACGGCGCCTCGGGGCCGAAGACCCGCAGGCCCAGGAGCCGCTGGCCGATGGTGCCGCGGGCCAGGCGCCACAGCGGAATCGCGTACAGGGCGGACAGGACGGTGAGCAGCGACTCGACCCACAGCGTCGGGAGATACGTGCCCGTCGCGGAGGTCGTGGTGCCGTCGATGTCGGTCCAGCTGCCCTGTCTCGGCTGAGCCAGGCCGAGGGCCGTCGCTATCACCAGCACCACGGCCAGCAGGATGGCCATGTCCAGCAGCCAGGCGGAAAACCGGCGCGCCAGAGAAGCGCGATCCCAGGCCTCCTGGCGAACGTACCTGGTCCTGGGCGCTGGTGGGCTCGCTGGTCTGCTCCCGGAAACCGGCATTTGTGGCGCAGCTCCTGACTTGTCCGGCCCTGATCGGCGCGGTCCCTGGGACCATACCGCAACGCGGCGTCCGGGGAGCGAGTCCGGGGCGGGACCGACGGGCGCCTTACCGGCACCGCTCGGTATACTCTGCGCCCATGAGCGTCCGACCAATCGTTCTCCTAGGCGACCCCAGGCTCCGCTTGAAGGGCGAGCCGGTCGACAGCTTCGGCAAGTATTTGCACGAACTGCTCGACGACCTGACCGATTCCATGCGCCATGCGCCCGGCGTCGGCCTGGCCGCGCCGCAGATCGGCGAGGCGAAGCGAGTTTGCGTGGTCGAAGTCGCCGGCCAGCTCCATGAGCTCGTCAATCCGCGCATCGTCCGGGGCGACGGCGACGACCGCGACCTGGAGGGTTGCCTCTCCATCCCGGGCTATGTCGCCTACATCACGCGCCGCGAGAAGATCTGGGTCGTGGCCCAGAACCGGCACGGCAAGAAGATCAAGGTGGCCGGCAGCGGTCTCCTTTCGCGAGGGATGCAGCACGAGATCGACCACCTCGACGGCAAGCTGTACATCGACTACCTCGACTCACTCGACGACTTGATCTCGACCGAGCACGACGACGACGAGGACGAGGAAGGTCTGCCGGCAGCCGCGCGAACAGCCGTAGGGTGAGCGACGGGGGGGCGGCCGACCGTTCGACCGTCGTTCGCGCCGTCTTCTTCGGCAGCGGCGGGTTCGCCGTCCCGATTCTCGACGCTCTGGCCGCCGTGCCGGGAGTCAGCGTGATGGCCGTCGTCTCGGCGCCGGACCGGCCCGTCGGGCGCAAGGCGATCGTGACCCCAACGCCGGTCGCGGCCCGAGCCCGGGCACTCGGGCTGCCGTTGCAGCAGCCGATTCGAGTCCGGCGTCCCGAAGCCGTGGCCGCCCTTGCCGCGCTGGCGCCCGACGTCGCCGTCCTGGCCGACTACGGCCAGCTGATACCGAGGCCGCTGCTCGACCTGCCGGCACAGGGATTCCTCAACCTCCACCCTTCGGCGCTGCCGCGCTGGCGCGGCGCGGCGCCAATACCCGCGACGCTGCTGGCCGGCGACGCCGAGTCGGCCGTGACCCTGATGGTCGTGACCGAGGAAATGGATGCCGGTCCGATCGTGGCCGTGGAGCCTCTGGAGGTGAGGATCGACGACACGGCCGAGAGCCTCGAGGGTCGGGCGTCTACCGCGGCGGCTCGACTGCTGGCTCGAGCGCTGCCGGAGTGGCTGGCCGGCCGACTCGCGGCTCGACCCCAGCCGACGGAGGGAGCGACGGTCACGCGGCCGCTGCGCCGCGAGGATGGCAAGCTCGATCCGGAGCGCCCCGCCGTGGAACTGGAGAGGCGCGTTCGTGCGTATCAGCCCTGGCCGGGAAGCTACCTGGAGGTGCGCGGCATCCGGCTGATCGTCTGGAAGTCCCACGTGGCGCCGGTCGAGCCGGGCGACGCGGCGGGCCGGCTCGTCGCCACGCTCGACGGCGGTCTGGCCCTGACGGCAGTCGGCGGCCGCCTCGCGCTCGACGAGGTTCAGATCGCCGGAGGCCGCCGCATGTCGGCCGCGGAGCTGCTCCGGGGCCGGCCGAATCTGGTCGGCTTCGCCCCGGCCAGGGTACGACCGAGCGGACGCGTCTGAACGGGCCGCCCGGCGTGCGATAATCGCGGCCCTGTGACTGATCCGATGCCGACGCCGCGTGTCCCGCGCCCGTCCAAACCCGCCACCGATCCGCGCCCCGGCCTGAGCGGCCTGTCCGAGGGCGTGCTGGAGGCGTGGCTCGCCGCCGGCGGCCAGCCCGCCTATCGGGCCAGGCAGATCCGCGACGGCGTATGGCGGCGCAACGGCGCGGGCGCGGACGAGTTCCACACCCTCCCGGCCGCGCTGCGCGAGAGCCTGGCTCGAGACTTCCGCGTGGACACGATCGTCGCCGACGAGATCTCCGCCTCGGACAAGGGTCAAACCGAGAAGACGCTCCATCTTCTCTCCGACGGGGCGCTCATCGAGTCGGTGCTGATGCACTACCCGGCGCGCGGTTTCGGCGAGGACGGTCGGCCCGAGCACCGCGAACGCCACACTCTATGCATTTCCAGTCAGGCCGGCTGCGCCGTCGGGTGCCCGTTCTGCGCGACCGGCGAGCTCGGGTTCGGGCGCGACCTCGAGACCGCCGAGATCCTCGATCAGGTCCGCCATGCCGCCCGCCGCCTGGCCGAACGCGGCGCCCACATCACCAACGTCGTGTTCATGGGCATGGGCGAGCCGCTCCTCAATCTGGACCGGGTGCTAGATGCGGTGGCGGCACTGTCGGACCCGGAGAGGTTCGGCCTGGGCGCTCGCCACGTCGTCGTCTCCACCTCCGGAGTCGTGCCGGGGATGCGGCGCCTGACGGCGCTCAACCCGCAATTCACGCTGGCGGTCAGCCTGCACGCGGCCCGCGATCCGTTGCGTGATGTGCTCGTGCCGCTCAATCGGCGCTGGCCGGTCGCCGAGGTCGTCGCGGCCGCCCGAGACCATGCGCGCAAGACCGGCCGGCGAGTCAGCTACGAGTACGTGATGATTTCCGGCGTGAACGACACCGACATCGACGCAGACGCGCTGGCCGGCCTGTTGCGCGGCGACCTGGCGCACGTCAATCTGATCCCGATGAACCCCGTCGCTCACACTCCCTGGCAGGCCAGCAGCACCCAGCGCGTGACCGAGTTCGCGGCTCGACTGCAAAAGGGTGGGGTCGGCGCCACTGTCCGGCGCAACCGCGGCCAGGACGCCGGCGCCGCCTGTGGCCAGCTGGCGGCCGATCGCGCCGGCGAGCCGGCGGCTCCGGTGGTGGCCCATCGGCGCGAGGTCATCGTTCGCCAGAGCGAAGCGGCCCTCCGCGGCGACCGCAGCCTGGAGCGCCTGCCGGCCGATCTCGAAACCGCGGTCTCGGACCGGGCGGGCAGCCGCTGATGGCTCGCCGCACCCTCGTGAGCACGAGCATCCTCGACTGCGATCTGGCGGATCTGGCGCGCGAGTCGCGGCGGGCGTTCAGGGCCGGGTCGGACCGGCTGCACCTGGACGTCATGGACGGCCACTTCGTCCCGAACATCAGCTTCGGCCCGACCGTGATCAAGCGCTTGCGGCGCATCGGCAGGCAGCCCTTCGACGCCCATCTCATGATCTCCGAGCCCGGCCGGTACATGGATCAGTTCATCGACGCCGGCTGCGACTCGATCACGTTCCACGTCGAAGTCGAGGAGCCGATCGAGCCGACGCTGCGCAAGATTCGAAAGGCCGGCCGCCAGGCGGGCCTGGCTCTGCGTCCGGCCACGCCGCTGGCCGCGTTGGAGCCCTATCGCGATCTCATTGACATCGTCATGGTCATGACCGTCGAGCCGGGCTTCGGTGGGCAATCGTTCATGACCGACGCCGCCGCCAAGATCCTGCCAGCGCACGAGATCTTCCGCGATCGCGCGCCGGGGCTGGCGGAAGGGCAAGTTCACGTGGACGGCGGCGTCAATCGCCGGTCGGCGGAGATGTGCGGCGGGCTTGGAGCGGAGGTGCTCGTCGTCGGATCGACGCTCTGGAAGAAGGGCGTGGACATCGCCCGGGAGATGCGCCTGATCAAGGCGCTTGCCGACGAGGGCTACAGGAACAGTCCGGGCCGGGGCGGAGCGGCGGTCCCGCACGATGAATGGATCACGTTCGCGACACTGCCGCGGGCGCTGGGCGAGCGACTGGTGGACGCCATGGAGGCCGGCGGCATCTCCGTCATCCAGCTGCGCGCCGATCGCGCCGCCGGCAAGCGGGACTACGAGTTGCTGATACCGGCAGCCTCCGAGGCGGCCGCGGTGGAGCGTTTCGGACTGTCCCGCGAGGAAGCACAGGCGGCGGCGAAGGCCGGGAGCAACGTGGGGGCGGCGTCACGAACGAAACGAGGAGAGACAGCGTGAGCGAGCGAGAGGCCGTGGGCCCCGACGTGCCGTCCGTGGCGGCGCCGACCGGGGATCAAGGCCTCGACGCCGTCTCACCGGCCGACGGAGCCCCGGTACCCCACGCCCACCTCGGCCGCCGCAACGATCGACTGCTGCTGGCGGGCGTGGCGGCGTACGCGGTTCTTCTCTCGATCCTCATGATCGCCCGCGGCATCTCGGTCACGCCCGAGCTGATCGTCGTGGCCTTCGGCCTCGCCGCGCTTCTGCTCGGCCGTGGGAAGCTTTTCGTCCGCGATTGGATCCCGTTCCTGGCCTTGTTCTTCGCCTACGAGCTGATGCGCGGCTACGCCGACAAGTTCGGGC
>CAZGUS010000091.1:0-10339 GCA_964529245.1 uncultured Anaerolineaceae bacterium
ACGATCCGAGCCAGCTCATAGGCCTGACCGACTACGACATGGCCTGGAGGCCGAGCGCGGACCTGTACAGAGCGGACGATCGCGAGATCCTGGAGACCGGCGTCGCCAAGATCAACTACGAAGAGCCACAGGTCCGTTCGGACGGCACCGAGGGCTGGCTGCGAACGAGCAAGATTCCCCTGCGGGCGGCCGACGGGCGGGTCATCGGCCTGCTGTGCACGTACGAGGACATCACCGAGCACAAGCGCGCCGAGGAGGCCCTGCGCCGGAGCGAGAGCTTCCTGGCCGGCGTGGTCGACAACGTCCCCGACATGGTCTTCGTGAAAGACGCCCGCGACCTGCGCTTTGTCCTGGTCAACCGGGCGGAGGAGGCATTGCTCGGCCGCTCCAGGGAGGAGCTCATCCACGGTACCGATCTGGGGCCGTCTACTCCCGCCGAAGTGGAATTCTTCGAGGCCGCAGACAGGCAGGTCCTGGAGACCGGCCAGATCATGGACATCCCCGAGGAGCGGCTGACCACGATCCACGGGCTACGGATTCTGCACACGAGGAAGATCCCCATCTTCGATGAGGGGGGCCGCCCGCGCCACCTGCTCGGAATATCGGAAGACATCACCGACCGCAAGGCGGCCGACGACGCCCTCCTGAAGAGCGAGGAGCGCTATCGCCACATCATCGAGACGATCACGGACTACCTGTTCAGCGTCGTAGTCTCCGACGGCCGGGCGGTGTCGACGAGCCACGGTCCGGGCTGCGTGGCGGTCACCGGATACACCTCGCAGGAGATGGCGGACGACACCAACCTGTGGCTCTCGATGGTCGTTCCCGAGGACCGCGAACAGGTCGTGGACCAGTCGTGCCGCCTCATGGCCGGGGAAAGCGTCGGGGCCATCGAGCACCGCATCCTGCGCAAGGACGGCGCGCTTCGGTGGGTCCGTAACACCCTGGTCCCGCGCTTCGATTCATCGGGTCGGCTCGTGGCGTATGACGGGCTGGTCCAGGACGTCACCGAGCGGCGAGCGCTCCAGGAGCAGCTCCTGCAGGCCCAGAAGATGGAGGGCATCGGCCGGCTGGCGGGCGGCATCGCTCACGACTTCAACAATCTGCTGACGGCGATCCTGGGCTACGTCGAGATGGCCCGCCTTGACCTGCCGGCCGATCTACCCGTGGATCACGCTCTGAAGTCCGACCTGGACGAGATCGGCACCGCCGGCGACCGCGCCGCGAGCCTGACCCGCCAGCTGCTCGCCTTCGCCAGCAAGCAGATCGTGGCCCCGGTCCGGCTCGACCTGAGCGCGCTGGTGGCCGACATCCTAAGGATGCTCCGCCCCTTGCTGGGCGAGAACATCGTCATCGAGACGGTCCTGGAATCCGGCATCGGCACCATCGAGGCCGATCCGGGCATGATCCAGCAACTCCTCGTCAATCTCAGCGTCAACGCCCGGGACGCCATGCCGGACGGCGGCCGGCTGATCATCGAGACCGCGGCCGAGGTCGTGACCGAAGCCTACGCGGCAGCCCATCCGGGGGCCGGCGCCGGCAGCTATGTCTGCCTGTCCGTGACCGACACCGGCTGCGGCATGAGCGAGGAGGTCCGCGCACACCTGTTCGAGCCGTTCTTCACGACGAAGGAACTGGGCAAGGGCACCGGGCTGGGGCTGGCGACCTGCCACGGCATCGTCCGCCAGCTGGGCGGCCACATCCGCGTCTTCTCCGAGGAAGGCAGCGGCACCACGTTCCGGATCTTCCTGCCGCGCACAGACGGTCCGGCCAGCGTCCTGCCGGCTCGGGCGGCAGGCTCCCCTGCCCCGACCGGGACCGAGACCGTTCTCGTGGTCGAGGACGAAGCGATCGTCCGGCGCCTGGCGGTGCTCGGCCTGCGCGCCCAGGGCTACACGGTGATCGAGGCGTCGAGCGGGGCCGAGGCGCTCGAGATCGTCGGTCGCGTTGCCAATCAACTGGATCTGGTCGTCAGCGACGTCGTCATGCCCGGAATCAGCGGACCGGAGCTGGTCAAGCGGCTCGCCGTCGTGGCGCCCGGCGTGCGCTGTCTGCTGGTGTCGGGCCACGCAGAAGCAGCCGTCCTGCCCGACGGTCTGACCGGTATCGGCGCCTCTTTCCTGCCCAAGCCGTTCACGCCGGAGCGCCTGGCGCGCAAGGTCCGCGACGTTCTGGACAGTCCGCCGGACTGAGTCGGGCGCAGCGGAATCGGAGGCCGGAGAAGTTGTCCGGCAGCCGCACCGGGTCCGCCAATCAGCCCTTGATCGCGCCGCTGATGTCCCCGCCCTGCAGGAACATCCGCTGGAAGAAGAGGAACATCACGATCGGAATGATCGACGCGATCAGCAGGGCCGCGAGGAAGATGTCGAGCTCGGTGGTTGGTTGGAGCGTGGGCAGCCGAACCGAGAGTGGCTGGATGTTGGGGTCCGGCAGCACCAGCAGCGGCCAAAGGTAGTCCTTCCACGTCCCGATCACGGCAAAGACCGAAACCACGCCGATGATCGGACGAGACATGGGCAGGATCATCGACCAGAACAACCGGAACGGACCGGCGCCATCGACCTGGGCGGCCTCGATGATCTCGCGCGGCAGGTTGTCGAAGAAGCGTTTGACGAGCAGAACGTTGAAGGCGCTCGCACCCGCCGGCAGCCACACCGCCCAGAACGTGTCGATCATCCGTATGTGCACCACGGGCATGTCGACCACAGTCAGATATAGCGGCACGAGAAGGACGATCGAGGGCACGAACAGAGTGGCCAGCACCAGGCCCGTCAGGACGCGAGAAAACCTCGGCTTGAGCACTGAAAGCGCGTAGCCTCCGGTGGTCGCGACCACTATCTGGGTGATCCAGGATCCGATCGCGATCCAGACCGTGTTGAGGAAGTAGCGGTCGATGTGCGTCCTGGTCCAGGCCGTGACGAGATAGGACAGGTCGAAGCCGTGGGGCCAGAGCGCCATCGGAGTTCGGAGCGTGTCCTGGGTCGGCGTGATGGCCGACTTGGCAAGCCACAGGATCGGCCCCAATCCAATGATTAGGAGCACGATCAGGGTTGCGCCCTGTATGAGACGGAGCGCCCCACGTGTCCGCGGTCGGCGCCAGTCGGAGATCGAAACGATCCCGCGCGGGTCGCTCCGGACGCTTGCTCGGCGGCGGGTCGGAAGTCGCGACTTCATGATGAGGTGCTCCACGAGCGGGTGAGCCGGAAATAGACCGCCGTGAACGCTCCGAGGAAGACGGCCAGCATGATGCTGAGCGCGGCGGCCATGCCGTAGTCGCCACCGAGGCTGTTCTGGAAGGCGTAGTGATAGATGAGCAGCAGCACGGTCATGGTCGAGTTGGCCGGGCCACCTCCGGTGAAGAGGAAGGGCTCGGTGAAGAGCTGGGCCGTAGCGATCAGCTGGAGGATCAGGGTGATGAACAGGATCCCGCGCAACTGCGGCAGGGTCACATGCCAGATCTTCTGCCAGATGGAGGCGCCGTCGACCTCGGCGGCGTCGTAGAGCTCCCTCGGGACGCTGAGGAGAGCGGCGAGGTAGATGATCACCGTTCCTCCGGCGGCGGCCCAGGTCGCCTCGAGCACTATCGAGGGCATCGCCGTGCCGGCGTCCTGAAGCCACGGGAACGGCCCGAGCCCAACCCAGCCGAGGATCGTGTTGAAGACTCCGTTGGCGCTGGCGTCGTAGAAGAACCGCCACAGGAGGACCGATACGACAGGCGGAATGACGACCGGCAGATATGCCAGGGCGCTGTACAGGCCCTTGAAGCGCCGCGTCTCACTCATGATCACGGCCAGCACCAGAGGGATCGGATAGCCGATGATCAGCGCCAGGAAGGCGAAGTAGGCCGTGTTGGCGACGGCCTTACCGAACAGCGGGTCGGCCAGCACGTTGGCGAAGTTGTCGAGGCCGACGAAAGTCGGGGCCGACACCAGGTTCGTTTCCTGGACGCTCATCACTAGAGAACGCAGGATCGGAAACCATGAGAAGACCCCGAAGATCAGAAGCAACGGCAGCAGGAAGACGAAGGTGCTGAGGCCATCTCTGCTGACCCAGGTCAGCGGCCCACGGCGCCTGCGCACGCCTCTCGCTGCTGCTGGCGGTCCAGCCGGTGAGCCCATCGCCTGAATGTCTGCCTTTCTGCGCCGCGGCGACGGCAACGAGCCGCGCCGAGAGTGTGAGCCACTACGAACGTTCGGTGGGAGCCCGGGATGCAAGTGGGCTCCCACCGATCATGTTCGGCTAGCCTTTGTCGATCACAGACTGGATCTGCTTGTTCGCCGCGAGGAGAAGCGCGTCGATGTCGGCATTCTTGTCTGTCAGCACGGCTTGCACGACCGGGTCGAGAGCCGCGTAGAGGTCCTGGGTGTTGACCGCAGGCTCGTTGACGAGCTGCTCGCTGAAGATCTTGCTGGTGAAGTTGGTCATCTGGTTCGTCGGGACGTTGATGTAGTCCTTGATCCAGACCTGTGACTGATCGTAGGTCGCCTTGTCGAAGATCGGCAGAGCGGGCACGCCGACCGGCTGGTTGTTGTCCTTGAGCGCCTTGGCGTCGGCCAGGGCACCTTCCTGGGTCAGGAGCTTGTTCATGTAGTAGAAGTCGATCCAATCGACTGCGGCGTCACGCTGGTCGTTCGTGGTAACGACGTTGACGGCCGCGAGTGTGCCGCCGCCGAGGACCCCGGCATTGGGATCGCTGGCGAGCGGGATGACCGTGATGCCATAGTCGGCCGGATTGAGGTTGTCGTTCTGGACCATCGTGGTGTAGAGGTCGGAACCGCCCGTGAACATGCCGATCTGGCCGGCGGTGAAGGCCTGATTGATGGAGCCCCAGTTGTAGTCGAACGTCGAGCCCATCGAGTTGTCATCCCAGCGGAGGGAGTGCAGGTACGCGAGGGCGGCCTTGGTGGCGGTGTTGTCGACGGTGGCGGTGACTTTGCCGTCGGAGCCGACGGTTTCCATGCGCCCACCGAGCGAGTAGGTCATCGTGGCGAGCTGCCAGCCGCCGGTATTCTGAGTGGCCATCTCGGCAAAGCCGGCGACATGGTCCTTGTCGGAGATGATCTTGGCGTCGGCCTTGACTTCGTCCCAGGTCGTGGGCGGGTTGTTGGGATCGAGGCCGGCCTGCGTGAACAGGGTCCGGTTGTAGGTCAGGGACATGCCGTACGCCTGGGTCGGAACTGCCCAGATCTTGCCGTCGGCGTCCTGCCCGTTCACGAGAACGCTCTTGTTGAACTTGTCGACATACGGCAGAGCCCGGACGCGAGAGTCGATGTTGACGATCTGGTGCTGCTGGATCAGGCCCTTGCCGTCAGTGAAGGGGATCGTGAAGACGGTCGGCAGCGTACCGGCCGCGAGCGCGGCGGTGAAGGTCGGGGCCGTCCAGTTGTACTCCTGGGGCTCCGCGGTGATCCACGGATACTTCGCTTCGAACTCGCTGATCTGGAGGTTCAGCGCGTCGGTGGCTTCCTGCGTTGCGCCGGGGCGAAGCGCGCCGACCGTGATCGTGACCGGCTTATGGGCCGCGGTCGTCGGAGCGGCCGTCGCGCCCGGGGCCTGGGAGTCGGCCACGGCGGCGCTCGGGCTGGGAGTGTTGGTCGCGGAGCAGGCAGTCACCGCGACGGTGGTCAAAGCGACCATCGCCAGCGCTCTGAACCTGCTTTGAGGCTTGATCGTCATTTCCTCACTCACTTCGATGGGTCGAACGAACCGGGTCTTTGCCCGTGTTGCGAGCCCCCCGGACAGTCATATCTGGACCATCACTCCATCCTCATTTTCCTCCCTCTACCGGGCACCGGATGGTGCGATCCTGGGGTTGGTCTTGATCAAGACGAAGCCATGCGCCGGAATCCGAGGGCAAGCGGCCGGCGGTCAGATCTGCGCTGGCAAGGAGAACCGAGGACCGGCCGGGCAGCTCGATGGGGTGCCCGGAGAAGTTCGTCACGCAGATGAACCGCTCACCCCGGGCAAAGCTGAGCACGTCGTCAGCCGAAGCCAGCCAGCGCAAGCCGCCGTCGACGAGATCGGCGTCTTGCCGCCGGATCCTCAGCATCGAGCGATACAGGCTGAGCATCGAACGCGGGTCCTCCTGCTCCGCTTCGACGGTCAGGTCGGCCCACCGTCCCGGCTGACGCAGCCAGGGCTCAGCCGTGGCGCCGGCCGGGCTGAAACCGAATGGAGGGCATGTCCCCGACCAGGGCAAGGGAACGCGGCAGCCGTCGCGGCCGGGGTCCGCGCCGCCGGACCGCAGGTACATCGGATCCTGCA
The DNA here is from genome assembly GCA_964529245.1 of uncultured Anaerolineaceae bacterium. Classification (GTDB taxonomy): domain Bacteria; phylum Chloroflexota; class Limnocylindria; order Limnocylindrales; family CSP1-4; genus Fen-1039. Next base: position 6,265 of record CAZGUS010000091.1, read on the forward strand.
GCTGGTGCGCGGGCAGGTCCTGGACTTCGTCGAGCCCGAGCTCTTCGCCCTGGTAGATGTACAGAGAGCCCGGCAGGGCGGCGCACAGTAACGCTGCCGCCCTGGCCCGTTTGCGACCCAACTCGAGGTCGGTCGGAATCCCGCGCCGCTTCGTGGCGAAGGCGAACGAGGAGTCCTCCTGGCCGTATCTCGTGACCGGCCGAGTGACGTCGTGGTTCGAAAGCACCCAGGTCGCCGGAGCGCCAACCGGAGCGTGGGCGGCCAGCGTGCTGTCGATCGATTCCTTCAGGCTCGCCGCATCCCACGGTCGCGCCAGGAAATCGAAGTTGAAGGCCGTGTGGAGCTCGTCCGGTCGGAGGTATTTGGCGAAACGCGCGATGTCGGGAAGCCAGATCTCCCCAACCAGGATCCGATTGTCCGAGTAAGAGTCGGCCACTCCGCGCCAGCAACGGTAGATGTCGTGCAATTCGTCGCGATCGGTGTTGGGATGCTGGCCTGGCCTCGGGTCGGGCGGCACCTCCGGCAGCGCCGGGTCTTTGACCAGCAGTGCCGCCGAGTCGATCCGCACTCCGGCGACGCCCCGGTCGAACCAGAACTTGAGAACGGCCTCGTGTTCCGCCCGAACATCGGGGTGGCTCCAGTTCAGGTCCGGCTGCTGAGCCGAGAACAGGTGCAGGTACCACTCACCCGGCGTGCCGTCCGGGTTCTGCGTGCGCGTCCAGGTGGGACCCGAGAAATTGGAGACCCAATCGTTGGGCATCTCGTCGCCGTCCCGGCCGCGGCCGGCTCGGAACCAGAACCTCGCCCGCTCCGGCGATCCGGGGTCCGACGCCAGGGCGGCCTTGAACCACGGATGCTGGTCCGAAACATGATTGGGAACGATGTCGACGATGGTCCGGATGCCCAGATCCCTGGCTTCCTCGATCAGGCGCTCCGCTTCGGCCAGCGACCCGAACGCCGGGTCGATGGCGCGGTAGTCGGCGACGTCGTATCCGCCGTCGGCGAGCGGAGACACGTACCAGGGCGTGAACCAGATGGCGTCCACTCCGAGGTCCACCAGGTACCGAAGTCGCGACCGCACGCCCGCCAGGTCGCCGATGCCGTCACCGTTACCGTCGGCGAAGCTCCGAACGTAGACCTGGTAGATGGCCGCCCGGCGCCACCACTGGGCGTCGCCGCCAGAAGCCCCGGTTCCCTCGTGCGGACCCGCCGCACTGCGTCGAGATTCTGCGGCTGCGGGGACCCCGTCTGTCACTTCGACTCTGCTCCGGTCGGGCGGCCGGTGTCTCACTCGAGGGCACCCGGAGTCCGCTTGGCGCAAAGTACACTAATGGACCAACGAACGCAAGATCTTTACATTCGGACTTCGTCTAAGTGGCACGTAGGCCGTAACAAGTAAATGATTGCGCGAAACAACAGGCTGAAACGGCACGCCGGGAGACTCGGGCCAATGTGCCGGGCGCCGGGCAGGATCGCCGGCGAACGGTCGTCCGAGGCTCCCGGGCGGCGGCGCACAACCCTTCCGGATCGAGTCCGCGGTCGGTGCGACCTTGCCCGGCGAACAGGGCCGGGGCGAGGTCAGCGCGGCGTTGCCGGAACGGCCGGAGGGGCAGTTGAGCCGCGCACGACCAACTCGGGCTCGAACAGCAGTTCGTCGGGGGTCATTCCGGATCCGGCGATCTGGCCGGCGAGAAGCTCGATGATCATTCGGCACATCGGCTCGATCGGCTGACGCACGGTGGTCAGCGGTGGATCGATCGAATTCATCAAGGCGGAGTCGTCGAAACCCACGACCGAGACGTCCCGGGGCACGCTCAGGCCGGCCCGCCGGGCGGCGCGAATGGCACCCAGAGCCATAGGATCGCTGGCACACACGATCCCGGTGACGCCCGCTTCGAGCAGCCGCATCGCAGACGCCTGGGCGCCTTCGAGCGAGTAGTGCGAGTGCGCTATCTGTTCCGGGCCTAGCGTGATTCCGGCCTTTTCGGCCACCGCACGAGCGGCTGCGAGCTTGCGCTGCGACGGCACGTGGTCCTGCGGACCGACCAGGATCCCGATGCGTGTATGGCCGAGCGAAAGCAGATGGCCCATCGCCTGCTCAATCGCGACCGAGTCGTCGCACGAGACGCAAGGAAAGCCCAGGCCCTTTATGGCCGCGTTGACGAGCACCGTGGGCAGGCGCCGCTGGGCCAGACGGGCGTAGTGTTCGTGGGGCGCGTCCTCCTGGGCATAGAGGCCGCCGATGAACACGATGCCGGAAACCTGCTGCGACAGCAGGAGGTCGACGTAGTCCGCCTCGGACACGCCGCCGGCCGTCTGGGTGCAGAGAACGGGCGTGAAGCCGCGCTGCGCGAGCGCCGCGCCGACGACCTCCGCGAACGCCGGGAAGATAGGGTTCTGCAACTCCGGCAGGACAAGCCCCACGAGCCGGGCGCGCTCCCCGCGCAGCTTGGTGGGCCTTTCGTAGCCCAGCACGTCAAGGGCGGTAAGAACCGCCTGCCGTGTCGGTTCGGACACGCCGGGCTTCTCGTTGAGGACCCGGCTGACCGTGGCCTCGCTGACGCCTACTTTCCGAGCTACTTCTGCAAGTCGTTTCGACATGACGCAATTCTACGCAAAAACCAGCCCGGCGTTGCAAGCGACGTGCACGCCCGTGTCGACGCCCCCGACAGTGAGACACTACGGACGGTTCTACCTGCATTCCATGAGCGTCGGAGGTGCGAGATGGCGGCCACACGGGTCGGGATGGTCGGAGCCGGATGGATCGTCAAAGTGCACCTGGGCGTGCTGTCGGGCTTCGACGACGTCGAGGTGGTCGCGATCGCATCGCGGAATGCGGAAGCTGCGGCGCCGCTGGCCCGGGCGGCCGGCGCACGCGTCTATCCGGACTATCGCTCGATGCTCGACGCCGGCGGACTCGACGCCGTCTTCGTCTGCCTGCCGCCGTACGCCGCCGTCGAGCCGGCTCTGGCGGTCGCGGAGCGCGGCCTCGCCCTGTTCGCGGAGAAGCCGCTCGGCCTGGACGAAGCGGGCCCGGCCCGGGTCGCGCAGGCGGTCCGCGAAAAGGGCATCGTCTCGTGCGTCGGCTACCAGTGGCGCTACCTGGAGGTCGTCGACCGAGCCCGCGAGCTGCTCGTCGGCTGCCCGCCGGAGCTGGTGATCGGGTCCTGGCTGGGCGAGACGCCCGGCCCGAAATGGTGGATTCGGAAGGACCAATCGGGCGGCCAGATACTCGAGCAGGCGACGCACATCTTCGACCTGGCCCGCTTCCTGGCCGGCGAGATGGAGCCCACGGCCGCCACCGGCCACCGCGTCCCGCGGCCGGCATACCCCGAGAGCGACATCCTCGACGTCACCGAAACCGCGGTGCGCTTCGCCTCGGGCGCCATCGGGTCATTCTCGACCACTTCCCTGCTCCCGGTCGCGCACCGCGTTCAGCTCGAGACGGTCTCCGACGGAATGGCCCTGACGCTGGAGATCCTCGACCCGCGGCTCGTCGTCCGGCAGGCGGCGGAGACGACCACGATCGCGCCGTCGTCGCAGTTCGAGACGCCCTACCGGCTCCAGAACCGGGCCTTCATCGACGCGGTCCGGGGCAAGCCGAGCCGGATCCGCTCGCCCTACGACGATGCCCTCCTGACCCACCACGTGACGCTCGCGGCATCGCGGCTGGCGGAAGAATCGGCCTCGGCCTGAACGGCGGCCCGGCCGTCGAACTCGGCGAGCCGGCGGCGAGGACCCGGCGCGTCAGGCGGCGTGGAAGGCGGCCAGCCGATCGGCCTCGGCGTGGAGCTCGGCCGTCTCGGCCGCCGGCAGCGGCTCGAACGGGCCGACTTCGACGCGGCCCCCGTCGTAGCGCCAGGTACCGGCGACGCGGCCGTCCACCAGGAATGTCGGCACCGAGTGCGGCGTTTTGGCATTGAATATCAGCGACCTGTGCTCCTCCGACAGGATCTCGGTCCGGCGGGCGTGGATGAGCATGGTCGCGTCCCAGGTCGGCAGGAAGCGGATCGGGGCCGGCGTCTCCGCGTCGGGCAGCGGCGCGTCGCGGAGATCGAAGAGCACGCGGCCGCGG
>CAZGUS010000092.1:0-9945 GCA_964529245.1 uncultured Anaerolineaceae bacterium
GGCCCCGACTCACACCCTGCGACCATAGAGCCGGCCGGGCCGGATGGGCGGGCGGGCGGATCCCCGGCTCAGCCGGGCTGGCGCGACGAGGAGTCGCCCGGAGAGGTCTCTTCCACTCCTCCGACCAGCGTCCGCCGCTCGCCGCTTACGACGTCCACGAGGATCAGCCTCCGGACGGTCGTCGCCAGCTGGTTGCGGGCCGCGGCGTCGAGGCCGGCATCGGTGATGAGGGTGTCCGCTTCCTCGAGCCGCGCGACCGAACTGATGCCGATGATGCCCCACTTGGTGTGGTCTGCCAGCACGATCAACCGCCGTCCGGCCTGGATCAAGGCCCGGTTCGTCTCGGACTCGAGGATGTTCGGCGTCGTGAATCCGGACCGGGCATCCACACCGTGAGTGCCCATGAACACGCTGTCGACGTGCAGCGACCGAATGACGTCGACCGCGAAAGGCCCGACCAGCGCATCCGATGGTGTTCGGACGCCGCCGCTGAGAATCACCGTCTGGTCCGGGCGGCCATCCTTATAGAGAACGTCCGCGACCGGGACCGAATTCGTCAGGACGGTGAGCCCCGGGACCTCGGTCAGCCGTCGTGCCAGTGCGTAGGTCGTCGTTCCGGCCGAGATCGCGATGGCCGTGCCCGGGGTCACCAGCGTGGCTGCCGCGGCGGCGATGAGCTCCTTCTCGGCCTCCATCAGCGTCGACTTGGCGGTGAAGCCAGGTTCGAACAGCGAGCTTCCCTCGATCGACGCAGCGCCGCCGTGGACCTTCTCCAGGAGGCCACGTTCCTGCAGCAGTTCCAGATCGCGCCGAACGGTCATGTCCGACACGCCCAGGGCCGTGACGAGGTCGGCCACGCGCACAGCTCCGTGCTCACGGACCTGCTCCAGGATCAGCGCCTGACGCTGTCGGGCCAGTGCCGGACGGCGCACGGCGGCATCGGCTACCCGAGCATCCTCAGGCGTTGGCGCGGCCAGATCTGAGTCCATCTCGTGCCCGTTCCTCTGCTCATTTGATCGGGCGTCCCACGCCGATCGCCCTTTCATCGTGATCCACTCGGGGCGGCAAGTCAACGCATTCGCACATAACTCAACGAAATGCGCAGATGTACTTGACACCCGGCAGAGGATAGCCCGACAATCGGTCGAGCCTGTTGGTTCCTGTTGAACCACGGCCGACCTAATCGGCCCGAACAGGGAGGAGATGGCGCCCAATGGATGATCAGGACAAGAAACCGGGCTTTCTGACGGGTGGGAAAGTCACTCGACGTGAAGTCCTCAAGACAGGCGTGATCGCCGCTGCCGGACTCACCGTCCTGCCGGCCCTCATCGCCGCGTGCGGCGGCAGCACCGCGACGCCGGCCCCCGCGGTCAAGGTCGGAAGCAACCACTCCGACCCGTCCGAGAAGAAGGGCATGGACGCCATCAACGCCGCGTTCGCAACGGCGACTGGCGTGACGCCCACGCTCAATACCGTCGACCACAACACGTTCCAGGACCAGATCAACAACTACCTCGGCGGCACCCCCGACGACGTGTTCACCTGGTTCTCCGGCTTCCGGATGCGGTTCTTCGCGTCCAAGAGCCTCGCCACCGCGATCGACGACGTGTGGTCCCCGGTCGCGGGCAACTACACGGCCGGCTTCACGGGCTCCGTCACCGGTAACGACAACCACGTCTACGGCATCCCGGTCGACTACTACCCGTGGTGCATCTTCTATCGCCCGAGCGTCTTCACGGCCAAGAACTACAAGGTTCCGGCCGACTGGACGTCATTCCTTGCTCTCTGCGCGCAGATGCAGAAGGACAGCCTGACGCCGATCGCCTTCGCCGACAAGGACGGCTGGCCGGCCATGGGCACCTTCGACATCATCAACCTCCGCCTCAACGGCTACGACTTCCACGTCGGTCTCATGACCGGCGCCCAGAAGTGGACCGACCCGAAGGTCACCGCGGTCTTCAAGGCTTGGGCCCAGATCGTTCCGTTCTATACCAACGGATACTCCGGTCTGACCTGGCAGCAGGCGTGCGACACCCTCATCCAGAAGACCGCCGGGATGTACTTCCTCGGCCTCTTCCTGACCGGTGAGTTCGCCACCGTCGAGACCACTGTCACGGACGTCGACTTCTTCCCGTGGCCGACCATGGGCACGTCGTTCGACGCCGAGGCTGCTCTCGACGCCCCGATCGACATCTGGATGATGAGCGCCAAGTCGCCCACCCTCCAGCAGAACATGGCCACTGCAAAGTCGTACCTGAGCTTCTGGGCCAAGGGCTCTACTCAGGTCCTTATGTACAAGGCCAACAACGGCTTCATCCCGACGGCCAACGACGCCGACGCGAGCTCGTACGACGTCCTGACGAAGAAGGCGGTCTCGATCGTCAGCTCCGCCAAGAAGATCACGCAGTTCATGGATCGCGACACCCGGCCGGACTTCGCGGGCGCCAACGGCATGCAGACCTTCCTGCAGACCTTCCTGAACGCCCCCACAACGGACACGACGGCGCTCCAGGCGCAGATCCAGGCCTTCTGGGATGCCCTGCCGGCGTACAATGCGACCCCGAACGGGACCTTCAACCCGGCAACCCCGACGCCGGCCGCCAGCTAGCCAACCAGTCCCCCCTATTCCAGTAGGGCATTCGATGTCCCAATCAGAGCCTCAGGCTCTCGCTCCCGCCCCGGCGAACTCCGCCGGGGCGGGAGCCTCTATGACCACCAAGCGGCGAAAGCGGCACTACAGCGTTCTGACCGCCCGCGACAAGGTTCTGCTCGCCATCATGGTGGGCGTCCCTCTCACGATCTTCTTGATCCTGATCTGGGCCATGGCCCTGGTCTCGGTCCTGTGGTCGTTCACCGACTGGCAGGGGATCGGCCCGCTCCATTTCGTCGGTCTCCAGCAATACAACTACCTGTTCACCGGCTATCCGCCCTTCTGGCCGGCGCTCACCCACAACCTGCTGTGGCTGCTCTTCTTCGTCTGCATCGCCACGCCGTGCGGGATACTCCTGGCCGTGCTCCTGGATCGACCGCTGCGCGGGTCCCGGATCTACCAGAGCATCTTCTTCACGCCGGTTGTCCTTTCGCTGGCGGTCGTCGGATTCATCTGGGAGCTCCAGTATTCCCCGGTCGCGGGCCACGGCTTCATCGACAGCCTTCTGGCGGCGACGGGCGTCATGAGCGCCAACAGCACGCCGAACTGGCTGGGCGATTCCAAGATCAACATCTGGGCGGTCCTGGTTGCGGCCAGCTGGCGCCACATCGGTTACATCATGGTTCTGTACCTTGCCGGGCTGAAGAGCGTGGACCCATCGCTTCGTGAGGCGGCCGCCATCGACGGCGCCAACGAGCGGCAGACGTTCATCCACGTGGTCTTCCCGGTGATGGCTCCGATCAACGTCGTCATCGTTGTCGTGACCGTGATCGAGTCCCTGCGGGCCTTCGACATCGTCTACATCATCAACCACGGCAAGAACGGTCTTGAGTTGCTGGCCACATTGATCACCAACACCAGCCTGAGCGAAGCCAGCCTGATCGGCTTCGGGTCCGCCATGGCCACAGTGCTGCTCGTGATCTCGCTCGTACCGATCGTGCTGTATCTGACCCGAATCATGAGATCGGAGGACCAGTGAGCGGCACCCTGACGATGGCGGGGCAGCAGACGACGCACAATCGCGCTCGGCGGCGGGCGTCGCGGATCGGGCTGTACGTCTTCCTGACGGTGCTCGCGCTGATCTTCCTGTGGCCCATGCTGTATGCGCTGTACACCTCGCTGCGGCCGTACGGCGATATCGTCGGGAACGCGAACGGCGCCTTCTCGACGCCGAAGACGCTCAATCTGAACAACTACTTCAATGTGTGGAATGGCTCGGATCTGATCCAGTACTACTGGAACACGGCCGTGATCACAATCCCCGCCGTGCTCCTCACGCTCTGGATCTCCTCGATGCTCGCGTTCGCCATCTCGCGGTACAAGTGGCGCTTCAACCTGATCGTCCTGATGATCTTCACGGCCGGCAACCTGCTGCCGCCCCAGATCATCATCGTGCCGCTGTACCGGCTTTACCTGCTGATCCCGGTGCCGGCTCCGCTGAGCGACAACGGACTGATGTACAACCAGTTCCTCGGGTTGATCCTGATCCACACGACGTTCCAGACGGGCTTCTGCACCTTCGTGTTGAGCAACTACATGAAGACGCTTTCGATGGAACTGGTCGAGGCCGCGATGATCGACGGCGCCGGGGTATTCACGATCTACGCCCGTGTCGTCCTGCCTCTGGTCCGGCCGGCGCTGGCAGCCCTCGCCACCCTCCTGTTCGTCTGGATCTACAACGACTTCTTCTGGGCCCTGATGCTCTTCGAGTCGGGAGGTAAACGCCCCATCACGGCGGCGCTGAACAACCTCTCGGGAGCGTTCTTCACCGACCCCACGCAATTAGCGGCGCTATCCGTGATGGCCGCAATACCGACGATCGTGCTCTATCTGATCCTGCAGCGCTACTTCATCAGCGGCCTGACACTCGGTTCGGCCAAGGGCTGACGCTCAGCAGATCAGAGCCGCCAGCGGGAGTCCGATGGCAATCGAGTGGTCCGCGGCCGCCCGCGAGTTCCACCTTCGGAACGACCAGGTCAGCTATGTGATACGCGTGCTCGAGAACGGCTCGCTCGGGCACGTGTATTTCGGGGCGGCTCTGGCCGAGGGAAAGTCGTACGGGCATCTGGTGCCCGGCGAGTTCTACGGCTTCTCCAATCGGCTCGGCCAGGCGGTGCCGCTCGAGTTTCCCACCGGCGGCACGGGCGACTACCGGATCCCGGCCCTCGCGCTCGAGCTGCCCGACGGCTCCGGCGTTTTGGACCTGCGCTACAAGAGCCATCGCATCCTGCCTGGCAAGCCGGTCCTGCCCGGGCTGCCCTCCACTTACGTCGACACCGGTGTCGAGGCGGAGACTCTGGAGATCACGGCCTCGGACCACGTGGCGCAGATCGAGGTCCGGCTCCTCTACACGATCTATCACGACCGACCCGTCATCGTCCGAGGCGCCCGGATCGTCAATTCCGGCCCGTCTCCGGTGGTCGTTCGGGGAGTGATGAGCGCGTCGCTGGACCTGCCCGACTCGGACTGGGAGCTCATCTCTCTGAGTGGGGAATGGGCCCGCGAATGTCACGTTGAGCGGCTCGCGCTTCGCCCGGGCCGTCAGTCCGTGTCGAGCACCCGGGGCGCGTCCGGCCATCAGCACAACCCCTTCGTGGCTCTGGCGCGCCGGGCCACGACCGAGGAGCACGGAGAGGCGTTCGGCTTCTCACTGGTCTACTCCGGCAACTTCCTCATCGAGGGCGAAGTCGACTCGTTCGGTACGACCCGAATGCGGGCCGGCATAAACCCCGAAGGCTTCTCCTGGCTGCTCGATCCAGGCGCCGAGTTCATCACGCCGGAGGCGGTACTCGCTTACTCGGGCGGTGGCCTGGGCGAGCTGAGCGAGGCGTACCACCTCCTGTTTCGAGAGCGCCTGACCGGCCCGGCGTGGCGCGACAGGGATCGCCCCGTCGTGATCAACAACTGGGAGGCGACGTACTTCGACTTCGACGAACAGAAGCTCCTGGCCATCGCATCGGCCGCTCACGACCTGGGAATCGAGTCGTTCGTCCTCGACGACGGGTGGTTCGGGCGGCGCAACGACGACACGACCTCGCTCGGGGACTGGCAGGTCAACCATGCCAAGCTCCCGGGCGGGCTGGAATCGCTGGCTCGCAAGGTCGAAGAAATCGGGCTGCGCTTCGGCATCTGGATCGAGCCGGAGATGATCAGCCACCACAGCGAGCTCTTCGCCCAGCATCCGGATTGGCCGATTGGCCTCCCGACTCGTCCGCGCACGGAGGGTCGCAACCAGTACGTCCTCGACATGTCTCGGCCCGAGGTAGTGGACTATCTCTTCGGTGTGGTGTCCGCCGTCATCGGAAGCGCTCCCATCTCATTCGTGAAATGGGACATGAACCGGAATATCACCGAGCCGTTCAGCCCCACTCTCCCGGCCTGGCGGCAGGGCGAGTTCATGCACCGCTACATCCTGGGCGTCTACTCGCTCTACCTTCGACTGACCCGGGCGTTTCCGGAAGTGCTCTTCGAGTCCTGCGCCGGCGGCGGCGGCAGGTTCGACCCGGGCATGCTGGCCTTCGCGCCACAGGCGTGGACGAGCGACGACACGGACGCCGTCGAGCGTCTGAAGATCCAATGGGGTACGTCGCTGCCGTACCCGCTCAGCTCGATGTCGGCCCACGTCTCCGCCGTGCCGAACCATCAGGTCGGGCGGATCACCCCGCTCTCGATGAGGGCGGCTGTGGCGTTCTTCGGCGTCTTCGGGTACGAGCTGGATCCGACTGTCCTCTCGGCCGGCGAGCGGGCCGAAATTGCGGATCAGGTCGCCTTCTACAAGAAGTGGCGAGATCTGTTCCAGCGCGGCCGCTTCCTGCGGCTGCTCAGCCCATTCGAGGGCGAACGGGACCAGACGGCCTGGATGACCGTGGCGCGCGACGCCCGAACGGCCGTCGTCGGTCACTACCGAATCCTCAGCCGCCCCAACCCCGGCCCGCAGCGGCTGCGGCTGCGCGGCCTTGACCCGGCGGCGTCGTATCGCGTCTCGACCTGGCCCACGCCGGCCGAGGTGCCCGGTAGGCCCGCAAGACAGGTCCTGCTCGGGGGAGACGAGCTGATGGCCGCGGGCCTGGTGCTGGAGTCCAATCGGGCCTCCGCCGAACAGGGCGACTTCCGTGCCCGCCTGTACGTTCTGGAGGCCTCCTGACAGGGGGCGCTCTTCGGAGGTAACGCGATGCTCTCGCGACCGTGGTCCACCCCGGAGCTCACGTCCGTCGGACGGCTGCCGATGCACAGCGTGCCGCACCTGGATCGGATCGCGCTGGACGGTCGGTGGCGATTCCAGCTGCTTCACACACCGGAAGAGGAGCCGGCGACGCCGTGGAGCGAGGTCGACGTTCCGGGTTGCTGGACCATGCAGGGCTTCTTCGACCTGCCGCACTACACGAACGTCCAGATGCCGTTCCCGGGCGAGCCGCCCCACCTGCCCGACGTCAACCCCACCGGCGTGTACGAACGAGACTTCGAGGTGCCGGCCGATTGGGTCGCCGGGCGCCGCGTCGTCCTGCACGTCGGGGCGGCCGAGAGCGTGCTGATCGCGACGGTGAACGGGCAGCCCGTCGGCATCAGCAAGGACTCGCATCTGGCCGCCGAGTTCGACGTCACCGACGTGGTCCGGCCAGGGTCCAATGCCATCTCACTGCGGGTTGTTAAGTGGTCCGACGCGACCTACATCGAGGACCAGGACGAGTGGTGGCACGGCGGCATCACCCGCTCCGTGTTCCTCTACGCGACTTCTCGCATCCACCTCGCCGACGTTCGGGTCAATGCCGGGCTGGCCGACGACCTGCGAACCGGGACATTCGAATTGCTGGCCGACGTCGACTTCGGCGGCGCGCCCGAGGAATCGGGCTGGACGATCGAGGCGAAACTGGGCGATCGGGCGCCGCTGCGGGCAACCGTTCCGTTCGCGAACGTCGGGTCCGGCCCGCAGGTCAGCCGCGCCGACTCGACGCCGTTGACGCGCCATCGCTTCGACCTGGTGGCCAGGCTCGTGTCGGTTGGCCTGGAAGGAGCCGAGAGAGCCCAATGGGAGGCCCTGGCGCCTCAGCTTGACCCCCCGATCGATGGTCGAGCGACCCTGCGAACGGAGATCCCCGACGTGCGGCGATGGTCGGCCGAGCAACCGCACCTCTACCCGCTACACGTGGCGTTGCGGTCCCCATCCGGCGAAGCGATCGAAGAATTGGATCTTCGGGTCGGCTTCCGCAAGGTCGAGATCGACGGCGTGCGCCTGCTGATCAACGGCGCCACCGTGTTGATCCACGGCGTCAACCGCCACGACTTCGATCAATTCACGGGCCGCGTCGTCTCGGCCGAATCGATGCGAGCGGACCTGGTGGCCATGAAGCAGTTCGGCTTCAACGCGGTCCGGACCTCCCACTACCCCAACGACCCGGTGTTCCTGGAACTCACCGACGAACTGGGCCTGTACGTCGTGGCCGAGGCGGACATCGAGTCGCACGCTTTCATCGACGTGCTCTGCAATGACCCACGCTACCTGAACGCCTGGGTCGATCGTGCCGCGCGGCTGGTCAGGCGGGACAAGAACCACGTTTCGGTGATCCTGTGGTCGCTCGGGAACGAGTCCGGACACGGTTCGAACCACGACGCCGAGGCGGGCTACATCCGCCGCTACGATCCGAGTCGCCCGCTCCATTACGAGGGCGCCATCCGCTGGAACTGGTCGAGTGACCAGAAGGTCAGCGACCTGACCTGTCCCATGTATCCGCCTATCTCCGCCATCGTCGCCCACGCACGGTCCGGCCGGCAGCTGCATCCGCTGATCATGTGCGAGTACTCGCACGCCATGGGCAACAGCAACGGCACGCTCGCCGAATACTGGGACGCGATCGAGTCGGCCGACGGTCTCCAGGGTGGCTTCATGTGGGAGTGGTCGGACCACGGCCTGGTCCAGAGGCTGCCCGACGGAACCACTCGCTGGGCCTACGGCGGCGACTTCGGGGACAAGCCCAACGACGGGAACTTCTGCCTCGACGGGCTGAACTGGCCCGACCGGCGGCCCAAGCCGGCCCTGTGGGAGCATCGCCAGCTCGCCGCGCCCGTTCGTGCGTCGGCGGGTCCAGAGGCCCTCCGCGAGGGCCTGGTCGAGCTCGCGAACCGCCAGTACTTCACCGGTCTGGGCTGGCTGCGCGGCTCGTGGGAGCTGACGGCCGGCGGGGAGTCCGTCGGCGGCGGTGAGTTGCCCCTGCCCGACGTGCCGCCGGGCGGGAACGCCACGACCAGGATTCCGGGCTGGACCGCGCCGCCATCGGACGGCCGCGAAGTGTGGTTGACGCTGCGTTTCCGGACGGCCGCGGAGGAAGCGTGGGCTCCGGCAGGGTTCGAGGTTTGCTGGGCGCAGCTCGAACTGGAGCCGGTGACGCGCGAGCCCGCACGTCCGTCGGTCCGGCGTCCTGCCGGCGCGGATGTTCCGTTGGACGCGGAAGGGCTGCTTGCGTTCGAGCTTCTGGCCGCCCCGCCACGATTGTCGCTGTGGCGCGCCCCGACGGACAACGACCGCATACTCGGGCTCGCGGCGCTGTGGCGAACCTGGGGAGTGGATCGGCTCTCTCGGACGCTCAAAGAGATCCGGCGTGAGGCCGATGGTGTCGTCGTATCTGCCGAGGTGAAGACCGCCTCGGGCATCGCGGTCGCCCATGAGCAGCGTTTCAAGTCGCTGGATGGCGGCGCCGTTCTGGTCCGGGAAACGGTGCGGATCCCGGACGAGCTCGCCGACCTTGCCCGCGTCGGCATCGAGTTCGAGACGGTTGCCGGCCTCGAGCAGGTCGAATGGTTCGGACGCGGGCCGGTCGAGACGTATCCGGACCGGCGTCGTGCCGGCGCGGTGGGACGGTGGCGTTCCACCGTTACCGACCTGTACGTGCCCTACGTCAGGCCGCAGGAGAGCGGCGGCCGCGCCGACGTGCGGTGGCTGGAGCTGTCCGACGGCCGCGGCCGCGGACTCCGCCTCGAGCTGGATGTGCCGCGCCAGGTTTCGGCGACGCACTTCCGAGCCGAGGATCTGGCCACCGCCACGCACGACGTCGAGCTGGTGGCCCGGGCCGGGGCGACGATCCATCTCGACGCCGCTCATCGCGGTCTGGGTACGGCGAGCTGCGGCCCGGACACACTTCCCGAGTATCTCGTCGGCCCCGGAACGTATGAGTGGTTCTGGACGATCTCCGCGCTAGGGTCTCGCCCGCGCCGGTAGCGCCCCGCGCCTATCGCCCGCGCCCCGCGTCCCGCCGCGCTAGCGTCCGCCCATCCTGATCATGACGATCGAGACTTCATAGAGC
>CAZGUS010000093.1:0-9872 GCA_964529245.1 uncultured Anaerolineaceae bacterium
CGCTGGTCGATCTTGCCGTCCGCGGTGCGGTTGAACGGCAGGCCCATGTGCTCGAGCTCGATGACCGTCTCGATGGCCTCGTGGGCCAGCACTTCGGCCGCGTCCTGGTCGACCAGGTAATCGCCGCCCTTGACGGTGTCGAACATGTGCCACTCCCAGTGGTCCTCCTCTAGGTTCCCGAGAGCGGCGCAGACACCGCCCTGGGCGGTGCCGGTGTGGGAGCGGGTGGGATAGAGCTTCGTCAGGACGGCGGTATTGACGCCTTCGCGGGCCAGTTCGAGGGCGGCCCACAGGCCGGCGCCGCCGGCGCCGACGACGATCGCGTCGAAGGGATAGTCCATCTCTAGTTACCCACGACAAGCGGCACGGACATGACGACTATCGTGCCCATGACGAAGATGACGGCGGCCAGGAGGTAGAGCGTGCCCAGGGCCAGCGTTCGACGACCGCCTTTGAGGTAGTCCATCGTCACGGTGCGCATGCCCAGGAACCCGTGCACAACCACCAGCATCAGCAACAGCCAGTCGAAGCTTCGCAGCAGGAGGCTGTTCCAGCGCTGGTTGAAGATCCAGGTGCTGGTCTCCTGCGACGGATCGAACAGGAAGTGCTCCACGCTGAAGTGGACAAGCGCCAGGACGCACAGCGCCACGCCCGAAACACGCATGAAGTACCAGGCCGCGAGCTCGGTTCCCCCACCCTGCGGCTTGGGCCGGCCGGAGCGCGAATACAGTGCCATCTCGACGCTCCTCCTACAGGCCCAGGGCCGGCTTGATGATCAGGAAGGCCCCCGGCAGGCCGACCCCGAGGAAGATGACCCAGTTCGCGTACCAGATCTGCTTGTGGTACACGGTCAGCCTCGGCCAGAAGTCCATGGCCATGACCCGCAGGCCGTTCAGGGAGTGGTACAGGAGCGCGGCTCCCAGCAGGATCTCCATGACGCGCCCGGGGGTGCTGGCATAGAACTTGAGGATGTCGTTGTAGACGTTCGGGTCGCCGCCGGCCAGGTAGATGTCCAGCACGTGGAGCAGGACGAACAGCCAGATGGCGATGCCCGAGATGCGGTGGAAGGCCCAGGCCAGCATCCCCTCGGAGCCGCGATAGCGAAACAGCAGCATTGCGCCTCCCGAACGTTGTGCGACCGCTCGCCCGATCCGGACTTGCGATCGGGCCTGGTGGCCGGCTATGCCAGGCGGGCGACTATCGCGTCGGCGAATTCGCTCGTCCCGGCCGAGCCGCCGAGATCGTAGGTGACTGTGCGGCCCTCGGCGATGACCGCTCGAATGGCGTCCTCGACGCGCTCGGCCGCCGCCTGCTCGCCGATGTGGCGAAGCATCAGGACGCCCGAGAGCATCAGCGCGGTGGGATTGGCCTTGTTCAGGCCGGCGTACTTGGGAGCGGATCCGTGGACGGCCTCGAAGACCGCGGCATCGGGGCCTATGTTGGCCCCGGGGGCCACTCCCAGCCCGCCGACCAGCCCGGCGCACAGATCGCTCACGATGTCGCCGTAGAGGTTGGGCAGGACGAGCACGTCGTACAGCTCCGGTTTCTGGACGAGCTGCATGCACATGTTGTCGACGATCCGGTCCTCGAAGGCGATCCTTCCCTCATACAGCGCGGCGATGGTGCGGCAGCTCTCCAGGAACAGACCGTCGGAGAGCTTCATGATGTTGGCCTTGTGCACGGCCGTGACCTTGTGCCGGCCGTTGGCGACGGCATACTCGAAGGCGAAGCGGGCGATGCGCTCCGACGCGGCGCGGGTGATGATCTTGATGCTCTCCGCCGCGTCCGGCCCAACCATGTGCTCGATGCCGGCGTAAAGGTCCTCGGTGTTCTCACGGACGATGACCAGGTCCACGTCGTCGTAACGGGTCTTGAGGCCCGGGATCGAGCGGACCGGACGAAGGTTGGCGTAAAGGCCCAGGGTCTGGCGCAGGGCCACGTTCACCGACCGGAAGCCGACGCCGACGGGTGTGGTGATGGGCCCCTTGAGAGCCAGCTTGTTGCGAACGATCGAATCGAGCACGGACTGCGTAAGGGGCGTTCCCACCTTCTCGAGGACCGCCTCGCCGGCCTCGACCACCTCCCAATCGAACTTGACGCCCGAGGCGTCGAGGACTCGTCTGGTTGCCTCGACCAGTTCGGGGCCGATGCCGTCTCCCGGGATGAGCGTCACTGTGTGGGCCATGGGCGGAATTCTAAGCCACCCGGGGATAGTTTCGGGCCGCGGCCTTGCGCTGAGGGATTGCCGCGTCTCGGCCGCTCTTTCGAGCGCGAGTTGCAGCGAATCCACGCTCGGAGAGGAGCCGGCCGCCGTCACTCGACCCGGCGGCGCGAGGTTACGCATACTCGACGCCGGCCAGCCGCAGGTGTGGGAGGCATGGAACTGCCGCCAGCGACCAGGATCGAGGACGACCGAGAGACCCTCGCGCACCGGAGCCGAACGGGGAGCCTGCCGGTCAGGCGGGCCGCCGCGGTGGCGGGACTGATCGTCGCGGTCGTGGCCGTGGGGCTGTACGGGCAACGCCTCCCGAATGGGTCGCGAGCCACCGCGTCGCCGAGCGGATCTCCAGCCGGCGCCTACCGGCCCCGGCTTCGCCGGTAGCGACGGTGCCCGTTCCGACGCCCCTGATCGTCACCATGCCGGCGACCCCGGAGCCCTCCGAGGACACGGGCGGACTGCCGCAGATCGAGCCGCCGCTCTACAGCCTGCGGGCTTCCCAGTTCTATGGACCGATAGCACCCGCTGTGAGCGGGACGAGGTTCTACGAAGTCACGGGCGGCGGCATCGACGTGACGGACCCAGCGAGCGACCCCAGCCCAAACTGGTACCAGGTGCCGGTGGCATGCAACTCGGCCCAGGCAGCCCTTGCGGCGGCCGGCAGTAGCCTCATTTATGCATACGCCGCGACCCAGTCGGGCGGGTCCGACTGGGTCGGCTCCAACGTCTGGCATCTGTTGCTGGTGGACGCTTCGTCCGCGTCCGCGCGAACTGTAAAGATTGCGGACCTAGGGACGATCACCGCCGCGAGCGGCAGCACTCCCCTGGTTGCCATCAGCTCGGAGGTCTATGCGTTCGCGCACCAGCAGACCGCGTCCAGCGCGATCGTCGAAGTCCATGCCCTGTCGAGTGAGAAGCTGCTGTGGTCGACGACCGTGTCCGGGCAGGTGCATTCGCTCTCGGCGGGCGGCTCGCGCATTCTCCTGTCGGTCGTCGTTGCCCCGTCGGCGACCCAGGCCTATGAGGCAGCTCCGGTGAATCGGACGATGTGGATGGACCCGACCCACCGCGATCCACAGCCACTCGGAACTGCCTGGGGAACGCCATCGTTCAGCCTTGACGGCTCGGCGGCGGCCTGGTTCGACGCGTCCCAACCGGATTGCCATTCGCTCGATGTCGACGACCTGGCGACGGGCAAGAGCTCGACTCGGGTGACCCTTTCCAGCGCCAGTCCGGAGCGCCTCTGCGCGGTCACGGCGGAGGTGTTTCAGGGCCGGACGACCGTGGCCTGGACCCCCACCGACTTCAGGGGCAGCTCGTTCCTGGCCGTCTGGCAATCGGACGGCCCCTCGTACGCCATGCTCGGCCTGCCCACGATGTCCTGGATCGGCCTCCAGGGCCGGACGCTGGCGGCCATCGCCGAGAGGGGCAGCGAGGCGATCACCGTCGACCTGGATCTGGTCGAGAGTGTCCTGTCCTGAGATCCCGTTCGAGCAGGAGCAGCTCCGATTCAGGCGTGCGGGTGCGCCCGTCGCGCCACGTCTCGCAGGACAGTTGTTTCGGGTAGGTCCCGAGGCCACAAACGATGACCTCCTGCTAGGATCGGTCCATTGCACCGGGGGCCACCGCGGATCCGGTACCGCCCCTCGTCGCCAGATATCGGGAGTGGCCGGCGTGAAGATTCAGGAAGCGGACGCGAAGTCGCTCATGCTCGCCCAGGGATTGCCCGTCCCGCCCTGGGAAGTGGCCCACAACCCGGATGAAGTGAAGGCAGCGGCCGAACGCTTCTTCGCCTCCGGCGCGGGCCGCGTCGTGGTCAAGGCCCAGGTGCTCGTCGGCGGGCGAGGCAAAGCCGGCGGAGTGAAGCTGGCCGCCACACCGGACGAGGCTCGGGCGGTCGGCTCGAGCATCCTGGGCATGGACATCAAGGGCATCACCGTGCGCAAGGTGCTCGTGGGCGCCGCCGCCGACATCGTCAAGGAGTACTACCTCGGCGCAATCATCGACCGAGCCAGCCGCCGGATCGTGCTCATGGCCTCGGCGGAGGGCGGCGTCGAGATCGAGGAGGTGGCGCGCCAGAACCCCGGCGCCATCCACCGCGCCTCGGCCGACCCGGAGATGGGGCTGCTGGCCTTCCAGGCTCGCGGCCTGGGCCTGGCGATCGGACTGCGCGATCCGCTGCTGAACCAGTTCGTGGCCATCGCCCAGGGGCTTTTCGCCACGATGAAGGCCAACGACGCGGATCTGGTCGAGGTCAATCCGCTGGCGGTGGTCGCCGAGACGGGCGCGGACGGCAAGACGGCGCAGCGCCTGGTCTGCCTGGACGCGAAGATCACGCTCGACGACTCCGGCCTGGCTCGACATCCGGGCCTGGCGTCGCTGCGGGACCTCGACGAAGAGGACCCGACGGACGCGCAGGCGCGAAAGCTCGGCATCAACTTCATCCACCTCGACGGCACGATCGGCTGCATGGTCAACGGCGCCGGCCTGGCGATGACGACGATGGACCTGGTCAAGCACTTCGGCGGCGAGCCGGCCAACTTCCTGGACGTGGGCGGCGGCGCGCGGCGGGAGACGGTCTGCGGCGCCATGGAGCTGATCCTCGCCGATCCCAAGGTGAAGACGATCCTGGTCAACATCTTCGGCGGCATAACTCGCGGCGACGAAGTCGCGGCCGGGCTCATCGAGGCTCGGGCCGAGCAGGCGCGCGAAGTGCCGATGGTCGTGCGGATAGTCGGCACGAACGCGGCGGAGGCGGCCCGGCTGCTCCGGGAGGCGCACTTCGAGACAGCCATGTCACTCGATGAGGCGGCCGAAAAGGCTGTCGCGCTGGCGAAGGGTGGAGCACGATGAGCATCCTTGTCGGGCGCGACACGCGCCTCGTGGTTCAGGGCATCACCGGCCGTGAGGGCGAGTTCCACACCCGCGCCTCCATCGCCTACGGCACCAATGTCGTCGCCGGCACGAGGCCGGGCAAGGGCGGCCAGACCGCCATCGACGGCACCATCCCGATCTTCGACACCGTCGCCGAGGCCGTGAAGCAGACCGGAGCCAACACCTCGGTCATCTACATCCCGGCGAGCGGCGCTCCCGACGCGATCCTGGAGGCGGTCGACGCGGGCATCGGGACGATCGTCTGCATCACCGAAGGCGTCCCCGCGCTGGATATGATCGCCGTCGTCGAGGTTGTTCGGCGCGCCGGCGCTCGACTGATCGGGCCCAACTGCCCCGGCGCGACTTCGCCCGGCCAGGCGAAGGTGGGCATCATCCCGGCTTCGATCCACAAGCCCGGCCGCGTCGGGGTCGTTTCGCGCTCCGGGACCCTCACCTATGAGGCCGTGCAGGCCATGACGGACGCCGGGCTGGGTCAGTCGACGTGCGTGGGCATCGGCGGCGACCCGATCATCGGCACGACCTTCCTCGATGTCCTGAAGCTCTTCCGCGACGACATCGACACGGACGCGATCGTGATGATCGGCGAGATCGGCGGTTCGGCCGAGGAGGAAGCGGCGGCGTTCGCCGCCGAGCACCTCAAGGGCGTGCCGATGGCCGCCTTCATCGCCGGCAGGACGGCTCCCCCCGGACGGCGCATGGGCCACGCCGGGGCGATCATCTCGGGCGGCTCGGGGACGGCGGCGGAGAAGATCGCCGCTCTCGAGGCCGCGGGCATCCGCGTCGCCGACTCGCCGACACAACTGCCCCGGCTCTTGATCGAGGCCGGCTACCGAGCCTGAAAGCGGAGGCGCCCCGTGGGCGTGCTGATGGACCTCGTGGCGGGCGACTACCGCGAGATCCTGCTGGCGATCGCGACCGACGATTGGGCCGGTCTTCGCGATCCGGCCCGTTTCACCGCCTGGATATCGCTGGGCGGCGGAATGGACCAGACGTGGCTCGATCTGTTCAGCCAGGCGGCGCGTGAGACCGGCGGCGGCGACTCGCCCTCACCGTTCAGCGAGAGCGTCTATTCGATCGACGGGCGTCCGGTCCGTCTTGCCGATCGGACGCTGGAACGCGTGGACGCGGACTGGATAGATGCGGTCGCGATGCTTCCGGAGGACGGGCTCGACCGCCTGGCGGCGCGATGGATCGACCTCATCGATCGCGAGGAGCGATCCGTCGATCCGGACGACAAGCCGATGCTGCGCCAGCTGGCCGGCGAACTGGTCGACTTCTGCCGGCTTGCCGAGCGCGCCGAGGACGTGCTCTTCGCCTGGTCGCTGTAGGGCCGTCGCCTGCCGCGACCCCGGCAGGGCCGGTGGCCGGCCGGCTCAGTACTCCAGTTTCGCCCAGGCCGGGCCGCCCGGCGCCTCGATCAACTCGACGAGCACGCCGTGGCAGCTCTTGGGGTGGATGAATGCGACGGGGCCCTCGGCGCCCTTTCGCGCGGCCTTGTCGATCAGGACGAGCCCGTCGGCCGCGAGCGTGTCGAGCGCCGCCTGGATGTCCGGCACTTCGAAACAAACGTGGTGGAAACCCTCGCCCTTCGACGCCAGGAACTTGGCGGCGCCGGTCGTGTCGTCGTCGGGCTGCACGAGCTCGATCTTGACCTCGCCGACCGGCAAGAAGCCGATCGTGACCCGGTCGTAGGGAATCGGCATCACCGTCTCGACCGCCAGGCCGAACCGGTCCCGGTAGAGCTCCAGAACGCTGTTCAGATCGCGGACGATTATGGCGACGTGGTGGATCTTGCCGATCCTGAGGCCCTCAGGCAGGGCGGACTTGAGCTGGTCCATGACACTCCTGCGATTGTCGTGACGGGCGGCGGACCGGACAGGCGTTCGATGTGCGAAGAGTCGACCCGCCGGTCGGCGCTCCGGCAATGGTACGAAAACGGCGGCCGGGGCCGTTTGGACGAAGCCTCCACGCTCGGCAAGTACGCCGCGCGCGGGTGAGCGCGCCCTTGCCGGCCACGAAATTGAGAAGGTTGGCAGATTCCAGCAGCTGCCAGCAGCTGCCAGGGTCGCGAGGCCCGGCAGCCGCTCCAGCCGCACGAGCGCGCAGCTGCTCGCAGCTATCCGCGCCGGCCCGGCTCCCCTACTCTTAGCTTCAGACGGTGATCAACTCCCGGTGCTCCCCCCAGACGCCGCGCAGCCGATCGCAGATCTCGCCGACCGTGGCGTATGCCTTCACCGCTTCGATTATCGGTGGCATGAGGTTCTGGTCTCCCCGAGCGCACTCCTCGAGCCGGCTCAGGGCCGCGGCCCACGCCGCCGGGTCGCGCTCGGCTCGCACCTTCCGAACGCCTTCAACCTGGCGACGCTCGCCCTCCGGATCGATGCGCTGCAACGGCGGCGTCGACGTCTCCTCGTCGCGGAACTTGTTGACGCCGACCACGACCTTCTGGCCGCTCTCGATCGCTCGCTGGACCTGGTAGGACGACTCCTGGATCTGGCGCTGCTGGTATCCGGCCTCGATGGCTGCGAGCGTCCCGCCCAGGGCGTCGATCTCGGCCAGGTAGTCGTTGGCGGCAGCTTCGAGACCGTTCGTCAGGGACTCGACGTAGTAGCTGCCGGCCAGTGGATCCGGCGTTTCGGTCACGCCCGACTCGTACGCCAGAATCTGCTGCGTCCGGAGCGCGAGGCGCGCGGCCTCCGCCGTCGGAAGAGCCAGCGCCTCGTCGCGCGAGTTGGTGTGGAGGCTCTGGGCGCCGCCGAGAACCGCGGCCAGGGCCTGGACCGTCGTGCGGACGACGTTGTTGTCGATCGACTGCGCCGTCAGCGAGGAGCCGGCGGTCTGGACGTGGAAGCGGCACGCCATTGAGCGCGTGCTGGTGGCACCGAAGCGCTCCTTGACGATCCTCGCCCACATCCGCCGCGCGGCGCGGAACTTGGCCACTTCCTCGAACAGCTCGCTCCATGACGCGAAGAAGAAGCTGAGGCGGTCGGCGAAGTCGTCGATGTCCAGGCCGCGGCTCAACGCCCCTTCGACGTAGGCGATGCCGTCGGCGAGAGTGAAGGCCAGCTCCTGCGCCGCCGTGGCCCCGGCTTCGCGCATGTGGTAGCCGCTGATGCTGATGGTGTTCCAGCGCGGCAATTCCCGGGAGCAGAACTCGAAGATGTCCGTGACCAGCCTCATCGAGGGCCGGGGCGGGAAGATGTAGGTTCCCCGGGCGATGTACTCCTTGAGGATGTCGTTCTGAGTCGTGCCGCTCACCTGGGCGCGCGGGACGCCCTGCTTCTCGGCGGCCGCCACGTACAGGGCCAGGATAACGGCGGCGGAGGCGTTGATCGTCATCGACGTGCTGACGGTCCCGAGGGGCAGCCCGTCGAGGAGCACGTCCATGTCGGCCAGGGAGCTGATCGGCACGCCGACACGGCCGACCTCGCCCTCGGCCTCCGGGGCGTCGGAGTCGTAGCCCATCTGGGTCGGCAGATCGAATGCGACCGAGAGACCCGTCTGGCCCTGCTCGAGCAGATAGCGGAAGCGGCGGTTGGTGTCTTGCGCGGTGGAGAAGCCGGCGTACTGGCGCATCGTCCACAGGCGGCCCCGGTACATCGTCGGCTGGACACCGCGGGTGTACGGGTACTCACCGGGACGGCCCAGATCGCGGTCCTCGTCCAGGCCGGCCGTGTCGGCCGGCGTGTAGAGGTCCTGGATCTCGACTCCGGAAGTCGTCAGGAAACGCTCCTGGCGCTCAGGCGACCTGGAGACCGCCTTCGCCCGCGTCGTGGCCCGCCAGCGCTCCCGGCCTGAATCTGGTGAAGGTGCGGCCTTCGACTGGCCGTGCTTCGCTGCCTGATCCTCGGACACCTGCGGTTCCTCCAGCAATTCCGGCCTGCCGACCGGGCGGGCGCGCTGGTGGATGATGGCACGGACCCGGCCTCCAGTGCCAGTCGCCCATGCCGGGCCGCGCCGACAGGCCGGCGCGGCCGGTCTTGCAAAGCGCCGCGGCTCAGGAATCTCCTCAAGGGGCACTGCACTACTGGCCGTCGTCTTTGCGCAAAGACGGAGCCACCGAGACTTGGACGACCGGTTCAACTCGGCTGCGCCGCGAACGCGCATACCACCTTCGGAGAGTGGATTGATTCCGGCGGATATCCACAGAATCGGTGAACAACTGCGAACTCCTGTGGATAAGCTCGGCCGCCCGCGGCGGCGTGCGGTAGCATCTCGACGCCACTCCGCCGTCCCGGCCCGTCAGAATTGAACCGTCACGCGACCGAGCATTCAGAGCGAGGTGATCATCCTTGGCCACTGTCATCGCGATCGCAAACCAGAAGGGTGGAGTCGGTAAGACGACCACCGCGATCAATCTGGCGGGCGCGCTCGCGGAGCAGGGCCTGCGGGTGTTGTGCATCGACATGGACGCCCAGGCAAACCTCACCGTCGGCCTCGGGGTCAACCTTGCGACGGTCCAGCAATCGATGGCGACGATCCTGGGCGACTCGCGGATCCGGCTGAAGGACATCGTGATCGCCAGCGAGACTCCGAACATCGACGTGGCGCCGGCCACGCTGGACCTGGCCTCCTCGGAGGTCGACCTGCTCAGCGCGATAGGCCGCGAGTATGCCCTCGCCGAGGCCATCGACGACTGGGCCCAGGGCCACTACGACTACATCCTGATCGATTGCCCGCCGACGCTGGGCCTGCTCACCATCAACGGACTGGTCGCCGCCAACGGCGTGATCATCCCCGTCCAGACCCAGTACTACGC
>CAZGUS010000094.1:0-9827 GCA_964529245.1 uncultured Anaerolineaceae bacterium
TGCGTCCCACGACGGAGCAGGGTGGAGGGTGGTCCGAGGATGAAGCGGATGATTGAGAGGCACCGCGTCTTTCTCGTCGTTGCTGGCATCTCCGTTGCCATCGGCGTGAAGGCGAAGCGGATGATTGAGAGGCACCGCGTCTTTCTCGTCGTTCTTGGCATCTCCGCGGCCATCGGTTTGGCGGTGGCCATGGTTTCGACTTTGAGGCCCTCACCCTACGGCGACTTGGCTGGCAAGTGCCTCTCCTTCGGTCATGGTATCGGGATAGTGTGCCTCCCAGCGGGGGGGCCTGGACCAGACTGGGGCGTTAGCTACTTTGCGGGGCTCGGCGCCTTCCTCCTAATTACCGCGCTCCTTCCGTCCCGAGTGTTCAAGGAGAAGTGAGCGGAAGCTCGATTCGGCGGCCCGGTGCCGGCCAGGTTCGAGCGGCTGTGCCTAGCGCCACAAGCGTTGCGTTCATCCCCTAACTGGACGCCTCTCGGTGGCACCCCCACGAGAGAGCGCAGTTCGGTAGGCGCCCGGTGACTCTGGATCAGGGCATTGAAGGTTCGAATCCTTCCTCGCCAGCCAAGTCCCAAGCGTGAAACGGGCCCCCGGAGGCGACTCCGAGGGCCTTTTGATTCGGCCGGTTCGAAGACTAGGGCTGGTAGAGCTCCGCCGACGGCAGCGCCACAGCGGTCATGTTGCCCGGGCCCGGATGCGTGAGGCCGTCGGCGCCGCCGGCGAGAAGGACCCGGCCGTCGCGGAGCAGCGTCGCCGTCTGGGACTGACGCGCGGTTGCCATCGATCCCGCACGGCTGAAGGAGCCGGTCAGCGGGTCGTACAGTTCGGCCGAGGCCAGGATGTTGGCTGCAATGCCGTCGTCGACGGAATCGGTTCCTCCGGCGACCAGGACGCGGCCGTCGGGCAGCAGGGTTGCGGTGTGGCCGGCGCGCGCGGTTGCCATCGATCCGGTCGAGCTGAACGCGCCGCTCTTGGGGTCGTATAGCTCGGCCGAGGCGAGGACGCTGCCCGACGCGCTGTAGCCTCCGGCCATGAGCACGCGGCCGTCGGGCAGCAGCGTGGCGGTATCCCCGGAACGGGCGGCCGCCATCGTGCCGGTCGACGTGAATCGGCCGGTCGACGGGTCGTACAGCTCGGCCGAGGCGAGGAACTTGCCGGAGTTGCCGTAGCCTCCGGCCACCAGAACCAGGCCGTTCGGCAGCAGTGCGACCGTCGGGCCGTCGCGGGCGGTTCGCATGGAGCCGGTCATGGTGAACTTGCCGGTTGCCGGGTCGTACAGCTCCGCCGTGGCGATGGCCTTCGAGCCGAGGTCGTAGATCGACCCTCCGACCAGGAGGACGCGGCCGTCGGGGAGCAGAGTCGCGGCCTGGTCGTAGCGCCGGGCATTCATCGGGCCGGTCAGACTGAAGGTGCCCGTCCTGGGGTCGTACAACTCCGCCGAGAAGCCGCGTTTCAGGACGTCGCCTATCCCGCTCCCGCCGGCGATCAGCACCCTGCCGTCGGGGAGCAGCGTGGCGGTCGGGCTTATGTGCGGGTAGACCATCGAGCCCGTCGGGCTGAACGTGCCCGTTGCCGGGTCGTACAACTCCGCAGAGTCCGACTCCCCGCCCGAGGCGTCCTGGCCCCCCGCGATCAGGACGCGGCCGTCGGCGAGCAAGGTGGCCGAGCTATCGAAGCGGCCCGTGCTCATCGAGCCCGTGGCGCTGAAGTGGGAGACGGACGTTTGAGACGGCGCGAGAGTGGCAGCGGCAGTCGGGCCGGCTGTCGACGACCCGCTTCGCGAGCCCTCGGGCGCGACGGTGCCGAACCGAGGCCACCCGCCCGCGAAGAAGGTCGTCGCGACGACGACCGCAATGAGCGCCGTCGCCAGGACCGCGAGGCCCAGACTTCTACCATATCGGCGGCTGCGGGCGGCACGATGAGGCGGCGCGGCCGGAATCGCCGCGACCCGCGAATGGAGCGCCCACGGCGCATCGTGATCGGCGATTCGTCGGGCCGCCCGGCGCACCGCTGTCTCGAACTGCTCGTCGTTCATGGGACCCGCTCCCGCACTTCGGCATCGAGGGTCGCGCGCAGAGCACGCAGCGCGTAGTGGAGCCGGCTCTTGACGGTGCCCGGCCTCTCGCCGGTCCGAGCCGCGATCTCCTCGAGCGAGTAGTCGCCGACGTAACGAAGCGCAATCACGACGCGGTGCCTTGGCGACAGCGCCAGCATCGCCCGCTCCAGGGCATCGGTCCGTGCCACGGCGTCCGAGTGGTCGGACGCTGCGCCGGGGATCGGATCGGCGAGGGTCAGCGGCCTGATCCGGCGCTCTCGCAGTCGATCACGGCACGAGTTCACCACGATCCGCGTGAACCACGGCTCGAAGTGGTCGGGATCGCGCAAATCGCCGAAGTGCTCCCAGGCGCGCAGGGCTGCGTCGTTCACTGCGTCCTCGGCCTCCGATCGATCCCCGGCCAGGATGAACGTCGCAAGTCGGTAAGCGGCATCGAGGCGGGCGTCTGCGAGGCGCGCGAAGGCGACGGCGGGGTCGCTGCCGGCGGCTTCGTCGTCTCGGACTCCCATTCCCAGCATCCCCCTCGCGGTTATCCCGTCCATCGTGCACGACAAGACTGACACGGATACCGGAAGGTTCAATCTTGCTGCCGTTGCCGGCGTGACTTCGTCCCGGGCCTCACTCGGTCGCGACGCCGCGTACACTGTCCCTGCACCTCAGGTGCGACCTATCCAGAGCGGGCGAGAGATCTGGCTCGATGACCCCGCAGCAACCGACCGGCTTCCTCGGCCGAAACGGTGCTACCGCCAGACGCGATAGGAGACGAGGATGGACTCCACGACTTTGAGCGCCGGCGCGCGCGTCCCTGCCAGAGCCCGCATCTCGCACCGACCGCCGGCGTTCGACGGATACCCGTACCTGGTCACGCGCATCGGTCGGTGCCCGCTCCGCCACATGGCCGTCCTGCCCGGCGATTGGCCACGCGAGCGGCTGCTGGACCTGACCCGCCGCCAGGCCGCCACCAACCGGCTCGACACGTGCCTGTGCCTGGGCCCGCATGATGCCGTCTACGTCACCGCCGACGGCGCTCTGAGCGAGGCGTCGCTGGTTCCGTTCGGCAGCCCCGTGGTCGATAGCCTGATCCTCGCCGAGAGTTTGCCCGAGACCATCGAGCTGGCGGCGCGCCGCAGGTCGCTGGCCCGGTTCGCGGCCGCTCACCGGGGTTCCGGATACATCGTCGGCGACGGACTGGAAGCGGGCCGGCCGGCGACGGCGGCCGACATCGAACGCCTCGCCGGCACCGACGCCTCGGGCAATCCCGACGGCCTTGCCCGCTGCCCCGGGTGCCTCCGCATGCGTGGCGACTTCCTGGCGCGCAAGGGCGAGGGCAACGGCGACATGGCGGCCCGGGTCATCCGCGTCCACTGCCGTTGCGAGAACCACAACCTCTGCGCCGGCTGCGGCGCGCCTCTCGCGGAGGACCGCCTCAGCTCGTACTCCTGGGACGGCGCCGAGCGAAAGGTCTGGTACCAGGCCGCCTATGCGGCGCTGAGCCATCGTTGCCGGGGAGCCAAGGGTCGATGAAGGTCTACTTCGATCGGACGATCCATGCGGCGACAAAAGTCTTGCCTTCGCTGGAGAGATTGGTTCAGGCGCGGCCGTGCAAGCGCCCGATAAAGTTTGGTTGGACGGCGGAGTCTACGACGCGCTGGATGCGGGGACGTGGCAGAGCAGATGACTTTCGACGAATTGATGGCGTTGCGGCGGCGGGAGATGCGGCGGCGTGATGAGTCGCCTCCTTCCAGCCCGGAGTGGGACGCTGCCACGGCCGCTGTCGAGGATCTCGACGAGGAACTCCGGGCCCGTGCCGGCGAGCTGAACGACGACTCGATCGAGCGCGACGCAGAGCAGGGTATTTCGTCATGACCATGAAGAGCAGCGTGGCCTCGATCGAGCAAATGGAGCGCGATGGAGGTTCGGACGCTTCCGACCCGAGGTCGCTGGGTCCTCCACGGCGGCAGCGTGTGCTGCGCGCTCTGGAACGCCGACTCGGGCTGGCCCTCGAGGCGGCCGCGGCCGCGGGGTCCCTCGAGAGTCCGGCAGACCTGATTGCGCTCCTGCCGGGCCTGCGCGCCCTGTGCTTCGCCGAGTCCACCCAGCTCTATCTGCTCGATGGCGGGCGGCTGGTCTGCACCGCGGAGTTCCCGCCGGCCGTAGCCGGGCACCACACGGCCTGCAGCGACAACCCGGTCGCCGAAATCGAGCGGGCGGTCGCGACCGGTCGGCCTGCGATCATCGAGCCGACGATCAGGCCCATGCCGCCCGGGCCGCGCCCGTCGGGATGGCTGGTCCTGCCACTGGTGGGAGGTGGCGTCACGCACGGTGCGCTCGTCCTGCAGCGACGCGAGCTGTTCGGCGGTGAGGACCTCACCGTAATGACCGTGTACACGGCACTCCTGGGCGAGAGGATGACGAGCGTCGGTCGGGCGGCTCATGTCGATCGCCAGCAGCACGAGCTGGAGCAATACCTTCTGAGCCAGAGGCGGCTCCTCGAGATCAACGAGCAGCTGCTCTCGAACATCGACCCGGTCGGCGTGCTCGAGCTCATCGCCGACTCGCTCAAGACCCTGGTCGCGTACGACAACCTCACCATCTATCGCCTCGACTCCTCGGCGGGAGTGCTGCGGGCCGTGCTTGCGCGCGACCGCTTCGCCGCCCTCATCCTGAGCACGACTCAAGCCGTGGATTGCGGGATCACCGGATGGGTGCTGGCACATGGAGCCGCGGAGTGCGTCAACGACGCTCATCTCGACCCGCGCGCCAACCTCATTCCCGGCACGCCCATGGAGGTCGAGTCGCTCGTCGTCGTGCCACTGCGGGTAGGGGGCGATGTCGTCGGCACGCTGAACGTGGGGCGGATGGGCGAGGCCGGGCACTTCAGTGCACAGGAGTTCGAGCTCGTCAAGCTGCTCGCCGGGCAGGCTTCGATCGCTCTGGCGAATGTCGAAGCCCATCGCGCGCTCTGGACGCGGGCCGAAACCGACGCCCTGACCGGCCTGCGCAACCGCGGAGCCTTCGAGCAGGACCTCGAGCGTCTTCTGGCCGACCCTCGAGAGGCGCCCGTCCTGCTCCTGATGATCGACCTCGACAACTTCAAGCTCTACAACGACCGCCACGGACATCCCGCCGGCGACCGCGTGTTGCGGGCCGTCGGCGCGGCCATAACCGCCGTCCACGGCGTTGGTTATCGCTACGGCGGCGACGAGTTCGCCGTGGTCGTTCCCAAGGGCATGCCAGCCCAGGAGGACGAGATCATCGAGCGCCTCGCGGCGGGCCTGGCCTCGATCAGGCCAACCGGCGAGATGCCGCTGACGGCTAGTGTGGGCGGAGCCTGGTTCCCTCAATCGGGGCCGACCAAGGACGCCTTCGTGGCCGCCGCGGACGAGGAGCTATACCGGGCCAAGGCCAGGCCCGCGAACAGCTCGACGCCGACTGACGGTCCCTCGGGCGAATCAGCAATCGGTCCGACCCGATAGGCCCTCGCGGCCGCCGCCCATGCGGGCTTGTCTCGAATACGTCTGATGACGAGTGACAATCGGCGCACGGCGGTTCTAAACTCTGCCCTACGACCGCTCGCCCTGGTGAGCCGGTCCCGTGGGCTCCCGCCATCCGAGGGGGAGGACGACGGGAGCCACTTTATGTGGGCTTCCTCCGGCAGGGCGCCGGTCACTCGCCGGACGGCTCCGCCAGGGCCTCGTCGACCGCCGCGATCAGCTCGACCGAGGTGAACGGTTTGGCCAGGTAGTGGACGCCCGCCACAAGGACGCCCTGGACCACGATGCCCTTGTCGGTATGGCCGGACATGTAGAGCACCCGGATGCCCGGCTGGGCCAAAGCGATCCTGCCGGCCACTTCGCGGCCGCTCATGCCGGGCATGACTACGTCCGTGAGGAGCAGGCTCAAGGCCTCTCGGTTCGACACGGCCAGCGCCTCCACGCCGCCGGACGCGGCCAGGACGCGATAGCCCGCCCCTTCGAGGACTCGGCTCGCGAATCGCCTGACTCCACCATCGTCCTCGACGACGAGGATCGTGCCGGATCGTGCCCCGCCCGTGGCGGTTGCGTTTGGCGGCTCCGGAGCCGGGGCGGAACCGAGTCCCTCGACGGTGGGCAGGTAGACAGTGAATGTCGACCCGTGGTCTGGTTCGCTTTGAGCCGTGATCGTGCCTCCGGACTGGTGCACGATGCCGTAGACGGTCGACAGGCCAAGACCCGTTCCCTTGCCCGGGCCCTTGGTCGTGAAAAACGGCTCGAAGATGTGCTCGAGAGTGTCGGCGTCCATGCCCACGCCGGTGTCTGCCACGGCAAGGGTCGTCATCGGCCCTCTGTGACGGGCTTGAGCGGGTTCGAATACGGCGCCGTCCACTTCGGATACGGTGATGGTCAGCTTGCCGCCGTCCGGCATGGCGTCTCGGGCATTCACCGTCAGATTGACGATGACCTGTTCCATCTGGCCCGGGTCCGCCAGGACGCACCGAGCACCATCCGGGATGACGGTCGTGAGAACCACATCCTCGCCGATGATCCTGCCGAGCATCGGCTCGAGGCGTCGCACGATGGCCCCCAGATCGATTATCTCGGGTTGAAGGACCGTTCGGCGCGCGAATGCAAGCAGCTGGCGGGTCAGGCCCGCGGCTCTGTCGGCAGCGAGTTCTATCTGCTCGAGGTCGTCGCGCGGACCCTGCCCCGGGGGCAGTTCGCTCAGAGCCAGGCTGGCGTTGCCGCGTATTGCCGTCAGCAGATTGTTGAAGTCGTGGGCGATCCCTCCCGCCAGCCGTCCGATACCCTCCATCTTCTGAGCCTGTCGAAGCTGCTCTTCCAGGGCGGCGCGTTCGGCCTCGGCCTGCTTCCGCTCGGAGATGTCGCGGGCAATCCCCAGCATGATCGGACGCCCCTCGATCTCGACGATCGTGAGGCCTATGTCGACCGGGACCGCCACGCCGTCGCGTCGCAACAGCGTCGTCTCGGAATGGAGCTCGCCGCGCTCGATGACGGACTCCAGCCGCCCGGAAACGCCACCCGCGTCTTCGGGCGGAGCCAGGTCGAGCAGCGACAAGGCGAGCATCTCCTCGCGGCTGTAGCCGAGTCGATCGCACGCAGCCTTGTTAGCCTCTATGCACTGGCCTGTTGAAGGATCGACCATGAAGATGAGGTCGCCGGCGCGGTCGATGAGGGTCCGGAAACGTTTCTCGGCTTCCCTGCGGTCGGTGACGTCCCTCGTGATCGAGAGGATGCACGGCTGTCCGTCGACGTCTATCACCCGAGCCGACATCAGTCCGGTTCCAAGGCTCCCATCCTTGCGACGGAATCGCATCTCCAGGTTGTGAACGACCCCGTCGGCGCGCAGCCCCGCCACCAGTTGATCACGCGTCTCGAGGTCGGCCCAGATCGCTATCTCGGCCGAGGTCTTGCCCTCGACGTCGTCCTGTGTGAACCCGGTCGTCGCAGTGAATCCATCGCTGATGTCGAGATACAGCCCGTCGGAGAGCCGATTGAGGTTGACGGAATCAGGCGACGTGTGGAATGCCGCCGAGTACTTCAACTCGGATGATTCCAGGGCGGTCTGGATGCGCTTCCGCTCGGTGACATCGCGGGCGACCACCACATGGCCCTCGATCGTGCCGTCCGCGGCAAGGCGCGGCGTGATCCTGAGATCGACCCTCCCGACCGTCCCGTCCGGGCGGCGCCAGTCCGCCTCGCCCAGCCATGTCTTGCCGGACCTGACGACCTCGACGATGGCGGTGACTTTGGTCGCATCTACGACGCCGCCCACTATTTCGAGGGCCCCTCGGCCCAGCACGTCGGACGCTTGCACGCCCAGGTCGCCAGCGAAGGCCGAGTTCACATAAACGATCCTCAGATCGGCATCCGTGACGAGTATGCCGTCGGGCGACTCCTCGACGATGGCAGCCAGCCGCTCGCGCTCGCGGCGCACGCGCTCGATTTCGGTCACGTCGCGCTCCGAGATGACGTAGCCGTCGGCCATCCTGGCCACGCGCTGCTCGAGGAACTGGTCCGCCGGTCCGCCCGGCCCGTCGTGGTCGCTGTAGCGGAAGGCGGCTGAGTCGAAGGAAACGCCGGTTTCGACCACGCGAACATAGGCATCGAAGAGCCCGTTGGCGACGTGGGCCGGGAATAGCTCGAGCAGCGTGTGCCCGACCTGCTCGTTCGCGGGGACGCCGGAGATGACGCCCATGGCGGGGTTGGCGTAGTCGCGCCGGAAGTCGACTATGCGTCCGGCATCGTCTCGGACGGCCGACGTGATGGCGACGCCGTCGAGCATCGTGTCCATCGCCGTCCGAAGGCGAGCCTCCGAGGCAGCCAGCGCTTCCTCGGCCCTTTTGCGCTCCGCTATGTCCCGATACACCGTCAGGATCGCCGGCTTGCCGCGGAACTCTATGAGCCGCGACACGGCCTCGATGGGCATCTCGGTGCCGTCTCGCCGAACATGCGTCGCGTCTATGGCCCGTACGCCGCCGCCCCGCATTATCTCGTCGACGTGTCCCGGGATAGTGGCCGCCGACTCGGGTGAGTTGATGGCGCTGACCGGCATGCTCAGGAGCTGCTCGCGGGTGTAGCCGAGCCGCTCGCAAAGGACGCGGTTGACCTCAAGGAACTTGCCGCCGGGCTGGGAGATCGCCACACCGTCTCCCAGGCCGTCGAATATGGAGCGGAACTGCTCCTCCGAACGGCGCATGGCGTCCTTGACCTCAGGGCCGGTCCGGCTGGCCTCCGTCATACATGGGTCCTTTTATTTGGCTCCATCGGGCGCCGGCGCCTATCGTCCTCGCGGACCAGAAGCCCCTTGCTTCTCGGCGATCATCCTCCGGTACCGCCCGATGTCAGCGGCCGAAACGCAGACCTATCTTCGCACGATGGCGGGATAGCGACGAGCGTATGAGCAAGGCCCAAACCCGTGCGTCGTGACGGGCGCGAGTCACGCCGGGCTACGTGGGCCCAAGACCGGCCCTTTCATCGCAACGGACTTGATTACCGTGACCCCCACCGGTAGGGTCGGCCGACCACGGCCGGTTGCCGTGCGCGAGACGGACGGCGCGCGCGATGTCGGCTCCACGCCGATCGGCGATCTTGAACGATGTCGGTGCGCACGTCGGACAGAACCGCGAGCATGAACGCGCAACCCCAGGAGGTTGACATGGCGAATGGCGACTACCAGCGGACCTGCAATCGCTGCCACCACACCTGGTCTGTTCCCGCTGCACTGGCGGAGGAGAGGCCGACCATGAAGGGTCTCGCGAGTCAGTTCGCATCGACGATCGGGGCCACGTTCGACGACCAGCTAGCGCTCCGCACGCACTACCAGCAGCTTGGGAACGCGGCCAAGTGCCCGCAGTGCGGCGCCACGTCCTTCACCCAGCAGAAGGTCGCCGACTCGCCCGACTCGCCACAGTCGCCCGACTCGCCACAATCGCCTGCCGACCTGCCTGCGGGCGTTCCCGCCCCGTCGACGACGCCTGGTGGTCAAATCCAGACCTTCGTTCTCAACCAGAAGTTGATTTCGCTGACCGGCGACCTGTGGATCGAGGATGGAAAGGGCAACCACGCTTTCGAGGTCGACGGCAAGCTCCTCAGCATGCACGGCACTCATGTGCTCAAGGATCTCAATGGCCAGCCGCTCTACGAGATCTCGAAGCCGCTGGCCCCGCACGTTCACAAGACCATCGAGATCAAGAAGGACGGCCACGTGTCGGCTACCGTCCAGGAGGCGATCTTTCACCTGGGGGGCGACAAGTTCAAGATCACCCTCG
>CAZGUS010000095.1:0-9788 GCA_964529245.1 uncultured Anaerolineaceae bacterium
GGCGCCACGCGCCAATTGCTTTGCGGAGGTCTGCCGTGAGGACGATCGTAAAGGGCAAGAACACCGACGTCCCGGATTCCGTGAGGCTGTACGCCGAGCGAAAGATGCGCCGGCTGGAGCGCTTCCTCGACGATCGATCGGAAGCCGTGGTCGAGCTATCGACCGAGCCGCACCGCAGCAGCACCGACTCGCAGATGGTCGAGGTGACTCTCGTGGTCGACGGTCAACCGCTGCGCAGCCACGCGGCGGGCCCCACGTACCAGGCCTGCCTGGACATCGTTATCGATCGGATCGAGCGCCAGGCCGTCGACTTCCGCGAAAAGCCCCGGGACAAGGCGCGAGTGGACGCCGGGATGGGCAAGCGCATCGCCGACGACGCCGAGCCGGCCGGCGGGGCGTCCGCCGCGGAGCCTGAGAGCCCCGAAGAGCTGGCTCGCCGCTTCCGCATCGTCAAGACCAAGCGCTTCGCCATCGAGCCGATGTTCGAAGAGGATGCCGTCGCCCGGATGGAGGAGCTCGGCCACGTGTTCTTCCTCTTCGTCAACGCCGAGACGGAGCGGCTGTGCGTCCTGTACAAGCGCAACAGCGGCGACTACGGATTGATCGAGCCGGTCATCGCCGGCCAGTACACGCCCGGTCGAAGCGGCCGCAAAGCGGACTGACGACCATCCCCAGCCACCGCAACGGGAGGGGCCGGATCTCGTGACCGCCGCACTTGCCGCACCAAGCCGGCGGGTCGAGCTGCCCGGCGGCCGGCGGGCGGGACCGCACCTGCCTATGGGCGCCGGGCTGCTGAAGGTCGCCGAACGGGCCGGCGAAATCGGGGCCTCGGCGCTGCAGATATTCAGCGACAACCCGACGGCGTGGCGGCGACGCCCGGAGCCACCGCCGGAGGCTGCGGCTTTCCGTCGCCGTCTGGCCGAACTCGACATCGGGCCTCTCGCCATCCACGCCGCCTACCTGGTGAACCTGGCCGGCGCCGACGACGTTCTCTACGAACGCTCGATCGAGGTGCTGCGCCACGAGCTTGTCCACGCGCCGGCATACGGGGCTGGGTTCATCAATGTCCATGCCGGGTCCCATCGCGGCGCCGGCGTGGAGGCCGGCGTCGGCCGGCTGGTCGAAGGGCTGGCCCGCGTCCTGGACGGAGCGCCGGACGGGCCGGACGCACCGCGGCTGGCCGTGGAGAACTCGTCCGGCGGGGGCGACGGCATCGGCGTCACCATCGAGCAACTGGCCGCCGTGCACGAGACCGCAGCGGCGCGCGGCCTGGACGGGCGGGTCGGCTTCTGCCTGGACACGGCGCACCTCTGGGGCGCCGGCTACGAGATATCGGACCCGGCCGTTATCGATCACGTAGTGGCCGAATTCGATCGGCTGATCGGCCTGGACAGACTCTGGCTCATCCACTTCAACGACACTTCGTCCGGGCTCGGGTCGAGGCACGACCGCCACGAACACCTCGGCGAAGGGCGGATCGGGCCGGCCGGGATGGCGCACCTTATCCGGCATCCGGCCCTGAACCACGTGGCGTTCTACCTGGAGACTCCGGACATGGAGAATGGTTACGACGCGGTGAACATGGCCCGAGTCGGCGATCTCGCTGCCGGCAGGCCGCTGACCCGGGCCGCAGGCGGCGTCGCACCGGGGGCCGAGCCGCGGCCGCTGGGGAACTGATGCGCCGGCTTCGCGTATCTCGAGCGGAGCTGGCCGGGCTGCTGGCCATCCTGGCCGCGGCGGCGGTCCTCAGGTTCGTGAACCTGGCCGCGCGCGGAGGCTGGGATTCCGATCAGGGCAACCAGATGCTGGGTGTCTGGACCGCACTCAAGACCTGGCAATGGCCTCAGGTGGGCCCTCTATCGTCGATCGGGACGTTCCATCACGGCGCCCTGACCTACGACATCTGGCTGCCGGCCGTCTGGCTCGGCAACGGCGATCCCACGTACGTCGTGGCCGAGACCGCTTTCGGCGGCCTCCTGGTCGTGTTGCTGGTGTGGTGGACGGCACGCACGATCGGCGGGACTGCGGCCGGGCTCATCACCGCTCTCCTGGCGGCGGTATCGGCGGCGCTGATCGGGTACTCGACCTACGTCTGGAACCCGACGCTTCTCGAGCCCGGCGCCGCGATCGCGGTCTTCGGGACGTGGCAGGCCTGGCGCAACCGGGACCCGCGCTGGTGGCTTGTCGCCGCCGCCGGCCTGGCCATCGTGATGCAGGCCCACATCGTCGGGCCGATGCTGGCCATCCCGCTCGGCGCCGCCTTCATCGCCTCTCTCTGGCGGGGGCCCGCCGGCGCGCGCCGCCGGCAGCTGGCATGGGGCCTCGCGGCGCTCGGCCTCATCGTCCTGACCTACGTCCCATTCATCGTCTACGAGCTCGACCACGACTTCTCCGAGACTCGCGCCATCGTCGCCTACTTCAGCTCGTCGGACTCCGTCTCCCGCTTCGCGCCTCCTCTGCGCGTCCTGCTGGCGGCGATACGCATCCTCGCCTGGCCGCTGACCGACTGGCCGCTGGTGGGCCTCCAGTCGGCGTTCCTGGTCGCCGGCACAGTGGCGATGTCCGTCGCCCTCGGCCTGATCTGGCGGGGGCTGGTCGTACGGCGCGAGCTGGCAGCCCGGCGGGCGGGGCGCGAGGCGGCCCGCGACTCCACGACCGACTCTACGCCGGAATCCGCGACCGACTCGCCACCCGGCGCTGCGCCCGACTTCGCCCGTACGGTCGCAGACCCAGGCGACGAGCCCTCGCTGTCCGACCGGCGCGACGGCCTCGCCCTGGTCGGGCTCGGGCTCATCGTCCTGATCGTCGTGCCGGGCCTGGCCCTTCGGAACGTCGCGGAGGTCCAGGCGCTCCCGACCGAGCAATATCACGCCTACGCGGATCCGCTGGCCCTCATCGCGGCCGGCCTCGTGCTCGCGGGTGTGTGGCAAACTCGTCGCACCTGGCGGCGCATCCGACTCGGACGTGTCGTCGCAGCGGCCGCTCTGGTCGGCCTGGTGGCGTGGAACGCGAGCCGCTGGCCGCCCCTCACTTCGCCGGACGGCGGCTGGCCGGTCGCCCACGCGGCCGCGCAACGGCTCGAGGCCGATGCCCGCGGCGGCTCGATCGCCTTCGTGGCCCTTCCCGCCATCAAGGGCGCCGACGCCTACGTGTACCCGCTCACATACGACGGGGCGACCCTGACGACTCCGGCCGAAGCCGGTACGGTCGTGGTGCTGTGCGACTCGTACTGGATCGCGAGCGGCTGCGGCGACCCGATCTCAGAGGCGGTCTGGCTGAGCGACGCGCCGGCGGGCCCCGGACTCCAGTTCGTGGAGCGCTGGTCGCCCGCGCCGGATCGCACGCTGAGCGTCTACCGACGCTCGCCCTGAGTCTCGAGCAGGGTCAGTCGCGGGCGGAACGCGCCCGTGGCGGCAGCTGGCGGACCATCGGCCGAGCCGCGTGCCCGGCGACCGCCGACATCAGCGGCGCGTCGCGCCGATCGTCCAGGAGCCGGCGCGGCTCCATGGAGGGCCGTTCCTCTGTGCGCATGCCGTTGTAGCCGCGCCCGAAGCGGCGCATCCGCACCGCGAGGTAGTACTCCATGATCTGGCGGACCTGCGGCTCGGACAGCACGTCGTCGGCGCGGAGAGCGTATTCCACGCGAGCGGTCGGATTGATCGATCCGCCGGTCACGACGCCCAGATACTGCGGCGCCTCGGCGTCGTCCCGGATCTCGCGCAATCCACGGGCCAGCTTCGTGGCGGTACCCAGGGACGGCATCCGATCGCCGCGGATCAACCGGGAGATCGTCGAATGGTCCACGCCGGACTGCTGTGCCAGCTGGCGTTGGGACATCTTCTTCGCCTTCAGCTGGGCCCGCAGCCACTCGTTGAAGCCTCGTCCGCTCTGTACGGCCATGGCGCTTCGTGGACTCCGTTGCCGGGCAGTCTGCTCGGATACTGGAACTATCGGAGCGGCCGGGCAAAGCGTGAATGACCTTTTGGTACCGCACGTGTTGCGACTGTCGGTGGGCCCGGCAAGGTGGCGGCAAGGTGGCGGCAAGGTCGGACCGGCCGGGGCGGCACCCGATTCCGGGCGATTGGGCCCGAAATGGCGTCATTGTGGCCCCCAGCGGCCTTCCGGCCCCATTCCAGGCGCGATGCGGCACCGTCCCGGCGCCGCCGAAAGTCAGGCCGGAGGGCGTACCGGCGCGAGCGAAGGCCCGACTTCTTCGACCTCCATGCCGCCGCCCCGCGGTTTGGAGGACACAATGTAGGCGATGCCGCCCAGGATGACGATCGAGAAGACGGAGATCGCCCGGTCGACCACTACGATTGCGGTCGCGTGGACCGAGCTCTTCGTGAAGAACGTCTTCAGCACCCCGAGCATCCCCAGGTC
This sequence comes from uncultured Anaerolineaceae bacterium, assembly GCA_964529245.1. Classification (GTDB taxonomy): domain Bacteria; phylum Chloroflexota; class Limnocylindria; order Limnocylindrales; family CSP1-4; genus Fen-1039. Next base: position 4,381 of record CAZGUS010000095.1, read on the forward strand.
CACGAGCCCGAGGCCGCCCGGAGTCAGCGGCACAGCCGTAAGCAGCGATCCGATCAGCGCCACGAACATCGCGCCGGAGAGGCCCAGGTCGACGTCGTTGAAGCCGAGGGCGCGGACGACGAAGTACAGGCGCAGCGCCTCGCTGGCCCAGATCAGCAGGGTCAGCAGGCCGAGGACCGGCAGGCCTCGCAAGCCGACGGAGCCGAAGACGCCCTCCTCGAAGCGGTCGTACAGCTCGACGAAGCGAGCCGGCAGTGGGAGTGCTCCGATCACCCGGCGACCGAAGCTGCGCATCGCAACCATGGCCACGATCAGCGCCACCACGATCACGACGCCGAAGGCGAAGATGTACTGAGTGCCGCTCGGAAGATCGTTGAGGCTGCCACGGAACCTGATGTACCCCGCGGCCACGCCCAGCGCCGCGATGGCGACCAGATCCAGGATGCGCTCCATGAAGACCGTGCCCAGCGTTCGCGTCGCCGAGACGGGGCTGTTCTGCTTGACCAGATAGGCGCGATACAGGTCGCCGAGCTTCGCCGGTACGATGCAGTTGACGAACCACGAGAGAAACAGGATCTCCGTGGCGTCGCCGGTCTTGACCTTGTAGCCGGCACCGCGCAGCAGCTTCGTCCACCGAAGGCCCCGCAACGGGAAGCCCGCGTAGTAGATCAGGAAGGCAACCAGGATGAAAAGCGGATCGGCGCCTCCGATAGCCCCCGGCACCTGGCTCATCATGTCCCGGTTGAGGGCCACCGCGATGGCGATGATGGCGATCGGGACGGCGATCGACAGGATGGTGCGCGGCTGGCGGAGGCGCCTGACGAGCGACATCTGCTCGGCCGGCGGAACCTCGACCGCCGCCTCCGGATGAAGGAGCGCGTCGGCCTCCTGCTCGAGTGGTTCTCCGATGGGATGGCGGTGGCGATCGCCCTGATCGGTCAACGGATCTAGCTCCTCGGTTCCTGGGCGTGGCGCCGGCCGTTGCCCCTCATCGATTGAACCAGCTTGGCGACCGGCGACCAGGCTCGAACGTAGAAGCTCGCCCGCCCCGGCAGGAAGTCCACGCCTACCAGTGACGCCAGAAGGCCTTCCGGCGTTCCCGGGTCGCCGTTCACGATGTTGTAGGTGACACCGACCTCCATGACGGTGTGCGAGTCCGACGCGCTGACGCCTGGCAGGCCGTGCTCGCGGGCGAACTGCGCCGCCTTCTCGTTGGCCGAGCCGCCGATGACGCGGGCGTTGTAGGCCTCCACCCAGTCGACGAGCGATGCGATCGACTCGAGCTTGGTGCCGCTTTTTCGACCGAAGCCGCGCATGCGGTCGAACGGATGGGGGATGCCGACCAGGCCGCCCTGCTCGCGAACCGCTGCGATCGTCTCGACGGCGGACATGCCGGGCTGAACGACTTCGCGCAGGAAGACGGCGATCAGGTCGCCGTCGGCCGTCTTGACCTCTTCGCCGATGATGATCGTCAGCTCCGGCGGGGCGGAATCGCGGAGTCGAAGGGCGGCGTCGATGCGGTCGTGATCCGTGACGGCGAGGTGGGTCAGACCGCGCCTGGCCGCCGCTTGGGCCACGGCCATCGGATTGGCGAGCGAATCGAAGCTGGCGCTCGTGTGGCAGTGCAGTTCGAGGAACGACCGGCGCGCCGGGTTTGGGGCGAGTTCGTCGGGAGCGCCCATTACATCTGCGGGCCGAGGTACTTCTTGTAGAAGTCGAAGTGCTCCAGGGCGAGGCCGGTGCCGCGAGCCACGCAGTTGAGGGCGTCGTCGGCGACGTGGCAGGGAACGCCGGTGACCTGTGTCAGCAGCTTGTCGATGTTGCGCAGCAGCGAGCCGCCGCCCGACATGACCATGCCCTTGTCGATGATGTCGCTCGAGAGCTCCGGCGGCGTCTGCTCCAGCACCAATCGGACGGCGCCGATGATCTGCTGGAGAGGCGGCTCGATCGCTTCCATCACTTCGGAGCTCGTCATGGGGATGGTTCGCGGCAGTCCGGCAATCAGGTCGCGGCCGCGGACGTCCATCGTCAACTCGCGTTCCAGCGGCAGGGCAGTGCCGATCTGGATCTTGATCTCCTCGGCGGTTCTGTCGCCGATCATCAAGTTGTACTTCTTTCGGATATAGGTCGAGATGGACTCGTCGATCTTGTTGCCACCGACCCGGAGGCTGGTCGAAACCACGATGGCGCCCAGCGATATGACGGCGATCTCGCTGGTGCCGCCGCCGATGTCGATGATCATGGCGCCCGACGGTCCGCTTATCGGCACGGCCGCGCCGATCGCGGCCGCCATCGGCTCCTCGATCAGGTACGCCTCGCCGGCGCCCGCCTTGAGGGCCGCGTCGCGGACAGCGCGCTTCTCGACGCTGGTGACGCCGGCCGGCACGCTGATCATGACTTCGGGCTTGCCCCACCCGAGGCGCCGGTCCAGCTGGACCTTCTGGATGAAGTGGCGCAGCAGCGCCTCGGTGATGACATAGTCGGCGATGACGCCCGCCCGCATCGGCCGGATGGCCTGGATGTTGGCAGGGGTGCGGCCGATCATTTCGCGGGCTTCCGCGCCGACAGCGACGATGACGTTGTTGTCGTCGACGGCAACTACGGAGGGCTCCTGCATCACGATGCCCTTGCCCTTGACGTAGACCATCACGTTGGCGGTACCCAGGTCGATGCCGATCTTCATGCCGTCGCGCTATGTCCCTTCCGCAGTCCGCTCGATCCTGGCGCCTAGCTCCAGGAATTTCGTGTCGATCTTCTCATAGCCGCGGTGTACGTGGTGGGCGCCGCGAATCGTGGTCACGCCGTCGGCGGCCAGGGCGGCCAGGATAAGCGACGCGCCGGCCCTGAGATCGCCGATCTCGACGTCCACGCCGTGGAGCCGGGTCGGGCCGTGGATCGTGGCGTGATGCTTGTCCGCGATCTCGATCGTCGCGCCCATCCGGCGCAGCTCGCCGAGCCATTCGAGGCGATCCTCGAAGATGGTTTCGGTGACGTGGCTGGCGCCGTCCGCCTGAGTCAGCAACACGCACGTCGGCGGCTGGAGGTAGGTCGCAAGGCCAGGATAGGGCTGCGTTTCGATGTCGGCGCACTTGAAGGGATGGAGATCGGCGGCGGTCGCGTCCACCTCGACGGTGTCGCTGCCGCGGCTGATCTTGACGCCCATCTCCGTCATGATCGACAGCAGAGCGTCGAAATGGCCGACCGGGGCATTGCGGAGCGTGACGTGACCGCGTGTCACGGCTGCGGCGATGGCGAAGGTTCCGGCCTCGATGCGGTCCGAGACCACGGTGTGCTGCGCGCCCCGAAGACGGCGCCGCCCTTCGATCTCGATGCGGTTGGGAGCGGTTCTCTCCACCTCGGCGCCCATGTCCACCAGGAAGGCGATCAGATCGTCGACCTCGGGCTCCTCGGCGGCCGGCTCGATGACCGTGTGGCCGACGGCCAGGGTCGCCGCGAGCATGGCGTTCTCCGTGCCCATGACCGTGATCTGCGGAAACGTCACCCGGCCGCCGCGCAGCCGGCCCGGGGCCTTGGCGAAGTAGTAGCCGTTGCGGTATTCGATCTCCGCGCCCAGGGCCCGCATCGCGTCCACGTGCAGGTTCACGGGGCGCCGGCCGATCCGGTCGCCGCCGGGGTTGCTGATGATGACCCGCCCGAAACGCGTCAGCAGCGGCCCGAGCAGGATGAAGCTGGCGCGCATCTTGGCCGCCGCCTCGAGGGGCACGAACAGCCACTCGGCGTCGCCGCCGGCGACTTCATAGACGTTTGGCTCGGGGTGATCGACGGTCACGCCGATGTCTCGCAGGACTTCCGCCAGGACGCGGACGTCCTCTATCTCCGGCACGTTCGTGAACCGGCAGCGCTCGCCGGTCAGAGTCGCGGCGGCCATCAGCTTGAGGGCGGCGTTCTTGGCGCCGCTTATCGGAACCGAGCCTTCCAGGCGGCGTCCGCCCTCGATTCGGAAGACCTCCCGGTCGACCTCTTCGGGCTTGAACTCCCAGTGGAACGGGCGAGCGTCGACCATTCGCTACTCGCCGCCCGGTGGTTCCTCGCGATGCGCCTCGGGACGTCGGCGCGCCGCCTCGTGCGCTCCTCGCGGCCTGCGCTCGCCGCTCTCCGCCACGCGGATGCGGATGAGCGCCCGCTGGAGGGCGGCCCGAGCGGCCGCCAGGTCTGCCTGTTCCACGAAGCCGCCTTCGATGACCCGCTCGGCCTCGCGGCGAGCACGCTCAGCTCGTTCGAGGTCGATCTCGGCGGCCATGTCCGCGGTCTCGGCCAGGACCACGACACGGTCCGGCCGGACCTGCAGGAAGCCCCCGAAGATGGCGAACGCCTGCTCCTCGCCCCCGCTCTTGAGGCGCAACACACCCTGGCCGAGCGTCGAGACCAGCGGCGCGTGGTGCGGCAGGATGCCCAACTCGCCCTCGATACCGGGCACGACGACCTCGTCCACGTCGCCGGTGAAGGCTCGTTTCTCGGGCGTGACGATTTCGAGATGGAGTGGCATTACGTCAATCCCCTAGCAACGCGCGTCCGCCGCCGGCGGCCACGCGCAGTGCCCGTCTCGCCGCCGACGTCGGCTGCCGGCGGCGGATGAGAATCGTTCGGTCACTTCGCCAGCTTGGCCGCGTTCGCACGGACGTCGTCCAGGGTACCGGCCAGGAAGAATGCCTGCTCGGGCAGGTCGTCGACTTTGCCCTCGAGGATCTCCTTGAACGAGGCGACCGTGTCGCGGATGGCGACGTACGCTCCCGGCCGGCCGGTGAAGACTTCGGCCACGTGGAAGGGCTGACTGTTGAATATCTGTAGCCGCCGGGCGCGCGCGACGGTGGCCTTGTCCTCTTCCGACAGCTCGTCGATGCCCAGGATGGAGATGATGTCCTGCAGGTCGCGGTAGCGCTGCAGCACGCGCTGGACCTCGCGCGCCGTGTCGTAGTGCTCCTGGCCCACGATGTTCGGATCGAGGACTCGGGAGGTGGACGTCAGCGGATCGACGGCCGGGTAGATGCCTAGCTCGGTGATGGCGCGCTCGAGACGGATGGTCGAGTCGAGGTGGCCGAAGGTCGTCGCGGGCGCGGGGTCGGTGTAGTCGTCCGCGGGGACGTACACCGCCTGGAGGGAGGTGATCGATCCCTTCTTGGTCGAGGTGATCCGTTCCTGCAGGGCGGCCATCTCGGTCGCCAGGTTGGGCTGGTAGCCCACGGCGGAAGGCATCCGGCCGAGCAGGGCCGACACTTCGGCGCCGGCCTGGGTGAAACGGAAGATGTTGTCGATGAAGAGGAGGACGTCTCGGCCTTCCACGTCGCGGAAGTACTCGGCCATGGTCAGGCCGGTCAGACCGACTCGAAGTCGCGCGCCGGGCGGCTCGTTCATCTGGCCGAAGACGAAGGCCGTCTTGGCGATGACGC
>CAZGUS010000096.1:0-9634 GCA_964529245.1 uncultured Anaerolineaceae bacterium
GGATCCTGTGCCTGACCGCGATCGAGACCGCGGTTGCGGCGGCCGAAGCGCTCGACCCGGACCTGCGCTCGCGACTGGCAGAGGTTCGGCCGCTGGGAGAGTGGGTGCCGGAGCCGGGCAAGCCCCGCTGATCGCGGCACCGATCGTGGCCCCGGCCCGCGGCACCCGACCGCGGCGCCGGCGATGCAGGCACGGACTTCGGGACGGAACGGCACCCTGCTTCGTCAATCAGGGCATGATGGAAATGGTGGCCGTCGAGAGAGGGAGTCAGGAGTTGCTCGAGCGCGTTGGGAGCGCCCGGTCCTTCGATGACGTCGAGGACGTCGGCGCGAGCTTTGAAGCGCTGTATCGGCAGCGCTACCGGGACGTCTACCGCTACTCGCTCCTGATGCTGCGCAGCGCCGAGGACGCCGAGGACGTCACCGGCGAGGCGTTCCAGCGAGCCTACGCGGCCTGGCGCTCCGGGCACCGGCCCGCCGGCCAGGCTTTGCCGTGGCTGTTTCTGATCACGCGGCGGCTTGTGATCGATCGGTCTCGCCGCCGCAGGCTCCTGTCGTGGCTGCCCCTGGCGAGCCTGCACCCCGCCCGCGAGCCCGCCGGCGAGGCCGACACCGGCCGCACGGAGTTCTGGCTGTGGTTCGATCGCTTTGCCGAAGAGCTGCCGGCCAGGCAGCGTGAAGTGTTGATCCTGCGCTACCAGCGCGATCTGGACGACGAGCACATCGGCGAGATCCTGGGGATCTCGTCTTCCGCCGTCCGCTCGCTGGTGGCTCGCGCGTGCGAGAGGCTGCGCCGTAACCCGGAGATCTGGCGATGAACGAGAAGCAGACGAACGTCGCGGCCGCGTCCGACGACGAAATCCTCGGTGCGGTCCGCAGGCGTCTTGCGGGTGTAGAGCCGCTCGTTCCGTCCCCGCAGGCGTGGCGGCCGGACGAATCTCGAACTGATCGGGCGGCTCGCACCTCGATCCGAACTCCGGCGCGCCTGGGCGGCCTTCTCTCGCTCGGCGTGATCGCGGCGCTGGTCGTCGTGATCGTCGGCGCCGGCCTCGGCGCGCGCAACGGATCGACCGGACGCGCGACCCCGGTCCCGGGCCCGCTGACCACTCTCGTTTACGAGCTGGCGCCCGCGAACGGCGCCCAGCCCACCGCGGCCGACCTCGACACGACGGTTCAGATCATCAGCGACCGGCTGGCCACGCTGGGCGCCGCGCAGCTCGTCGTGACCGCACAGCCCCCGAACCAGGTGTCGATCAGCGTTCCCGGAGCGGTGGACCTCGTTGCGCTTCGAGAGCTCGTCGATCAATCCGGGCACCTGGAGTTCGTGCTCCTGCCGCCGGAGACGTACGGCTCGTACAGCCAGCAATACGTGCCGGGCGCCACTGCCCTCCCGGCGGTCGGCGACGCCATCGATCCCGCGCTACCGGCCCAGTTCACCGGCGATCAGCTGGACCCGGCCCGGTCTGTCGCGGCGAAAGACACGTCCCTGGGCCAGTGGGTAGTCGGCTTCGCGTTCAAGGACGCCGCGGCCGCCGAGTTCGCGACCTGGACCGCCGCCCACGTGAACGATTACTTCGCCATCGTGCTGGATGGCAAGGTCCTGGAGGTGCCCTATGTCCTCAATTCGATAGCAGACGGAGCGGGCGAGATAGGGGGCGACTTCACCGAGGCATCGGCCCAACGCCTGGCGACGGTCCTCAAGTACGGCCAGCTGCCGTTCCCGCTTCAACTCGTCTCGACGTCGGTCGCCACGCCGCCGCCGTCCGCCGACGCCCTGGCGTCCTCGATCGTCACGCCCACGGTGGCCACGCCGAGCGACCTCCCGAGCAGCGGTCGGACGCTGGGCGATCCGAAGGCACCGGTGACGCTCGACGTCTGGGTCGACTTTCGGTGCGCGGCCTGCGAGGAATTCCAGGTGACGACCATGCCGCAGCTGATCTCGAACTACGTGCGGCCGGGCGAGCTCAAGATCGCCTATCACGACTTCGTGGTCATCGACGGCAACGACGGGACGACCGCGTCCCGCGACGCGGCCAGCGCGGCCCTTTGCGCCGCCGATCAGGGCAAGTTCTGGGCCTACCAGGATTGGCTGCTCGCGAACCAGTCGCCCAGCGAAGCGCCCGGCGCCTTCAGTCTGGACCGCCTGACCGAGCTGGCACGGCGGGCCGATGTGGACATGACGAGCTTCGATACGTGCCTCAAGAGCGGGCGGCACTATGCCGACGTTCTGGCCGAGTCGAAACAGGTCCCGTCCTCGGCGGTCGGCGTGCCGTCCTTCTTCATCGACGGCGCCGTTGCCGGCGTCGCTTCGAGCGGCAGCGTGAGCACGTATGCGGATCTGTCGGCCGCCATCGACGCGGCGCTCGCGAAGGCCGCCGCGGCCAGCCCCAGTACGACGCCGACCGCCGCGCCCACGTTGATGATTTACGTGGTGACCTCGGCGGACAAGAGCCTGGCCGACATCGCCGCCAGGTTCGGCGTGCCTCTTGCGCAGTTCGAGATGGCGAACCCCCTGATAGAGAACTACAACATCATCTTGCCGGGCATGACAATCAACATCCCGCCGCCGGGCTGGCTCCCCACGGCCGCGCCCCCTTCGCAATCGGACTTGCCGTAGCCGGCGCGGAGATAGGGGAGTTGGCTCTGTCGCGCCGGCCCCGGCTCGGCTAACCTGACATCGCGCCTCGATCGGGCGCGCTCGGGTCCCGCCGCCAGGATGCTTTCGTGACGCCATCTCTACCGGGCCTTCGCTTCCGCCTCTTCGGCTTTCCGGTCACGATCGGGGTCGACTTCCTGCTGATAACTCTGATCATCGGGCTGGAGGCGCGGCCGGGCGCCGGGATCCTCGAATGGGTTGCCGTCGTCGCCGTCTCGATCCTGATCCACGAGCTCGGGCACGCCTTCGCCCTGAGCATGTACAACATCCATCCCGAGATCCGGCTGTGGGGCATGGGCGGGCTCACCACGTCCGGGTTCGTGCTCCCGCCGCGCAAGTCGATCCTGGTCAGCCTGGCCGGTCCGCTGGTCGGCATCCCGGTCGCCATCGCGGTCATGGTGGTCAAGCCCTGGCTGCCCGCGACCGGCCTGGCGGAGCAGGCGGCGGCCGACCTGATCTTCGTCAACCTGTGGTGGGGACTCCTGAACCTGCTGCCGATCGGTGGGTTGGACGGCGGCAACATCACGTCCAATCTCTTCGTGGGCGTCCTGGGCCAGCGTGGCAAGAAGCCGGGTCTGGTGGCGGTGGCGCTCTGCAGCGTCGCCATCGCCCTCGGGGCGATCGCCGTCGGGTTCTTCTACCTGACCATCGTCATCGTCTTCTTCGGCCTCTTCAACCCGGAGCCGTATCTGACGTTGTGGCAGCTCTTCTCGGGCGGTCCCAAACGCTCGAGAGTGGCGACGGGCGCGCCTTCGAAGGGGGCCTGGGCCGGGTCCGGCCCGGCGTTGCGCCCCGACTCCCGCGGCGCCGGATCGGCCGGTGAACCCAAGAGCGGCGAAGGGGGACGGGGCAGGCTGCCGCCGGTGCTGGTGGCGGCGGAGTCGCGCCGCGCGTTCGGCGAGGCCTACGCCGAAACGAATCCTGCCGGCCCGGGCGAGACCGAGCCGATGGATCTGGACGAGTTGGAGCGCCGGCCGGCCCCGCTGCTGCCGGACGTGGTCGGCATGCTCTCGAGGCGCGACGATCCGGCCGTTGCCGCGCGTCTGGCGGCGGAGTCTGACCCTCTAGCGGTGCTCGGCATCGTGACCAGGGTCGTGGACGGCAAGCGGGTGCCGCAGCTCCTCGGCGTGCTGCGACGCGACGACACCGAGACGCGGGTCGCCGCCCTGCTCAAGCTGCAGGTCGGGCTTCACGCCCTCGGGAGATTCGAGGATTCGCTGGCCGCGGCATCGATGCTCGGGAAGTCCGCCGGTGCCCGTAGCGCCGCGCTCGAAGCGCGCAGCGCGGCCAGGTCGGGGGATCGCAAACGGACTGCCGCGGCCCTCGAGCGGGTGCTCGCGCTCGGCCCGGTCCATCTGTCCGACGCCGCCCTGGGCGACATCGCCCGCCTCGGCCCGGACCGAAGGATCGGCGACCTGCTGGCGAAGCTGAGGAGCGTTTCCTCTTCCGGCTGAAGCCGCGCCCGGACGCCCGGCCCGGCTGGTTGGCGTCGGTCAGGCGTGCTCGATCAATGTGCCGGGCGCCTCCGAGAGCGCTTCCCCGAGACCGGCCTCGCAGGCCGGACCCGCGCCCTCGCGCGCCGGCCGCTCGGAGCCGTGGAACCACCGCCACAACAGCGCCGTGGAGATCGTGTACAGGACGATGATGGTCGTGAAGTCGACCGCGTAGCCGGTGGTGAAACCAAGGGTCGCCTGCAGAACGCTGTAGTAGAGCGGTGCCACCGTCCAGCCCAGCGCCCAGAGGAGCGTCATCGCCGCGGCCAGCGTCGCTCGCTCGGCCGCCGACACCCGCTCCATGGCGAAGGCATCGAAGATCGGGCTGCCGGCGTTCATGAGGGAGTTGCGCACGGCCATGGCCATGATCACGCTCCAGAGCACCGGCGAGAAGCCCAACACCAGCAGGAACGGGATGCTCGTGGCCTGCACCAGCACGATCGATCCAATTCTCCCGAAGCGCCGGGCGAGCGCCGGTTGGGCCAGGATCGCGATCGTCGTGCCGAGGCTTGTTATGGCGAGGATCGCGTTGATGGCCGGCAGGCCGAGGCTGAACTTGTTCTCGATGAAGACATTGAGGAACGGGATGAGTTGCCCGGCGCCGAGCGACGTGATGAAGCCGGGCAGGAGCAACCGGAAGAAGAGGCCGCGATCGGAGACGACCATGCCGAACCGGCCGCCCGGCGACTGTCGCGGTCGATGGGGGCCGGGTCGATCGTCGGCCAGCAGCCAGAGCGACGCCAGCGATAGCAGCCCGAGCAGCGCGATCCCCACGAGCAACACCCGATACGGCGCCGGCCCGCCCCCGAGCCCGAGGTCGGTGGCCAGCACCGTCGCCACGGCGCCGCCCACCAGCATGGCCAGCAAGGACGTCAGATTGCCGACCGCGGACCAGGTCGCGAAATACTCGTTGCGTTGATCCGGGCGGGTGTGCTCGGCGATGTATGGAATCTGGACGGCGCCGAAGGCCTGCGAGCCGGCTCCCAGCGCCGCCACGCCGACGAAGAGCAAGGCCAGCGTTCCCGGCAGGACGGCCAGCATCGCAACCACGACCAGGGCCATGCCGCCCGCCATGACGGCGCGCCTGCCGATTCGGTCGGAGATTGCCCCGCTGGGCAGCGCCACGACCACGCCTGCCAGCATCGAGACGGAAAGCAGCTCGCCCATCGTGGACGCGTCGATGCCGAGGGCTCCGACATACAGGTTGAAGTCGGCCCAGTAGAGGCTCAGCACCGAGCCGTAGACGACGGTAGTAACCAGGAACAGCCGCGCGTCGCGGCTGAATCCGGTGAAGCTATTCACATACCGGAGAAGGGCCTGAGTCACGAAACCCCACTCGATCGTGTGCGTTGCGCCGTGTCGGCCCAACCTCTACGAGCGCATCAGGTCCGGGCAGGGCGTCTCGTCTTCGCGGAGCGTACGCCCGACCACGATCAGGAGTCCGCCCAGCTGCAACTTGAGTCCGCTCACCCGGACGAGGGATCGGTCGAACCTGCCGGAGCGATTGGCGAAGCGTGCTTCGATTGCGTCGACGCGGATCTGATCCTGGTGCTCTCGCACGAGGAGGAGCTGTTCCGATGGTTGGTACCACATTCGATCGGCCCTCCTAGTTAGGGGTTTGAGTGTCGCGAGTTAGTTGTTTGTCTAACATGAGGTCATGGCGAAGCCGGTTCCGGTGAGCATGAGTCAGCGCGCCAGGAAGGCGCTGAGCTCCGGTCCGGCCTGTTGGGCGCGGTCCCGGCGAAGGGTGTAGTAGGTCAGGTTGCCCTGTTCCGTCATCGTCACCAGACCGGCGCTCCTGAGTTGGGCCAGGTGGTGGCTGACGGTCGGCTTGCTGAGCTCGAGCTCGATCGCCAGCTCGGTCAGATAGCGGTCGCGTTCGGCCAGCAGACGCAGGATGCGCAGCCGGCTCTCGTCGCCCAGGGCCCGATAGAGGCGCACCGTTCCGACCGGAGGAGTCGCCCGACCGCCGGCGCCGAGGGCGGTGTCGGCGATCGGATAGCAGATGAGCTGGACGTCCTTGACCTTGGACAGCGAGTTGTACGGCCGTCCGAAGTACACAGGCGCGAGGACGATCCGCCGGACGGCCTGCTCGGGCACCATGCGGATGCCGTTGGTGGCGTGTTCGACGAAGCCGAGCGGGTCGCCGACGGCATCGTCGAGACGGCGCCCTGCCACGTCGCTGTCGAGCATTCGTGCGACCCGAGTCTCGACCTGTTCGTAGCGCGGCAGCCAGCCGTGGAGTACCTGGCGCGAGCCCGACGAGAGCTCCGCCAGGCTGCTCGGGAGGATGTCATGGCCCTTGGTCAGGTTCAGCTGCGTGGCCAGCTCGACCAGGGCAGGGCCGTCGCCGTCGAGCGCTCGCCGCGCGAGCGCGCCGAACTCGACGCTGTCCAGCAGCTCGCCGAGCAGGCATTCGAGAAGCTCCGGATCGGTCATCCCGTCGACGGCGGCCACGAGCTGGCGGGCGGTCCGGATGTCGGGCCGTACTACAGCCAGCCGGCCGATCTCGAAGACGAAACCGACGCACGCGGCCGCGGACTTGCTCGGCTCGAGCTCGGCAGCCAGTGCCGCGCGGTTCTGGGTGATCCAGGCTCGGTCCTCGGGCAGGAGATCGTCCAGCTCACCGCAGTCGTTGCAGGCGCTCACCAGGAAGTCGTAGACGGTTCGCGAATCGACCTCTACGGCGGGCATGTGAGTCGTGGTCAGGCCCGGCCGGACGAGACCGCCCGACCGCTCCCGATGGGTTCCTGGGTTGACGCGAGTGCCTGCCACTACCAGTAGTTCCTCTTACACGTGTTAGACAACAGACTAACAAGCCGGAGGAATCCAGTCAAGATCGGTGCGTGGCGTGGGGCGGAAGATGGCGTGTGCGCGGTCCCGGCGGGCGGCCCGGACCCCCGCCGCCGCGGCGGCCCGTACAATGCAAGGACCGCCGCGCCTGCGCAGGTGTCCGGCGATCGCCCATCCCTCGAGGAGCCTTCTGAGAATGACCGCACCGACCGTCAGGTTCACCGACGAGCGACTGGCCAACGGCTTGCGGCTCATCATCGCCGAAGACCATCTCGCGCCGGTCGTGGGGGTCTGCATCTGGTATGCCGTCGGGTCCAAGAATGAGGTCCCGGGCAAGACCGGCTTCGCCCATCTGTTCGAGCACGTCATGTTCCAGGGCTCGCGCCACGTGGCCAAGACCGAGCACATGGGCCTGGTGCAGGCGGCCGGCGGGACCCTCAACGGCACGACCTGGCTGGACCGCACCAACTACTACGAGACCGTCCCGAGCCATCAGCTGGAGCTTGCGCTCTGGTTGGAGGCAGACCGGATGGCCACCCTGCTCGACGCCCTCAACCAGGAGAACCTCGACAACCAGCGCGACGTCGTCAAGAACGAGAAGCGTTCGAGCTACGACAACCGGCCGTACGGCGAGTGGTCCAACAAGCTCCAGGCGCACCTGTTCCCGCCGGAGCATCCATATCACCACCCCACGATCGGATCGATGGCGGACCTGGACGCGGCCTCGCTGGAGGACGTGGCCGATTTCTTCCGAACCTATTACGCGCCCAACAACGCTGTCCTCGCGATCGCCGGCGACGTCGATCCGGCGCAGGCCCGCATCTGGGTCGAGCGCTACTTCGGCGAGATCCCGGCCAACCCGCACATCCCGGCGCCGGCCGACATGAGCGTGCCTGCGATTCTGGGAGCGGAGATTCGTGAGGTGGTCGAGGATCGGGTGCCGCTGCCGCGCCATTACTTCGGCTTTCGGGCGCCGCGTTTCGGCGACCCCAGGCTGGAGGCGCTCGAGGTTGCCTGCCAGATACTGGCCGGCGGCAAGGGCAGCCGCCTGTACCGGCGGCTGGTGCGCGAGGAACGAATCGCGCAGGACGTCGCATTCTTCGCCCTCGGTTTCGTCGGCGGAGCGTCGATGGCGGCGGGCCTGGCGACGGTCCGGCCGGGAGTAGATCCGGCGGTCGTCGAGCGAGCCTTCGAGGAGGAGCTCGAACGCCTGGGTCGTGAGCCTGTGACCGACGACGAACTGGCCAGAGCGCGGGCCCTCATCGAGACTTACGAGCTCGAAGCCCTCCAGCGCGTCGACGAGCGGGCCGACCGCCTGGCGATGTTCGCTACCCTGCTGGACGATCCCGATCTGATCAACCGCCAGCTCGACCGGTACCTGTCGGTCACCGCTGCGGAGATCCAGGCCGTCGCGGCGGAGGTCTTCCGCCCCGACAATCGTGTCGTGATCACGTACATGCCCGCCGCCGGTCAGGCGGCCCCGGGCGCGGACGAGGAGACGGCGGCATGACGCTCGAAGAGATCCTGTCCGTGCGACCCTCGCCCGGCCAGCCGCGCCCGTACAACTTCCCGAAGTTCGAGCGGACGGTGCTGCCGTCCGGCCTGCAGGTCCTGGCCGTCCACGTCCCCGGCCGGCCGCTCGTGTCGGCCAACCTGATCTTCCGCAGCGGCGCCGTCGACGAGCCGGCGGATCTGGCCGGGGCCACGGTGCTGGTCGCTCGCGCCATGACCGAGGGCACGGAACGCTATCCGGGGCTGGAGCTGATCGAGGCCGCCGAGCGGCTCGGCTCAACGCTCCACGCCGAGGCCAGCTGGGACGCCTTTGCGGCCAGCGTCGAAGTGGCGGCGTCGCGTCTGCGGGCCGCCCTGGAACTCCTCGACGAGATGGTGCAGCGGCCGACGTTCCCCGTGGACGAGGTCGCGCGCCTGCGCGACGAGCGCCTCAACGACCTGCTGCAGATGCGCGCCGAGCCCCGGCGCCGCGTGGAGCAGGCCTTCTCGCAGACGATCTACACCGCCGCGTCGCCCTATTCGCGTTTGGCCGGCGGCGACGAAACGACGGTCGAGCGGCTCACACGCGACGAACTCGTGGGCATACATCGCGGCCTGCTCTCGCCCGAGCGCGCCGCTCTGGTGGTCGGCGGCGACCTGACCGGCCTGGACGTCCCGCGCATGGCCGAGGAAGTCCTCGGCTCGCTGGCCGTCCGCGGTTCGGCCGCGCCTTCTGCCCCGTCCTCACCCGAGATCCCCGTCTCCGCCTCGGCAATCGACAGGCCGATCGTGCGGCTGTACGACCGGCCGGGCTCGGTTCAATCCGAGGTTCGCATCGGCCACGTCGGCCTGGCGCGGCGTGTCCCGGACTTCCACGCAGTCCAGGTCATGGCGGCCATCCTCGGCGGCCTCTTCAACTCGCGCCTGCAGCTGAACCTGCGCGAGGACAAGGGCTACACGTACGGCGTCGGGGCCGGGTTCGACATGCGGCGCGGTGCCGGCCCCTTCGCGGTTCGGACGGCCGTGCAGACGGCGATGACCGTGCCCGCCATCGCCGAATCGATCAAGGAGCTGGAGCGGATGCGGGACACGCTCGTCACCGACGCGGAGCTGGCGGCGGCGCGCGACTACATGGTCGGGGTCTTCCCGCTGCGCTTCGAGACGCCGGGAGCGGTCGTCGGCGCGATAGGCGGGCTCTTCGT
>CAZGUS010000097.1:0-9548 GCA_964529245.1 uncultured Anaerolineaceae bacterium
TCGGCTACCTGCCCGGCGAGTTCACGCTCTACGACGAGCTGACCGGCGGCGAGACGCTCGAGTACTTCGCCAACCTTCGCGGCGGCGTCGATCGGGCCTATCAGGCCTCGCTGATCGAACGCTTCGACCTCGATCCCTCGCGCAAGTTCAAGGAATACTCAAAGGGCAACAAGCAGAAGGTGGGGCTGGTCGCCGCGCTCCAGCACAAGCCCGAACTGCTGGTCCTCGACGAGCCGACCTCCGGCCTCGACCCGCTGGTGCAGCAGACGTTCTTCGCGGTGCTGCGCGAGACTGTGGCCGACGGCCACACTGTGTTCCTCTCCAGTCACGTGCTCTCGGAGGCCGAGAAAGCCTGCGATCGGGTCGCGATCATCCGTGACGGACGCATCGCCATGGTCGATCGGGTGGACGCGCTGAGGGACCTGGCCGCACACCAGGTGGAGTTGCGCTTCACGGGCCCGGTGCCCGCCGCCGAGTTCGAGCGGCTTCCCGGCGTGACCGAAGTGGTCGCCGAAGACCACGTCCTGCGGATGCACGTCGCGGGCTCGATCGATCCGGTGATCAAGGCGGCGGCGCGGTTCGAGCTGGCCGACTTCGTCAGCCGCGAGCCCAGCCTGGAAGAGACGTTCCTGGCGCAGTACGGCCGGTCGGCCGTGGAGGTTGCCGATCGTGGCCACTGAAGCCGGCCGAGCGCCCGTCGCGGCGCCGTACCGCATCTCGCTCCGGAGCCGCGTCTACGGCCTGGGCAGCGTCTACGCCAAGACGATGCGCGACTCGCGCCTCGCCTTCATCGTCACCGCGGGGCTGATGGCCGGGCTCCTGCTGGCCGTCAGCGCGGCCATCACAAAGGCCTACCCGACGGCCGCATCTCGGGTCGAGCTGGCGAGCCTGGCCGCGAGCGTTAGCGGCGTGGCGTCGGGGATCGCCGGCAAGGCGGTCAATGTCGGCACCATGGGCGGCTACGTGGAGTGGAAGTACGGCCCGATCTTCCTGTGGATCGCCGCCATCTGGTCGATGCTGGCCCTTTCCGGCACGCTGGCGGGCGAGGCCCGCGGCGGCAGCCTCGAGTTCGTCGCGACCGCGCCGTTCGGCAAGCGCCGCATCGCGCTGGAGAAGGTCGGCGCTCACCTTACGGCAATGGCCCTGACCGTGGCGATCCTCGGCTTCGCCGCCTGGCTCGCCGGCGCCGCGTTCGCGACCTTGCCGGGCGATGCCGTTCCCGTCCAGGCGGCCGTGGGGTTCGCCCTCTGGGTCGGGCTGGTCGGTCTCGCATTCGGCGGGCTGGCGTTCGCGCTGGCCCAGTTCTTCGGTCGCGCCGTCGGCGCCGCGGTCGCCGGGTTCGCGCTGATCGCCGGCTGGCTCCTCCAGGGCTATGCCGCGACGGTGCCCGTGTTCACGCCCTTCGCGCTCCTCACGCCGTTGGCCTGGACGGCCGATCATCTGCCCCTGGCGGGCCAGTACAACTGGCCCTCGCTCATTCCGACCGCCGTCCTCGACGCGGCGCTGCTGGTCGTCGGGGTGGAGGCGTTCGCGCGCCGCGACCTCGGCGCCCAGCAGGCCATTCGAACGCCCCGGGGGCCGCGCCTGTTGCGCGGCCTCGGCGGGCCGATTGGTCGCTCCTTCGGCGAGCGGCTGTCGATGGCGCTGGCCTGGAGTCTGGGCCTCGGCATCGTCACGCTGGCGATGGCGGCGATCAGCAAGGCCCTCGCCGACGACGTCGTGAAGTCGCCCGACCTGATCAAGACGTTCAGTCAGGTGTTCCCTACTTTCAACATCACGACCGCCGCCGGCTTCTTGCAGCTGATGATCCAGCTCGAGTACATCGTGGTCGGCTTCGCGGCTGCCACGCTGGTCGCCGGCTGGGCCTCCGACGAGACCTCGGGCCGGCTGGAGATGCTCCTCTCCACGCCGCTATCCCGGCCGCGCTGGGCAATCTACAGCGGGCTCGGCGTGTATCTCGCGATAGTCGTGATGACGGCGATCATGGCCGGCTGCGTCGGCCTCGGTGCGGCCGCAGCCGGGAGCGACGCCCTGACCCCGATGGCGGGCACGATCGCGCTTGGACTCTACGCCGCGGCGCTGGCCGGGGTCGGCTTCGCCGTCGGCGGGTTGAAGAGCTCCCTCGCCGCGGAGTCCGTGGGTCTGGTCGTCGTGGCGACATACATCATCGATCTGGTGGCCCCGGCCCTGAGCCTGCCGGACTGGTTCCACCAGTTGGCCCTGACGTCCCACCTGGGTCAGCCGATGGTCGGCAACTGGGACCCGGCCGGCGTGGCCGCCTGCCTCATCCTGGCCGCGGCCGGCCTGCTCCTCGGCGGCTGGGGCGTGCGCCGCCGCGACGTGGCTCGCTGACGCGGCCTATCCTCTGGCGGGGCGGAGCAGCGGCGACCCGTGGCCCACGGCGCGGCTCACGGCGCAACGTCGCCCTGACGCCGCGGGGTCGCAGGGCATCGCATCGATCGGAAGGAGAGGTCGTTGGGCCAGGAAAAGGACAGGATGGTTCGGGGCGAGATGTACTACGCCTTCGATCCCGAATTGATCGCCGACCGCCTGCGCGCGTCGCTGTTGTGTGAGAGGTTCAACGCGTCCGGCGCGACCCAGGACGCCGAACGGCGGGCGATTCTGGAGGAGCTGCTGGGGCACATCGGCGATGACGTGATCATCCTGCCGCCGTTCCGGTGCGACTACGGCTACCTGCTCAGTATCGGCAACAGGTCGTTCATCAACTACAACGCCATCATCCTCGACAGCGTCCCGGTGAAGATCGGCGAGCGGACCTGGATAGGGCCCGGGCTGCAGCTGTACACGGCCTGCCACCCGCTCGACGCCGCCACTCGCACGGCGCCGCGCCCGCTCGAGTCGGCGGCGCCTATCACGATCGGCGACGACGTCTGGCTCGGCGGCGGCGTCATCATCCTGCCCGGGGTCACGATCGGGAACGAGGCGGTGATCGGGGCCGGCAGCGTCGTGACCCGCGACATCCCGCCTCGGGTCGTGGCCGTGGGCAATCCCTGTCGCGTCATCCGCAAGCTCTGACGGGGAGGGCCGCCGGCCGGGTGGGCCGCCGCACGCCGCCGGCGGGCGGCATCGACGCTCGGGCGGCGAGTCAGCGGTGCGCGATCAGATAGGCCGCGGTGACGAATATCGTGCTGAAAGCGAGGAAGCTCAGGACGATCCCGGCGACGAGAAGCAGCAGGTGCGACTCGGCAGACGGAAGCGGCTTCTCGTCACCGAAGACGAACATCTCCGGCGTCAATTCAGGCCAGTGCTCGAGGTCGTGGAGAAGTGCCGCGGCGTCCTGGTAGCGTTCGTCGGCCTGCTTGCGCAGGCATTTGCGCACGATGCCTTCGACGACCGGCGGGACTTCCGCGCCGCAGTCGCGCATGGCCGGGACCGGTGCGCCCAGGTGCTGCTCCATCACCTGCATCGGGTTGTCGCCTCGCCACGGAACTCTGCCGGTGAGCATCTCGAAGAGCACGACCCCGATCGCGAAGATGTCGCTCCGCGCGTCGCCGCGCCGACCCTGGACCTGTTCGGGCGACATATAGTCGGGCGTGCCGAGGGCCGCGCCGAACCATTGCCAGGTCAACCGCTTGGCTCCGTCGAGCAGCCCGATGCCGAAGTCGGTGATGACGAGCCGGTCGCCGGCGGCAACGAGGACGTTGAGCGGCTTGAGGTCACGATGGACGACGCCCTGCCGATGGGCGTGGGCCATCGCGCGGGTCAGCTGGCACGCGAAGTCGATGGCGCGATCGACCGGCAGGGGCCCCTCGCGGCCGAGCAGACCGGCGAGCGTCTCCCCGTCGACGTACTCCACGATCAGGTATGGCCGGCTTCGGTCGAGGTGGTCGTCCGTCGATCGCTGGATGCCGGGATGATCGAGGCGGCGCACGATCTCGAGCTCGCGTCGAAACCGGTCGAACGACGACGGCGAGGCCAGCGCCGCGTCTCGAGGCAGCTTGAGGACCACGCGACGTCCGTCGCCGTCGGTTGCAAGGACCACCTCACTCGAGGCGCCCTGGCCGAGGAGCTGGACGATCCGGAATCCGTCGAGCTCGTCGCCCGGCTTCAGGTCTGTATTCACCACACTGTCGACTCCGCGCCGTGGCAACCGGCGCCGGTTCGGGAGGCGGTCCTGCGGCGACCTCACCCAGCATGCCGACGACGCCAAGAGGGGAGCCGGCACACGAGTGATCGCGTTCCTAAACGCTCTCTGAATATGCGCCGGAAGGATGCCGCCGGGGCTAACTGTGGAGCAAGAACGGGAACGTGGGCCCGGGCGGTTCGGGAATGGCGGCGAGGACGGTCGCATCCGAGAGAGCGTGGCGCCGGGCCAGCTCGAGACCCAGCGACCGCTCACCGCTGGCCATCGCCCAGCGGTGATTCGCGGCGAACGCCGGCTTCACCAGGAAAGACAAGCGTTTGAGCAGGCCCTTCTCGGCGCGAATTCGCCAGTCGTACTCGACGCGGGTGCGAGGCCCTCCGGCCTCTCCGACTGCCAGCTCGGGCGTCAGGGTCCAGACTCCCCGGCCGACGAAGTCGCCGGTCGCCTCGATCGTGAACCCACGAGGCGCGTCGCTCTCGGTCACGCGGAGTTGCCAGCGCAGGGTGTACGGCAGCCAGCCCTTGGTGTACAGGTCGACGAGGCGTCCGAGCCCGCGGTCGTCACCGGGCTCCAGCACGGTCGCCCGAAGATAGACCGACGGCCACCACCGCGATAGGGCCTCGGCGTCGCCCAGAACCTCCGCTATCTCCTCGGGCGTGGCAGCTATGGACCAGGTGGTGAGGAACGCGTACTCGTTGGAGGCGCGGTGGTGGGCCTCGGTCGCCCGTGGCGCCGGCATCGCGGCGGCCATCGCAGCCTCGGGCGCGACCGCCGCCTTGAGCGAGCGGTACGAGGCGACCAGCAATCGACCCACTTCGGGCCAGTAGTCCGCGCCGCGCCCGGTCGGACCGTCCGGGTCGGCGGTCGCGCCTCGATCGCGAACCTCCGCCGCGAGCCCTCGCAATCGGCCGGCCTCGGCGACCGTGGCCATCGGCAAGTCGTAGAGCTCGGCATACAGGGCGGCAATCGCCGAACCGGCCGCCTCGCCGGAAGCCAGCCCGATCTCGCGCCGCAC
This sequence comes from uncultured Anaerolineaceae bacterium, assembly GCA_964529245.1. Taxonomy (GTDB): domain Bacteria; phylum Chloroflexota; class Limnocylindria; order Limnocylindrales; family CSP1-4; genus Fen-1039. Next base: position 5,121 of record CAZGUS010000097.1, read on the forward strand.
CACCCACCAGCCGAGCTCCCGGCGCGCCACTTCGTCCGCGTCCACGCCCTCGGGCAGGCCCAGCATTCGGTAGCCGCGGACGATGTCGCGCAAGTACGCCGGATCGTCGCGCTCGGTGGCGTCGCCATTGCCGCCCCATCCGGTTCGCCCGAAGGCAGCCGCGCCGCGTGCCAGGCAGGCGGCGGCGATGACCGCTCGAGGCCACGAGGCGGCCGCCTGCTCGCGGTTGGCCTTGACGAGCAGCCCGAACAATCGGGCCGGCTGACGCCGGTAGTAGGCCTTCCACATCTTCAACTCGAGGATGCCGAGGCGGTCCGGGTCGAACCCCCGTCCCCAGGCCGCGCGCGAACTTGTCACCGCTCGATTGTTGTCGAACGCCGTGGCGCCCCGCGACACTTCGTGGGATTCGTCTCATCAAGCGGTGTTCGCCGCGGACGGGGCGTCTCGTGGGCGCCGACGGCGCGAAACCGTTGAGCGGAAGCTGGGGAGCCCGAGTTCTGCGAAGATCGGCCGGTGAAACTGACGACAGCTTTGGAGACGGCGACGGGCAGGCGCGGGCACGTGCCCGGACGTGAGTGCGCTCCCGCGCGCGGCGGCGGGCCGCGGTTGCGGGCGGCCGAACGGGTGCCGGCATGAGCCGCAGAGCGCTCGTCCTCTTCGGCGTGATGGCGATCATCTGGGGCATCCCGTACTTGCTGATTCGGATCGCGGTGGCCGAGATCTCGCCGGCGACGCTGGTTTTCGCCCGCACCGGCATCGCGACCCTGATCCTGCTGCCGATCGCGCTGCTGCGCACGGACATGCGGCCGGTCCTGGCGCGGTGGCGCTGGGTTGTCGCCTTCGCGGTGGCGGAAGTCGGTGGGCCGTGGCTTCTCCTGGGTTCCGCCGAGCAGCACGTGACCAGCTCGCTGGCAGGTCTGCTGGTCGCCGGCGTGCCGCTCGTGGGCACCGTCATCGCCGTGGGCACAGGAAGCCGGGAACGGATCGGCTCGAACGCAGTCTTCGGGCTGCTTGTCGGCCTGGCCGGGGTCGCCGCCATCATCGGCGTCAACCTCGGTTCGTCGGACACGACGGCACTGCTGGAGATCGGCGTTGTCGTCGTCGGATACGCCGTCGGCCCTGCCATCCTGGCTCGAAGGCTGGGCGGCCTCTCGAGCGTTGGGGTCATGGCGCTGTCTCTGTCGCTGTGCGCTCTGGTATATGCCCCGTTCGCCGCCGTCCAGCGCCCAGTGGTGATGCCGTCGCCCGGCGCGCTCGCGTCCGTCGCAATCCTCGGAGTGGTCTGCACGGCGGCCGCGTTCGTGCTCTTCTGGGCCCTGATCGACGAGATCGGCCCGATCCGTGCCACCGTCATCACGTATGTCAACCCGGCCGTGGCAGCATTGCTGGGCGTCGCGATACTCAACGAATCGTTCACGCCGGTCATGGGCATCGGATTCGGGCTCGTGATCCTGGGTTCGGCGCTCGCCACCCGTCCGCAGCGCCAGACGCCATCCGGGGCGACGATGGCGGGGGAGTCCGCCGCGGCCGAAGAGTCGGCCGAGCCGGCGCTGTGAGCGATCGACGCGATCGGAGAAGGAAGGAACCATGCCGCTGACCGGAGACTACGAACCGAGCACATCCTCGTGGGCGCGCACGAACGCCGAAGTCTACGAGGCGACGAACGGCGAGGAGGGCGGCGATCTGCGAGGCCGGCCGGTCATCGTGCTGACCTCCGTAGGCGCCAGGACCGGCAAGCTCCGCAAGACGGCCCTGATGCGCGTCGAGCACGACGGCGTCTATGCGGTGGTCGCCTCCCTCGGCGGCTCTCCCAGGAACCCCGTCTGGTACTACAACCTCAAGAAGACCCCGCACGTCGAACTCCAGGATCGAGCCAACAAGCGCGACTACACGGCGCGCGAGGTCACGGGCGACGAGAAGGCCGTCTGGTGGGAGCGCGCGGTCGCGACCTGGCCCGACTACGCGAACTACCAGGCCAGAACCGACCGCGAGATCCCCGTCTTCGTGCTCGACCCGATCGATCAGTCAGCCCTTTGAGGCTGCCAGCGCCGTGAGCAGAGCTTCGATGCGCTCGAGTCGGGCGCGGAGGTCGTCGTCCTTATGGTCGGCCTCCTCGGCCTCAGCCGCGGCGTGCTCCAGGGTCGCCCGGTCGCGCACTGCGGACTGATTGCTGGCCAGCAGGATCAGCGGCGCGGCGTAGGCGGCCTGCGTGCTGAAGGCCAGGTTCAGGAAGATGAACGGGTATGGGTCGAAGTGGAAGACGAGGTAGATGTTGCCGGCGACCCAGGCGGCCACCACCAGGGTCTGGAGGATGATGAACTTCCAGGAGCCCATGAAGCCTGTCACCGCGTTGGCGATGCGGACTCCCAGCGGCGCGTTGGCATGCAGCGCGACGTTGACCGGATGCCGCAGCCGGGTGGCCACGGTGCGGTAGCTCATCATGATTCTCTCCTTGCGGCCTGGCCGGCGGTTGGGCCCGAAGTCGCCAGGCGCCAAGGGATTATGGGCGATCGAAAGCCGGCAGCAGTCGGCTGAACGCCTTGCCGCGCCGTGCCCGTTCGGGTGGTGAAACAGCATCCGAAAGACTGGCCCGCCGCACTCGCTCGGCGTAATCTGTGCTCGTGATGGATACCCGTTTGACAGCCCGCACCGGCACCTCCGTCGAGAGCATCTCGACGTTCGACTGGCACGGTCTTCGCTTCCACGTGGTCACCGGCGAGCCGCTGCCGGCCGATCAGATCCGCACGATCCAGGGTTCTCTCGGGAAAGTGAAGAGCGTCGGGCAGTTCGCGGACGTCCTTGGCATCGTCCTCGGACGCTACGTCCGGATCAGGACCGAGCGCCCGTCGCCCGACATCAGGTTCGAGATCGGGAGATAGAGGAAAGCCGGGGCGTGTGCCCCGGCTTTGTGTAGGTTCAGGCGGCGACTAGCAGGGGTTCGTCTGCTGCCGGGAGCCATCGGAAGCCAGCGCGGATCCGACACGGATCAGCCCGTGCCCGACCGTCTGGCGCAGCGTCGACAGGGAAGCGCTCAGCGGACCGCCGAACGGACGCGCCCCCTGGATCTCCTGAAGCTGCCGGTCGTGTATGTCTCTGAGGATCGTCGGGGTAAACATCGTTGGTCCCTTTCGAAGGGTGGGGTTGGGCTCAGCCCGCGCCTGCTGGCAGACGGCGTCGCCGGCCAGGAGCGGTCAAAGCGGGTTTCGGGCCTGGCCCGATGGTGGGTGCGGGCGCAGGCCCTCAGTCGGGTTCGACCGCGATACCGGGCCGGCTGCCGCCAGGGCGCCGGCTCGACTTCAGGCCGCGTCCGCGACCATCTCGACGATCAGCTCGCGGGTGTGACTACCGGGCGTGAGCACCGCCATCAGGCGGCCGATGCGGCCGGCTGCGGGGGCTCGAAGCGACAGGCACTCGAGCCAGATTCCATCTGGCCGGGCCGCGGCCGACGTCGGCTGTCCACATGCGCAGAACGGCGTCCCGTGCTCGGCCAGCTCGATCCGGTCGAGCGCGTTGAAGTTGTCGATCATCTCGCTATTCTCCTTGCTCAAATACGAGCCGTTCCGTATCATACTGGAATGGGAGAGATTAATCAAGACGCGGCGTCTCGCAACTCGATCGCAACGATCGCAACCCTCCTGGGCGGCGCGCCACACCGGGGTCGGCCGCGCAGCGACAAGGCCCATCGCGCCATCCTCGACGCGGCCCGCGAGCAGCTGATCAAGGAGGGGTACTCAGCCCTTCGCCTCGAGCACGTTGCCGCTCATGCCGGCGTCGGCAAGGCGACGATCTACCGCCGCTGGCGCTCGAAAGAGGAGCTCGCCCAGGCGCTCCTTGCCGATCTGGCCGCGCCTCACATCGCCATCGAGCAGACCGGCGACACGCGCCAGGAGATGCTTGCGGCTGTCATGAACCCGATGCTGGCCGTGACCGAATCGGACTTCGGACCGGTCATCCGCGCCCTTCTCTCGCAGATCGCCAGCAACCCCGCACTCGGAGATCCGTTCCGCGCGACCGTCATCAAGGCGCGCCGCGAGGAGATCGCGCGCATGATCACGCGCGGCATCGAGCGCGGCGACCTCTGCCCCGACGCGGACGTCGACCTCGCCACGGAGCTGCTCGTCGGCCCGGTCTACTTCCGGCTCATGTTCGGCGGCGAACTCGATCGAGCCTTCGCCGAGCGCGTGGTCGACAACGTCCTGCGGGGCTATTCGGCCGGCGACTGAGCGAACGCGGCCCGAGGAGACCGCCGCCGCTCGGGAAGAAACAGCGCGGGAATGATGGCGAGCGCGGTGAGGCCGATCGACCACCAGAACGCGTTGTCAAACGCGGTGGCGCGGCCGGCAAGACCGCCGGCGGCTTGCGCGGCGAGTTGTGTCTGAAGGATCAGGGCGAAGACGGCCGCGCCAAAGGCGCCGCCAAGTTGCGACG
>CAZGUS010000098.1:0-9500 GCA_964529245.1 uncultured Anaerolineaceae bacterium
GGCGTGTTTCCCAGCTCGATGGTGCGACCCTACCGGGCGAAGACTCGGTCGCGACGGAACCTGCGGCGCCGGTCGCACCCGCAGCGGCAGCGCCGGCCAGGCCGAAGGCCGCCAGGCGCGGACACGGCGCGGCGGCTGCCGATGGCTCGCTGCCGGGCGGAGCCCCCCCGGCCGTGGCTTCGGGCGCCGTCCCGTTCGCCGCCCCCTCGAGTGCATCGAACGCCTCGCCGCCAGCCGCGGCCGCAGCCGCCCTCTCAGCCACGCCACCGGCGTCGGAAGCTGCGGCGGGCGGGCCAGTGGCTGTGCCGACGGTCCGGCTGCGCATCCTGGCGCTCGACGACGAGCCGTCGATTCGGGCCTTCCTCAAGAAGGTCCTCGCTGCGGCAGGCATGGATTGCGACCCGTTCCAGGACGGCGCCCAGGCCCTCGAGGGCCTGCGGGACGTGACCTACGACGTCATGCTGATCGACCACCGGATGGCCGGAATGAGCGGCACCGAGTTCTACGACGCCGCGGTCGACTTCCGGCCGGAACTGGCCAAGCGCGCCGTGTTCATGAGCGGCGACGTTCTCAATCCGGACCTGCGGGGATTCGCCACCAAGCGCGGCATCAGGCTGCTGGCCAAGCCGTTCGACATCGACGCCGTGATCCGGGTCGTGCGCGATGCCGTGTCCGAGGCCCAGGTGGCCGAGCGCGAAAGCCGCTAGCTACGGCCGGCCGCGCCGGCCGGCCGCGATCCCGATCCCGGTCCCGGAGGCGTCTCCCACCAGGCGATCCAGGATCGTGTCGGCCGCCGCGTAGGGATCGAGCTCGTGCGCCGCCACGGCGCGGAGGAGCTCGCCGGCACCCGGCGTGGTCCGGTCCCCCGACTCAGCCCGTGGTTCCTGCGCCGCCGCGTCGATCTGGGCGCCGTCGATCTGCCCGGCGTCGCCTTCGAGGGCGCGCACGCGGGCGTGCAGCCGATCCACGAGCACGGCCCAGACCTGCGCCTCGGCGCGCTTCAGACGAACCGACTCGCCGTCGGAGCCGCGCGCCGCGGTGCGGTGGCGGTCGATCGCGGCCAGGAGCTCCGCCACTCCCTCTCCGGTCGCGGCCGTCGTCACCAGCACCTCCGGATGCTTCGGCGCCGGTCTGCCGGGCCGGGGCTCGCGAGGGCCGTCGGCCAGCATGGCGTGGAGCTGGCCGGCCGTTCGATGCGCCGCGGGCCGGTCGCCCTTGTTGACGACGACGATGTCGGCCACCTCGAGAAGGCCCGCCTTGATGGCCTGGATCTCGTCGCCCATGTCCGGAGCCTCGACGACGACAGTGGTGTCGGCGGCGGCGGCGACCTCGACCTCGCTCTGCCCTGTGCCGACGGTCTCGATCAGCACCACGTCGAAGCCGGCGGCGTCGAAGACCGCGGCGGCCGCGCTCGTCGCGGATGAAAGCCCGCCCGAATGGCCGCGCGACGCCATCGACCGGATGAAGACGTCGGCGTCCGCGGCGTAGGCTTGCATGCGGACCCGGTCGCCCAGAACGGCGCCGCCGGTGATCGGGCTGGAAGGATCGACCGCAACGACGGCGACGGGTCGTCCGGCACGGCGGAGCTCCGCGATCAACGCCGCGACGAGCGTGCTCTTGCCCGCGCCCGGGGGCCCGGTCACGCCGATCAGCTGGGCATGCCCGGCCAGCGGGTAGAGGCGCCGCATGGCAGCCTCTGCGAGCGGCGTTCTGTTCTCGACCGCGGTGAGCAGCCGGGCCAGGGCACGCCGGTCTCCCGCGAGCGCCGCGTCGCACAGAGAGTCGGCTCGCCGCGCGACCGAACTTTCGGCCGGGTTCGATCCTTCGGCCGTCCTCGACTCCTGCGGCCCGGCCATTCCGGTCGCCTACTCCCGCGGCCGGGCGTTGGCGCGCAGGAAGTCGGCCACCTGGGCGATCGTCGTGCCGGGCCCGAACACCGCGGCGACGCCGGCCTCCTTGAGAGCCGCGACGTCGTCATCGGGGATGATCCCGCCCGCCGCGACCAGGACGTCCTCCATGCCGCGTTCTCGCATCAGCGCGCAGATTCGCGGCAGCAGGGTCATGTGCGCGCCCGACAGGATCGAGAGGCCGACGACGTCGACGTCCTCCTGGAGGGCGGCGGTGACGATCATGTCGGGGGTCTGGCGCAGGCCGGTATAGACGACTTCGAAGCCTTCGTCGCGAAGACCACGAGCCAGCACCTTGGCGCCGCGATCGTGCCCGTCGAGCCCGGGCTTGGCGATGAGAACCTTGAGCGGTCGATCAGTCATGTCCGAATGATAGCGGCGCCGGCCGCCCGTTCGAGCGCTCAGACTCGCGGGACCGCCCGTTCCAGATGGGCCATGAACTCGTCGCGAGTCTCCTTGGTGGTGCGGAACGAGCCAAGCACGCTGCTCGTGACCATCGTCGCGCCGCCCTTCTGCACGCCGCGCATGGCCAGGCACAGGTGCTCCGCCTCGATCACGACGCCGACCCCGTACGGGTTGAGCCGCTGCTGCAGGAAGTCGGCGATCTGCTGGGTCAGGCGCTCCTGGACCTGCAGCCGGCGGGCATACATCTCCACGATGCGCGGGATCTTCGAGAGCCCGATGACCCGACCGCGGGGCAGGTAGCCGACGGAGACGCTGCCGAAGAACGGCAGCATGTGGTGCTCGCACAGCGAGTAGAACGGAATCCCCTTGATGACCACCATCTCGCTGTAGCCGACGTCGAAGACGGCGCCGTTGATAAGCCGGTCCGGGTCGACGCGGTAGCCGCACGAGAGCTCGAGCCACATCTTGTGCATCCGCTCGGGCGTGCGGAGCAGACCCTCGCGCTCGGGATCCTCGCCGATCTCGAGCAGGATCCGGCGCACCGCCTCCTCGATGCCTCCGTCGGCCATCCGGGACGCGTCCGCCCGACTCGCGCCCGGCTCGGGCGGCGCAGTGGCCGCGTCGCCGTCCCCGCCGGTCTCGATGTCGTCGACGAGCTCGCGTACGCGGGCCTCCAGGTCGAGTCGGTCTGGCGTGTCGGGCTGGTCCGTCGGCATGGGCTTGCTCCTTCCCGCCCATCGTACGCCGCGGACGCGCCGCGGGCAGTCGCGCCGAGCGGCCGGCGCCCCGAGCGGGGCCGCCGTAGCATGGGCGCCATGCCAGACCACATCCGAAGGAACCCGCGCAGAAGGCGCCAGGCCGCCGGCGAACTGAGCGAGAGCCAGTTCCTGGAAATAGTGGAGATAGCGCTGGATTCGATCCCCGCGCCGTTCTCGCGGGCCCTCGACGAGGTGGTGGTGGTGGTCGAGGACGAACCGTCGCCGGGGCAGCGGCGGGAGTCCGGCCTCGGCCCGGGTGACGACCTGTACGGGCTGTTCGAAGGCGTGCCGCGGACCGAGTGGGCCGCCGACTGGGCCATGATCCCGAACAAGATCACGCTCTTCCGCTTCGCCCTCGAGGAAGACTTCCCGGAACCGGCCGAACTCGAGCGCGAGGTCCGAGCGACCGTCCTGCACGAGCTGGGCCACTACCTCGGCATCGACGACGACCGCCTGCACGAGCTGGGCGCGTACTGACCGCTCAGCCCCCGGACGGAATCTCGAGGGGCGCGGCGCCCGCCAGCAACTCGCCCAGCCGCCCCATCTCGACGTTGCCGCCGCTGAACACGACGCAGACCCGTTCGCCGTCGTGGATCGGGATGTGGCCGAAGAGCACCGCCGCCAGCGCCGCGGCCCCGGCCGGCTCGACGAGCTGCTTCATGCGCTCCAGCGCGAACCGCATCCCGGCCAGGATCGTGGCGTCGTCGAGAAGCGCGATCGCGTCCAGGTAGCGCCGGCCCATCGCCATCGTCCACTCACCGGCGAAGGGGGCGCCCAGGCCGTCGGCAACCGACACCGGCTCGATGGGCACGATCTCGCCGCGCTCCAGGGCGAGCGACAGAGCGTTCGACCTCAGCGGCTCCACGCCGTAGACGCGCACCCCCGGCCGGGTCTCCTTGATCGCCGCCGCAGTCCCGGTGCAGAGCGCCCCGCCGCCGATCCCGGCCACGACGACGTCCACGTCGGGCAGGTCGTCGAGGATCTCCAGGCCGATCGTCCCCTGCCCCGCGATGATGAGCGGGTCGTCGAATGGGGGCACGAACGTCAGTCCGCGCTCCGCCTGGACCTCCTCCATCCGCGTCCAGGTCTCGCCCACGTGCTGGCCGAAGAGGATCACCTCGGCGCCGTAGCCGCGGCAGGCGTCGACCTTCGAGCGGACCGCGCCGGCCGGCATCATGACCACGGCATGAACGCCGGCTTCACGGGCCGCGAGGGCCACGCCCTGGGCGTGATTGCCGGCGGAGAGCGTGATGACCCCGGCCGCCCGGGCCGCCTTCGACAGGTTCGCCATCTTGTTCAGGGCGCCGCGGATCTTGAACGCGCCGGTCTTCTGGAGATGCTCGGCCTTGGCGTAGACGCGTCCATCGGCCACGTGAATGCCGCGCGCGGCGAGCACCCGGCCGGCCGTCGACGAGGCCAGAATGGGCGTGCGATCGATGCGGCCATCGAGGACACGGCGGGCTTCGTGGAATCGCTCGAGCGGGACGATGTGGTCGGGCATGGCGGAAGTATGCCGCCCCAAGTCCGATCGGGCCGGCCCGGCCACTCGGTCGCGAAGCCGATGCAACCCGGCGGCCTCGGCGAGCATCGATACGGGTAGAGGCCACAAGAGGGAGGCACATGGAGCGAGCGCTCGTCGAGAGAGCCCGATCGGGTGATCGCGCCGCCTTCGACGCCCTCGTCCGCAGCCGGATCGATGCCGTGTACCGCACTTCGCTCGCGATTCTCGGAGAACAGGCCGACGCCGCCGACGCGACCCAGGAGACCTTCGTCTCCGCGTGGTGCCACCGCGAGGCGCTGCGCGATCCGGACCTCTTCGACGCCTGGCTCGGGCGCATCAACCTGAACGCCTGCCGCGCCCAGCTGCGCCGTCGGGGTCGCACCAGCGTTCGCGAGCTTCGCCTGCCCGAGCCCGAAGGCGGTCATGAGCCGGCCTCGCCCGAGCGGACGCTGGACGACCGAGTCGCCGACGCCGAGGTCTTCGACCGAGCCTTCGCCCGGCTGTCGATCGACGACCGCGCCGTGCTGGTCCTGCATCACCTCCGCGAGCTGCCGGTGGCCGAGATCGCGACCGCGTTGGGCGCGCCGACCGGCACGGTCAAGTCCCGGCTGCACCGGGCCCGCGCGGCCCTTGAGTCGGCGCTGGCGAAGGAGTCGCGATGAACGACGCGCCGCTTCCGACCGATCCGCAGCTCGGCGCCCAGCTGGCGCGTCGAGCCGTCGGCCGCGTTCCGGACGATCTCCTGGCCGAGGTCCTGACCGCGGTTGATTCGGCGCCGCAGACTCGAACCGACAGCCGGTGGTCGCGCCCGATCTGGCGCGTTCCGCGCCTGGCCGCCGCCGGCATCGGCCTGACGCTCGTGGTCGCGCTGGCCGTCGCGGTCGCAGTTCCGGGCTTGCGCGGCGGCCCGGCTGCGTCGCCCGCCGGCTACCCGACCGACCGCGCCCTCACCACCTCAGAGCTGGCCGCGCTCCTGGCCGGTCCGGCGCTCGCCACGAACACAGCCCTCGTCGCCGAGGTCACGATCGACGCGGAAACCGACGTCTGCCCGATGAACAGCTACCCGACGATCGGCGTGATCGAGGGCATGGGCTCGCAGGTCTGCGTCATGGGCGCCGGGGTGTCCGCCAGGCTGACGGCGGCGAAGGCGAGCGGCACTTTCGCCTTCCGCTATCTCGGCCCGGGCTATCTCGGGCTCCTCGGCGAGATAACCCCGGCGTCGAGCTCGCGCCTGGCGTTCAGCGTCGCCGACCAGTGGCCGGGCGCCGACGAGACGTTCCTCGTCGACGGCTGGTTGGGCGGCGACTACTGGCCGTGTCCGACCGCGTATCCGATGACCGTCGGCGACCCGCTTGATCCGACTGGCACCGATCCGTGCCACCTGAGCTGGCTGGCCGACGACCCCAACGCCTACGCCGGTGCTTCGCTGACCATGCCGGCCCCACCCGAGGGCGGCGTCGAGGTCGGCGCGTCCGGCATGCGCGAGATCGACTCGGTGCCATATGGCAGCCCGGTGCATGGCGTCTTCGTCGTCCGCAGCGTGGTCGAGCAGTGCGCCAGTGCGCCGCCCCAGAGCAACGTCAGCTGCACCGCGTGGCTCGTCCTCGCGAAGCTCGCCGACATCTCTCTGTCCGAGTCGGCGACGCCCTCAACCAGCAAGTCGCCGACCACGGCCCTACCTCAGACGCCGGTCCCGGTGGAGACTCCGCGTCCCGGTTACCCGAGCGACAGAGCGCTCACCACTTCGGAGTTGGCAGCAGTGCTGGCCGAACCCGTCCTGCCGGCGAACGCGACGCTCGTGGCCCAGGTCACGGTCACCGGGAGAACCTATTGCGCGGCCGATCCATATGCCTCGATTGGGGTGGTCGCGGGTATGCATTCCCAGGTCTGCATCGAGGGCGACCCGCTGACCCTGCCGAAGGTGACCGCCACGTTCGCCCTGCGCTACCGGCGTCCCGGAGTGGTGCAGAACCTGGGCCAGATCGAGCCCGTCTCGCCCTCACAGCTGGTCCACCGCGGCGCCGATGGCTGGCCGTGGGGACTCTCCGAAAGTCATACGTTCCTGGTCGGCGGCTACCTCCAGAGCGATTCCACCGGATCGAGAATCGTCGAAACGCCGGGCGGGGCGGCGCCCACCGATGGCAGCGCGTACCAGACTGTCGTCGTGGACGCGGCCGCCGGTGTCGACTCGAACGCGGCATCGCAATACGGGGTCTTCGTCGTGGTGGCCGTGTGGGGATCCGGCCCAGCGTCGAGCGCTGGCCCTCAGAGCGACACCATCGCCTTCCACGTCGTTGCCAGGGTCGCCGACATCTCGGTGCCCGGCTCCTCGGCCTCGCCAACGCAGACCGGCTGACCAACGCCGACAGCGGGACGAACCTGGCGCGGCACGCGCTTGCGGCCCCTCGGCCCAACTCGGCTCCCGAGCGGCCTGCCGTGGCGCTAACATCTGGGCACAACCGTCGCCAGCCGCGCAGCTGGCCCAGCCGCAACCGCCAGGAGTGGGTCGAATGCCGGGCTTCACCCCGTTCACCAGCAACTACCAGGATCTCTCGACCAACCAGGGCTACCAGTTCGAGTTCCGGTGCGACGTCTGCGGCAGCGGATACCGCAGCGAGTACCAGAAGAATCTGCTCGGCACCGGCGCGTCCATCCTCGGCGGCGCGAGCAGTCTCATCGGCGGGCTCTGGGGCGCGCGCAACGCGGCGGACAGCGCCCAGCAGATCACCGACCGGGACGCCCGCGACAAGGCCCTGCAGAAGGCCTCCAACGAGATCATGCCGCTGTTCCACCGCTGCGTGCGGTGCAACAACTGGGTCGACGAGACGTGCTTCAACAAGGCTCGCGGCCTGTGCGTCAACTGCGCCCCGAACCTCGCCGCCGAGATGGAAGCCGAGCGCTCATCCGTTGAGATCAGCCAGATGCGCGAGGCCGTTCAGGGCCAGAAGGTCTTCTCCGGCGACGTCAGCGCCCGCGCCACCGAATGCCCCAACTGCGGCAAGCCGGTCGGCAGCGAGAAGTTCTGCGGCAACTGCGGCACGCCTCTGGGCACCGCCAAGTGCTCCAAGTGCGGCGCCGACCTGGCGGCCGACACACGCTTCTGCGGCAACTGCGGTAACAAGGTCGGCTGAGCAGCCAAGCGGCTAGGCGGCCGCCGCCCGCCCGCGGCGCCACAGGATCAAACCGAGAGCCACCATCGCCAGCCCGACGACGAAGTAGATCGGTTCGACGATCGACCGCGGGCTTGTCGCGGCCGCGTTCTGCCTTAGCAGAAAGAGCTCGCCGGCGATCCAGCCGACCAGCACCACGCCGGCCACGATCGAAGCCGGCGCACCGGCGCGCTGGAACCGGGCCGTGGCCAGAGCTGCCAAGGCGGCCGCGCCGCCCACCAACACGGCCAGTATCGCCCCGGGCAGGACGTAGTCGCTGAAGGGCGAACCGGTCAGCCACTCGCGCGGGAAATGGTCCGCATCGAGAGCGACGGCGACTCCGCCGATCACGGCCGAGACGGCGGCCGAGAGATCGACGACGAACAGGGCAAAGCGGATGCGGCCCGATCCCACTGGCATTCCTCCGTTGCCCGGCTCAGCCGGCCATGGTCCCGCAGATCGTGCAGAAGCGGGCGCCGGACGGGAGCGGGGCTCCGCATCCGGGGCACTTTCCGGCCGGCGCCGGCGGAGGCGTCGGGGCCTGGGCCTGTGCCGGGGCGGTGGGCGCGGCAGGCGGTGGCGGTGGCGGTGGCGTAGCGGCCTGCCCGGCGGCCGCTCCGGTCGAAGTCGCGGCACCGGCAACCGGAGGCGGCGGCAGCAGTGATGCGCCGCACGATGGGCACACGACCCACGCCGGATCCTCGACGATCTTGCGGCAGTTCTGGCAGCGCTTCGGCGAGAACGGCTCCACCTGGCCGCAGAACGGGCACGCGGCCACGATCTTGTCGATGAACTTGCCGCAATACGGGCACGGGTGCTTGAAAGTCGGCATCGTCCGCTCCTATCAGCCTGCCAGGCCCGAAGGCTTCGAATTCTCGGCCGGCGCCGTGTCCGGTTCGGCAGCGCCTCCGTCCGCGGCTCCGGCGTCGGCGCCGCCGTCCGCCGCGCCGTCATCGGCACTGCCGCCGTCGCCGCCGGCCGCCGAAATCTGCGATTCCTGCGCCGCGCGCCCGGGCCATTCGGCGGCCTCGTCCCGTGCGGTCGCATGCCAGCGAATGAGATCCGCCACCGCTGCCGACCAGCTGGCCGGGTCGCGGTGGACGACGCGCGCCACGAAACGCGCGCGCGCCCAGGCCAGGCTGGGCAGGACCGCCAGAGCCAGGCGGTAGCGCAGGTACTCGGGCAGGCGCAGCTGATCGGCCGGCAGCGCCATCGGCTCGCGCAGGAAGCGGATGTCCACCAGCCCTTCGCTGATGTCGCGGACGGCCTGCTCGGCAGCCGTGCCCAGGTTCTCGGGCGGTTCGCCGCCGTACGTGGCCCGCGGCTTGACGCGGAAGAAGTACGTGGCGTGGGCTCCGGCGCTCACCAGCTCGAGGGCCACCAGGTTGCCCGGCATCGCGATCAGGAACCAGATTTTGGCGGTGTCGTTGCCTGGATCCTGGGGCGACATGGCGACCCAGCGGGGCGCGGCCGGCCCGGCCGTCGAACACAGCGACCTGTAGCTTTCGGCGAAGGCCGGTTCGCCCAGGACGGCTGTCTCGACGATCGGCCAGGCCGCCTCGCCGAACTCCTCGGGTCGCGTCGGCCGGCCGTCGACGAGCAGCTCGCCCGCCTTCTGGCGCACGTCGAACGGCGCGTCGGGGAGGAGCTGATCGACGAACCCCGCGGCGTCGTCGAAGGCCCCATCGCGCAGCTTTTCGAGAGTGTCGTGAAGCCGTGTCGCAGCCTGCCCGAGCCCCAGCAGGGTCAGCGTGCCGGGGTCTCCCTCGATCACGACCTC
>CAZGUS010000099.1:0-9433 GCA_964529245.1 uncultured Anaerolineaceae bacterium
GCCCTGCTCGTGGCGCACCAGGATGTGGCGCAGTTCCGGGTAGTCGCCGAGGACGTCGTACAGCGGCAGCAGAACACCGCCGGGGAAACCGAAGAAGACGTCGACGCCCTGACGCAGGAGGGCCTCGCACAGAGCGTCGGCGCCGATGCGCGGGCGGCTCAGGCCGCGCTCGGCCAGGCTCTTGATCTGGAGGCGGTGCCTGTCGGTCAGCATCTCCCGCCGCCCGGCCGAGATGGCGTCGGCCGTCGGCGTGCCGGCGCCCGGCATGTGGTTGATGCGCCGGCTCGAAGTCGCCGTAGGCGAACGGCCCGGTCCGTCGTCCGTGGTCCCCATCGCTTCGCCCTTCCTTTCGCTGGCATCCGTCTGCTGGCGGTTAGCTCCGACTCTCGAATCGCGGTCTGATCGGCTCATCAAAAAACCCTCGCCTACCGGCGAGGGTTCTGGTCGTCTGGGCTTGCGTCGTCAGCGCTTGTCCCTTGGTCCAGCCTCCCGCCGGGAGCCGGTAATGAGTACGAATACGCGCTCAATGCCGAACTCGATGGTGTGAAGCAGGCCGAGGAGGGACACGTCGATCAGGCCGAGGTTCTCCGCGGGCACCTCCACGCGCCGACCATCAGTCCGAACGAGGATGGCGACTTGGCGGCGGCTCCGACTGTTGAACAGGCCCAACCCGATTCTCCGTAACGGCGACTACACCAACTCCTGGTGGAGCGGTGCTCGGCGAGTGTATCAGCCGAGGTCAATCCCTGTCCCCGTCGCACGTCATGCGACCGTGGGACGATCGTACCGGAGGTATCGCCCGCAAGCGCCGAGGCTGGAGCCCGGGTTTGCCGTTGCCCGAGCCGCGGCCTGGGCGTGCGGGCCGGCCTAAGCGCCGCGGTTGGCCGGAGCCAGGGCGTCGTCGAGAGCGGCTCGAAGATTCGCCGCGGCCTGGATGTCCATCTGGACGAAACGCGTGCCGGATTGATCCACGCCGGCGATGCGCGCCAGCCTGCCGGCCGTGTCGAGCAGCGGCTGCAGGGTCACGTCTGCGCTCGAAGACGCCTCGTAATAGCCGAAAGGATTGTCCAGGTCCCGGATCAGCATCAGCAGGAAGATCATCAGATACGAGATGACTCCCGAGAAGAAGAGCGACTCGTAGAACGGATCCACGAAGGTCAACACGAGGCCCACGCAAAGCAGGAAAGTGATCAGGTCCGCCAGCAGGTAGCCGGTGGACACGAAGGACGTCTCGCGGATCGTGTTGATTCGAATGAGAGTGCGCCGCAGGTTGCTCTGCTCGGTCTTGAGCCGAGCCACCCACGTTCCCTGCGTCGCCGGATCCAGCCCCGCGAACTCGACTGTCAGCTCGTTGACGCCCTCCAGCAGGTCGGCCATGTCGAGCTTCTTGTAGAAGTAGCTGCGGATCTGGTCGGTCAGCTGCGAGAGCCGGGCGAGGCACGGCCCGACGTTGATCTGCGGCTTCGCAAGCCCGATGCCCACCACCTCCTGGGCCATGTTCTCCAGGCAGGCGCTCAGCTCGCCCGGCAGGCGCTCGCTCTCCTTGTAGTCCGACAGGACGCCGCTGAGCAGAAATCCCATGAGGAAGACATTGGCGGCGATGATCCCGGTGAACAACGCGTTGAGCGAGATCACTTCCCAGCTCAGCGCATGGACGCCGACCTTCGCTACCACGACGACGGCGGTGACGACGCCGACTCGCAGCAGAAAACGGACCTCGTTGTTGATGAATCTCATCGCTCTGGCCAACTCCTGCCGGATGTCATCGAGGCAATGGACACTTAGTCGGTAGAGGATTGTAGACTGCGCGGCCCGCCCGACTCTGGCCAAACCGAGGGGCGCTACGGGATGCCGGGCTACTCGCTCCGCCGCCGGTGGAACGGCCACCACGCCCACTCGCCGACGAAGGCGGTGATGGCCGGGACCAGCAGGCTGCGGACGATGAACGTGTCGATCAGCACGCCGAGCGCGACCGCGATCCCGACCTGGAACAGCAGCTGGAGCGGCGAGGTGACCAGCGCCCCGAAGGTCCCGGCCAGGATCAGGCCGGCGGAGGTGATGACCGTGCCGGTTCGGGCCGAAGCGGCGCGAATGCCCTGCCGCAGCGGTCGCGTGGCGCTCTCCTCGCGGACCCGAGACATCAGGAAGATGTTGTAGTCGGAGCCCAGGGCGACGAGAAGCACGAAGACCATCAGCGGTATGAAGTAGTTGATCCCGGGCTGGCCGAACACGGTCTGAACCAGGAACGCCGAGAGGCTCAGGCTGGCCGAGTACGACAGCAGGACCGTCAGCACCAGGTAGGCGGGTGCCGCAAGCGCGCGGAGCAGCAGGATCAGCACGATCAGGATGCCCACGATCGTGATCACCGCGACGCGCAGGAAGTCGGATGAGATGGTCGACTGGACGTCCGCGTACTCGGCGCTGGCGCCGCCGACATAGGACGTGGCTCCCGAGCCGAAGACCGCGACTTGCCCGCTCACGGTCGTTCGGAGAGAGCGAACGGCGTCGAAGGACGCGGTGTCGTACGGATTGGTCGAAGTCGTGACGTAGAGCCGGGTCACGTCCCCGGCGCCGGAGACGTAGGCGGCGACGAGATCCGGCGGCGCGTACAGGTCGCCGGCGCCGAACGCGGCGGCGACCTGTTTCAGCTCCCCCGGGAGGCGGGCACGGGCGGCGGTCGTGGCTTGCTGGGCGGCGAGCTGGTCGGCCGTCGGCGTCGTCGCCGGGTTGAAATAGAAGGCAGTCGGCCGGGCCTCGAACCACGACTTCATCTGGCCCAGCGCCGAGACCAGCGACAGGAAGGCGCCCGGGTCGCGAGTGGCGGCGACCTGCGGTATGGCGCTCTCCGCCGTCTTGAACGCGTCGGTCGCGGCCAGCGCCGGCACCGCCGCACCCAGTTCGTCCAGATAGGCCTTGAGCTGGGCCAGCTGAGCGGCGTCTCCGGCAGAAGCGGACGAACCGGACGTCGCGGCCGCCTGCAGCTGGGCGGCCACGGCACCGAGCTGGTCGGCGACGCCGGCCTGGCTCCTGCCGCTCACGATGCTCTGCTGGAGGGTCGCGAGATCGGCCTCCGCGGCGGTCAGATTTGCCCCGGCCACCCTGGGATAGGCCTTGTCCAGCCCGCCGACGTACGAGACCGCGGACTCGACGCCCGCCAGAGAGGCATCGCTCAGCTGGACGTTGATGTCGGTGCTCGGCGGGGCGGCAAAGCCCTGCGCCAGCGCGGGCAGCTCCACGGCGGGCCTGACGATGTCGGAGACGCCGCCCGAGCCGTTCGGGTCGACGACGCTGCTGACCGACTGGACGTCCGGCAGCGAAGCGATCTTCTTCTCGAGCTGGCCGATGAGCGCCAGCGCCTGCGGACCGGCCAGGTTTCCGCCCGGGACCTCCACCAGGACGTTGAGCGGCATCAGCTGTCCTTCCGGCAGGTGCAGGCTGAGCGTCTCGAAGCCGACGCGCGACTCGGCCCCGCCCGGCAGCTCCTGGAGGATGTTGAAGTTCTCCTTGAGCTGAGGCAGCGCCAGCAGCGGCGCCGCCAGCGCGACCAGAACCACCGCCGTCAGCAGCCCGGGGCGGTCCGTGATCCGCCGCGCGACCGCCGCCCAGAAGCCCTGGTCGTCCGATGCGGCGGTCCGCGTCTCCTCGTGGCGGGGCCAGAAGAGGCGCCGCCCGAAGATGGCGAGCAGCGACGGCGTCAGTGTCAGGCCGGCCAGCAGAGTGATGAAGATGGTGATCGCCAGGGCGGGGCCGGTCGTCTGGATCATCCCGAAGCTGGCCACGATCATGGAGGTCAGGCCGACGATCACGGTTGCCGCGGAGGCGGCTATCACGGCGCCGATGCGGCTCACGGTCACGCGGACCGCGTCGGCCGGGCCGTTGCGGCCGAGCTCCTCCCTGAATCTCGATATCAGGAAGATGGTGTAGTCCGTGCCGACGCCGAAAACGAGCACGACTATGAACGAATCGAGCACGGACGAGAGCTGCCAGCCGCCCTGGGCCAGGAAGCCGAGGACGCCGCGCGAGACCAGGAAGGCGCAGCCGATCGTGGCCAGCGGCACGATGGCGGCCAGCGGCGCGCGGTAGATCAGCAGCAGGACAACCACCACGAGGAGGATCGTGACGAGCGTCGTGCTGCTGGTGCCCTGCTGGATGGCGTTCAGGTAGTCGCGGCCGATCCCCGCCTGGCCGCTGACCTGGGCCACCAGGCCGCCCGGCAGCACGCCGGGGGCGGTGAGATGGGCGCGTATGGCGTCGATCGCGAGATTGGTCCGGGGCAGGAACGAGGGCGCGTCGAAGTCAACCTGGGCCAACTCGACCACGCCGTCGCTGCTTCGGAGCATCGTGGCCAGGCTGGGCGTGCCCTCGGCGGTGACGTAGCGAACGACGCCCGTCGGACGGCCGGTGCCGCCGAACCACGCGCTCAGGCCGGCGATCGCGGCACGGTCCGCGTCGGTGAGACCGCCCGAGCGCGAAAAGACGATCAGCGCGGTCGAAGGCGCCGCGTCGTTGGGGAAGGCCGAAGCGACGAGGTTTCGGGCGGCCAGCGACTCGGCATTCTTGGGCAGGAAGCTCGTCTCGTCGGCCGATCCGACCTGAGCCAGCGACGGGCCCAGGACCCCGAAGACGATCGCGCCGACCACCCAGACGGCCACGAAGACGAAGCGAAGCCTGGGTACGAGCCGCCCGAGTCGATCGAACATCTGGATCCCCGCTGTCGATTCTGGCACCCGGCGCGGCGCGCAGCCGGGCTCTGACTGGGACGGCGAGTCGGATTGTAGGTCGGCTAAGCCGGGACCGCCGATTCGGGGCCGGCCGGGGCGTTCGGGGTCGAAACCCGGCTACGCAGCCGTGGAATCGCCACCAGAACCGCCGGCGAGGTGATCCACAGGACCGGCATGGCCAGCACGGTGGCGACGGGCACGACCCAGCGTCGATCGGTCCGGGCGCCCCAGACGATCAACACCGCCGCGGCGGCGAGGCGGGCGGCCAGCGGTGGGATCAGCCACTGGTACGAGGCGTTGTCGACGGGCCCGGTGGAGCTGGAAGCGGTCAGGAAGGAGACCCAATCGAACCACGCGCCCGGGGCGATGACGAAGGAGACCAGGGCGATCACGGCGGTGGTCCCCAGGGCGATCGCGAGCGACCGCCATTCCCTCCGAACGACGAACCACAGCAGGGTGATGCCGGGCGTGACCTTCGTGAGGATGCCGATCGACCACAGGCCGGGATAGCTGAACCCGAGGACGCACACCGTCGCCAGCAGCAGGTGGACGTTGGCTTCGTAGAGCTCCAGGGAAACCGGGATGAACGCCAGCCACAAGAACGCATGGCGCCGTGTCAGCCAGATGAGGTTCGCCGCCAGAAAGCCCGCCCATAACAGATAGAACGCGCCGAACATGAGGTTGTGGAACGGCGCGAAGAACAGGGCCACGGCTGGTGTGTAGGTGAACGAGCCGACCTGCCCGAGCGGCGTGGCGTAGGGATGCCAGGGCGAGACCGCCCAGTAGGCGAAGGCGTCGAAACCGGTCGTCCCTTTGGCCGGTCCGACGACGAGCAGCAGCCAGCCCAGGAACACGACGCCGAAGCACGACAGGCCCAGGACGGTCGGGGCGCGGTAGATCCGGAGGCGGTCGGCCAGCCGGTCGATCGGGCGCCTCGGGGCGGCCGGGCCTTCGGACGCCGGACGGTCGGCCTTCGAGCCCGGGACCCCCACTCCGGTCCGGCCGCCGTCCGCCGTTTCCGCGCTCGCCATGCCTGCCCCTTTCACCGCACTCGATCGATGTCGAACAGGGTAGGCCAACGACCGCGCCGGCGACCACCCTTTGCGGCGTCTCGGCTACGATTTCAGGCGCGCCATCTCCCCCGGAAGGACGAGACATGAAGGTCGATCGCTCCGCCACCGAAAGCCCGATCAGCCCCGATCGCCTGGAAGAGCTCCTGCGGTCGCTGGGCCTTGACGAGAAGGCCGCGCTGACGGCCGGCATCGACGCCTGGCACGCGGCGGGCGCGCCATCGATCGGCCTCGCGCCGATGATCACGCTCGACGGCCCGAACGGCGTCCGCGGCATGACATTCCCCGCTGGCTCGACCGCGACATGCACTCCGTGCGGCACCGCCCTGGGCGCGACCTGGGATGTCGATCTCGTTCGGGAAGTGGCGGCTCGGATTGGGCTCGAGGCGAAGCGGGCCGGCGTCGACTACATGCTCGGGCCGGTGCTCAACCTGGTCCGCTCGCCGCTGGGCGGGCGCGTCTTCGAGGCCTATTCCGAGGACCCGATGCTGACGGCGCAGCTCGGCGTCGCGTACGTGTCGGGCATGCAGTCGGCCGGCGTGGCCGCCACGCCCAAGCATTACGTGGCCAACGAGTCGGAGATGCATCGCACTTCGGTCGACTGCCGGATCGAGGAGAGGACCCTGCGCGAGGTCTACCTGGTCCCGTTCGAGGCCGTGGCGAAAGCCGGGGCGTGGTCGATCATGGCCGCGTACAACCTCGTGAACGGCGTCCACTGTGCGGATCACATCCATCTCGTCGGCGAGATCCTGAAGGGTGAGTGGGCCTGGGACGGGGTGCTGATGTCGGACTGGCATGCCACCGACGACACCGTGGCCGGGGCCGTCGCCGGGCTGGATCTGGAGATGCCCGGTCCGCCCCGATTCTTCGGCCACGTGCTGGCGGAGGCCGTGCGTCGGGGCGAGGTGAGCGAAACGGTCGTCGACGACAAGGCGCGCCGGATGCTGCGACTGGCAGCTCGTGTCGGTGCGCTCGCGGCGAGTGGCGCCGCAGGCGCGGTCGCGGGGGGCGCCACGGCCCGGGCGGCCGACCCCGATCTCGATCCCTCGAAGCCGTGGCACCTCTCCGACGCCACCGCCGCCGCGCTCGTCCGTCGCGCCGCCGCGGAGTCGTTCGTGCTGCTGGCCAACGACGGCATCCTGCCGCTGGCGCCGGCCACTATCCACAAGCTCGCGATCGTCGGGCCGAACGCGGCCCGGCCGTGCACGCAGGGCGGCGGCGCCGCCCACATCGCCGCCCCGCATGCCGTGACGCCGCTCGACGGATTGCGGGCCGCGCTTCCGAACGTCGAGATCGTCCACGAAGCGGGCGGCCGCATCGACCTATTCCTGCCGCCCCTGACGGCGATGGACGTGCGCGACCTCGACGGCCGGCCGGGCCTCAGTGTCGAGTTCTTCCGCGGCCAGGAGCCGGCCGGCGAGCCCGTCGCCCGATGGCACGTGGACTCGAGCGAGCTGCACATCTTCGGCGACCTGCCGCACGGCATCGAGCCGGACGACTTCGCGGTGCGGATGTCCGGCTGGCTGACGCCGGCCGAGAGCGGCCCGCACGAGATGGAACTGCGCGGCTTCGGCGGCCGCCGGCTGCTGGTCGGCGGCGTGGTGGCGGCCGACCTGTGGTCTGCCAGCCCTGCGGGCGACATTCCGACCGCTCTCTTCGAAGGCAGCCAGGACGGCGGCACCTTCGAGCTCCGAGCCGGTGAGCCGGTTCTGGTCGCGGCCGAGCTCCATTCCGCAAGCCATTCCCCATATCAGCTGAACATCGGCTGCCGCGCACCGCAGGCGGCCGATCAGATGGAGCGAGCCGTCGCCGCGGCCGCGGCGGCCGATGTCGCGATCGTCGTCGTCGGCAACGACGAAGTCTGGGAATCCGAGGGCCGCGACCGCAAGACCGTTACGCTCCCCGGCCGCCAGAACGAGCTCGTCGAGCACGTCGCCGCGGCCAATCCCAGGACCATCGTCGTCGTCAACGCCGGGTGCCCGATGGACCTGCCCTGGGCCGACCGCGTGGCCGCGGTCCTGTACGCCTGGCTGCCGGGCCAGGAGTTCGGCAACGCCCTCGCCGATGTCCTGCTCGGCGCCGCCGAGCCGGGCGGCCGCCTGCCGTTCACGATCGCGGCCGGCGAATCCGACTATCCGGCGCTCAGCACCACGCCCGGCGAGCAGGAACGGCTGGTCTACGCCGAGGGCCTGAACCTCGGCTACCGCCACTTCGACGCCGCGGGGGTCGATCCGCGGTTCTGCTTCGGACACGGCCTGAGCTACACCCGGATCGAGTTCGAATCGCTCGAGGTCAGCGCCGACGGCCTGCCCGAGGGCGACTCGGCCCGGCTGAAGGTTCGCCTCCACAACACCGGGACACGCGCCGGCAAGGAAGTCGTTCAGGTCTACGTCGCCGATCTCGAGGCCTCGGTTCCGCGCCCGCCGCGCGAGCTGAAGGGCTTCGCCGCCGTCCATCTGGCGCCCGGCGAAACGGCCGAAATCACGCTGGCCCTCGAAGAGCGCGACCTCGCCTTCTGGGACGAGGCCGGCGGCGGATGGCGCATCGAGCCCGGCCGCTTCGAGATCCTGCTCGGCGCCTCCTCGCGCGACATCCGCCTCCGGGCCCTGCTCGAGGTGGAGTAGAGCGCGGCGCGGACCGCCCGCGACTCTCCGCCCGCCACTCCCCCGGCCGGTCCCCGCCCACGTTGACCTCATCTGGTAACCTCGAAACCCCCCGTCCGCTGTGAGGCGGGGCATCGAACGCGAGTGGAAAGATGGCTGAGAAACCGCGCACCCTGGTAGAGAAGATCTGGGACGCCCACGAGATTGCGTCCGATCCCGGCGCGCCGGCAATCCTCGCGATCGACCTTCACCTCGTCCATGAGGTCACCAGCCCGCAGGCCTTCACCGGCCTGCGCGAGCGCGGCCTGAAGGTTCGAAGGCCGGGCCAGACCGTGGCCACGGCCGATCATTCGATCCCCACGACCGATCCGTCGATCCCCATCGCCGACGAGCTGGCCCGCAAGCAGCTGGCCCAGATCGAGGAGAACTGCCGCGAGTTCGGCATCCCGTTCCACGGCAAGGGCAGCCCGACGCGCGGCATCGTCCACGTCATCGGGCCGGAGCTCGGGCTCACCCAGCCCGGAATGACCATCGTCTGCGGCGACTCCCACACCGCCACGCACGGCGCCTTCGGGGCGCTGGCGTTCGGCATCGGGACGAGCGAGATCGAGATGGTCCTGGTCACGCAGACGCTGCTGCAGCGCAAGCCCAGGACGTTCCGAGTCGAAGTGACCGGGCGGCTCCAGCCGGGCGTCGGCGCCAAGGACATCATCCTGGCCCTGATCGCGCGCATCGGCATCGGCGGCGGAACCGGCCACGTCATCGAGTACACCGGCGACGCCATCCGAGCCCTGTCGATGGAAGAGCGGATGACGGTCTGCAACATGTCGATCGAGGGCGGCGCCCGGGCCGGGCTCATCGCCCCGGACGAGACCACGTTCGCCTACCTGAAAGGCCGCCGGTTCGCTCCCAAAGGCGCGGCCTGGGACGAGGCGGTCGCGCGCTGGCGCAAGCTGCCGAGCGACCCGGGCGCGACGTACGACCGGACGATCGTCATCGACGGCGACAAGCTCGAGCCGATGGTCACCTACGGCACGAA
>CAZGUS010000100.1:0-9393 GCA_964529245.1 uncultured Anaerolineaceae bacterium
GGGAACTGGTCGGTGTCCCAGCCGTTCTGGTAGTCGCCGCGATTGGCGTCGATGCTGCCCAGCATGCCGTTCGCGACCGCGTACGCGATCTCGTGCTGGAAGCTGTGGCCCGACAGCGTGGCGTGGTTGGCCTCGATGTTCAGCCGGTATTCGCCGGCCAGGTCGTGACGGACGAGGAATCCGTGGACGACGGCCGAGTCGTGGTCGTATTGGTGCTTGGTCGGTTCGTGGGGCTTGGGCTCGATCAGGAGCGTGCCCTTGAACCCGATGCGGTGCTTGTGCTCCGCGACCAGGCCGAGGAACCGGGCGAGCTGGGTCTCCTCGCGCGCGATGTCGGTGTTGAGCAGCGTGTCGTAGCCCTCGCGGCCGCCCCACAAGACGTAGTTGGCGCCGTCGAGCCGCTGCGTCGCCTCGAGCACGAGCTTCACCTGAGACGCCGCGAAGGCGAAGACCTCAGGGTCCGGGTTGGTGGCGGCACCTGCCGCATAGCGTGGGTGGCCGAAGAGGTTGGCCGTGCCCCACAACAGCCGCACGCCGGTCCGGGCCATCTGCTCACCGGCGTAGTCGACCATCGCCGCCAGATTCGCCTTCGTCTCCGCGGCCGTCCGGCCTTCCGGCGCGATGTCGCGGTCGTGGAAGCAGAAGTAGGGTGCACCGAGCTTGGCGAAGAACTCGAAGGCGGCGTCGAGCTTGGCCTTGCCGGCAACCAGAGGATCGAGCCCGGGCTCCAGCCACGGTCGGTCGAACGTCCCCGATCCGAACATGTCCTCGCCCGGCGATGCGAAGGAATGCCACATGCAGACGGCTACCCGAAGGTGGTCCTCCATGCGCTTGCCGAGAACCATCCGATCGGGTTCGTACACCTTGTACGCCAGCGGGTCGTTCGACTCCAGGCCGCCGAACGGGATTCGCCCGACCACCTCGGAGAAGAAGTCCTGAGTCACCGTCTGTCCTCCATGCACCCGGGTTTCCAACTTGCGCCGGTTCCGGCATTGTCGGGGCCGACGCTGCGACTTGCAGGTTGGAGCTTGACATTGTTACGAGGGCCGCGCTAACGTGCCGTCGAAGCGCTTCGACTATGCGTTTCGACAACGCGTTTCGATGGCAGATAGTACTCCCAATGGATGGCGACCACGACGGGAGTTTCAATGTCGGCACCGACGATGCAAGAGGTGGCGAAGCGGGCGAACGTGGCCCTCAGCACGGTGTCCTACGCGCTGAACGGCACGCGCCCCGTCTCGGAGGAGACGCGCCTGCGCATATGGGAGGCCATGGCCGATCTCGGCTATCAGCCGCATGCGCTGGCCAGAGGCCTCGCCAGCAGGCGCAGCCACATCATCGCCCTGCTCTTCCCGGCCCTGCCGCGTGGCTTTGGTGCCACCGAGCTCGAGTTCGTCACCGGCGCAGCGGAGGCGGCCCAGCGGTCGGGCTACCACCTGGTCCTGTGGCCGATGGAGATCCACGCCGTGGGCGAGCTGCAGCAGCTCGTCAGGCAGAGCCTCGTGGACGGCGTCCTCGTGATGGAAGTCCGCCTGCACGACGACAGGATCGATCTTCTTCGCCAGATCGGGATCCCATTCAGCATGATCGGCCGGCCGTCCACCGCCGACGACTTGAGCTTCGCCGACATCGACTTCGAGCAGACGACGCGCGACGCCGTGGCCTATCTCGTCCAGCTGGGTCACCGCAAGATCGCCTTCCTCAACCACTCCGAGGACCTGTTCAACGCCGGCTACGGACCATCGGTCAGGGCGGCGGCAGGCTTCGAGCAGGCGGCCGCCGCCGCCGGCCTCACGCCGATCACACGCTTCTGCGGCGACACGGCGCTGGCCGGGCAGGAAGTTTTCGAGGAGCTCGTCCGGACTCACCCGGACGTAACCGCCCTGGCGTCGATGAATGAGCGGGCGACCTTCGGCGTCATGCAAGCAGCCGCGACGGGTGGCTGGAAGATCCCCGACGACCTCTCCGTTGTGTCGCTCGTCTCGTCGGCCCGGGTCGCCGAGATGACGTCGCCGCCGCTGACCGCCCTGACCCCGCAAAGTTCCGAACTCGGCCGCCTCGGTGTTGAGACGCTCATCGGGCAGCTCGAGGAAGACCACATCGATCTCGTCCAGCGGCTGCTGCCGTGCCGCCTCGTGATCCGCGGCAGCGCCGGTCCGTCGCCCGATCTAACCCGCCGCTCACTGCCGACCGCCATTCCAGATTGACGGCTGTTCCGGCCCTGTCAGAAGCCAGGGGCCGGATCGGCCACGGTTCATCGCTGTTACGTCAGCCGACCGGCTGCCAGCCCTAGACGCGACTCCAAGGAGGTGAGAGCAGGCATACGGAACGCCCGGCGAGCGCCGTCCGCCACGAGTCGTGTGTTGCGCCGGCGCGGTTCTCGGAGGGACAACAAATGCATCGCGATCACTCGGACAAGAGGCCCACCACGGAGGAGTAGGGAACCATGCCTGACATCGAACGTCCGATCACGCGCCGCGACATCCTCAAGAAGGGTGCGATCGGCGCCGTAAGCCTGACCGTTCTGCCGTCGGTCCTCGCTGCATGCTCGAACAGCGCCACGCCCAGCCCGGCAGCCACCGCTCCGTCGACCCCGTCCAACGCGACGCCCGGTCCGACTATCGTCCCGGCCGCGACGACGCCCAACTACGCCGGCCGCACCCTCACCATCTGGGACTACGAATCGGCAGACAGCGCCATGGGTCAGTCCTGGGCCGCTGCAATCGACACGTTCAAGTCGACGCACCCCGGCGTCACCGTCAATCATCAGGCGAAGGCATTCGAGAACATCCAGGCCAACGCGTCGATGATCCTCAACTCCAGCGCCGCCCCGGACGTCATGGAGTACAACAAAGGCAACGCGACCGCCGGCCTCCTGTCCACCCAGGGGCTTCTCACCGACCTGACGAGCGTCGCCACGGCACGGGGCTGGGACAAGATCCTGACCCCGAGCCTGCAAACCACCTGCAGGTACAGCGACAAGGGGATCATGGGCTCCGGCAAGTGGTACGGCGTGACCACGTACGGCGAGTACGTCATGGTGTACTACAACCAGGACATGTTCACGAAGTACAACATTGCGATCCCGAAGACGCTCGCCGATTTCGAAACGGCGATGGACGTCTTCGTGAAGGCCGGCATCACGCCTGTCGCCACGGGCGGCGCCGAATACCCGGCTCAGCAGATCTTCTATCAGCTGGTCCTGGCCCAGGCGAATCGCCAGTGGATCAACGACTACGAGATGTACGCCAACCCAGTCGACTTCCACGACGCGGCGCTGACCGCTGGCGCAACCGAGTTCGCCAAGTGGATGTCAAAGGGTTACATGTCGAAGAACGAGGTAGCCCTGACCGCCCAGCAGGCGGGCGACGCCTTCGAGGCAGGGAAGAACCCGATATTCCCCACCGGCAGCTGGTGGTACGGCTCATTCATCACCGAGATCACGAAGTTCAAGTGGGGCATCTTCCTCTTCCCGGGCAACACCCTCGCCCCCGGATCCAGCGGCAACATCTGGGTGATCCCGGCCGGTTCGAAGAACGCAGACCTGGCGGAAGACTTCATCGACATTACACTTCAGCAGCCGATCCAGAACATCATGGGTCGCGCCGGCGGTCTGCCGGTCAACGCGGATCCGACGGCAATCACCGATCCGGCTCTCCAGGCATTCAACCAGAACTTCCAGACGCTCCTGAAGAACGACGGGCTCGCCTTCTATCCCGACTGGCCGGTCGCGGGCTTCTACAACGTCCTGGTCTCGAACGTGCAGAACCTGATGAACGGTCAAGACCCGTCCAAGTTCCTCGACGCGCTCGCCACCGCGTACAACGCGGGCAAGCCCACGCTCTAGTCGACAATCGTCTCGCTGGCGAAGCCTCGACAGGCTGCGTTCTGTAGATCTATCGGCTTGGCGCCGCTGGACTGTCGTGCCTCACTCCGGCGGTCCGCGGCGCCAGCCGAGTACGTAGAATCGACATCAGGTCTGCTCGTGAGTCCGGCCGGCCCTCCAAGGAGTAAGGAAGCGAATTCGTCGATGGGAGCAGCAGGAAGGTGACGGCATGAAACGACGGTCTTCGCTGGATGGCGGATACGCGATCTTCATGCTGCCGGGGTTGATTGCCTTCGCGATCGTGATCGTGGGTCCGTTCCTGGCGACGGTGGCCATCAGCTTCACGAAATGGAATGGAGTGCAGGCGCCGAAATGGGTCGGCCTCGACAACTACGCCGGTCTCCTCGGCGACCCATACTTCGTAGCCTCGTTCCAGAACACGATCGTGCTTCTTCTCGCCATGGTCGTCATACCTACGATCCTCGGCTTGCTCCTCGCCGGCCTCCTCTACAGCTACGTCGGCCGGAAGTTCGGTCCCAGGACCGCGAGCTTCTTCCGGGCCGGTTTCTACCTCCCCCAGGTCATGCCGGTTGCCGTCGCCGGTGTCGTGTGGGGCTGGATCCTCACACCGGACGGTGCCCTCAACTCGATACTCCAGAGCGTCGGCTTGGGTGTCCTGGCCCAGAACTGGCTGGGCAACCCGGACATCGCGATCTTCTCCGTGATGGGAATGATGGTCTGGTTCCAGATCGGGTTCCCGCTCGTCATCTTCTTCACGGCTCTTCAACGAATGGATCAAACCATCATTGAGGCGGCGTCTCTCGATGGAGCGTCGAGCTGGCAGACGTTCATCCATGTCACGATCCACCAGATACGACCCGAGATATTCGTGGTCGTCCTGATGACGACCATCGCCACGTTCAAGGTCTTCGCTCAGGTCTTCGTGCTGACGAGGGGCGGGCCCGGGACGGCGACCTACGTGCCTTCCTACTACACCTACCTGAACTTCTTCCAGAAAGATCAGGTAGGGCTGGGGTCCGCCGTGGCCACGATCGTGACCGTCGTCGTCCTGGTGGTTGCCGCTGTCTTCATCAACTTCCAGGCGAGGCGCGACCTCGCCAAGGAGTCCTAGCATGGCCATCAGCAGCACCGCCGACACGCGTCCTGCCACCAAGGCCGCACGGCCCACTCGGCGGAAGCCGTTGCGGTCTCGCGCGATGGGCGTGGTGCAGGCGTACGGCGTTCTCCTGGGCCTTCTGGCACTTCTTGTCGTGATGTTCTCGCCGTTCGCCATCATCGCCATCAATGCCGTCAAGACGCCGACGGATCTGGCGGCGAACGGCCCATTGAGCTTGCCCCAGAACCCCACAATGGACAACATCGTGTCGTTCTGGAACGCGGTCGACTTCGGGGGAGCGCTACGAAACAGCCTTGTGATAAGTCTCTGCGTTGCGGTATTCGCGACGGCCCTATCGCTGCTGAACGCATTCGCGCTCGGTATCGGACATGTGCGCGGCGCTATCTGGATGCTCGTGTTCTTCATGCTCGCGAACATCCTGCCCAACGAGGCCATCGTCTATCCGCTGTACTACATGGCCAAGTTTGCAGGCCTGTACAACACCCAGCTGGCCGTGATCATCGTGTTCACGGTTATCCAAAGTGCCTTTGGAACGTACTTCATAGCCTCGGTCATGAGGGCCTTTCCGCGTGAGATTCTGGATGCGGCCAGGGTCGACGGTTGCGGGAAGATTCAGCTCCTTGTCAGAGTCGTCGTTCCGATCATGGGCCCCTCGCTTGCCGTGCTGATGGTGTTCGCCTTCATCTGGACGTGGAACGAGTTCTACCTGCCGCTGGTGTTCCTCGTCGACAACTCGCAATACACCGTTCCGCTCGCGGTGGCCGCGACGCAGGGGGAGCACATGATGAACGAGAGTCAAGTGGCTGCGTCCGCGCTGTTGGGCGTCCTGCCATGTGTGTTGTTCTTCCTTGTCTTCCAGCGGACTCTCACGAGAGGCATCACCGCTGGCTCCTACAGGTAGCGTCGCGCCTCATGGAGCGAAAGAAGTGGTAGCCGGTGGCATGCGGTTCGATCCGCTCGGGCGATGTTCGGCGCCATTGAGTGTCGCCTCGATTGACCGAGGCGCAGATGTCGGCGCGTGCGGGAGGACCCGAGACCGATGAAGTTCAGGGATGGCTATTGGCTGTTGCGCGACGGCGTGCGTGCGTTTCACCCGGCGGTGGTCCATCGCGTCACGGTCGCGAACGACACGTTGACCGTGCTGGCGCCGACGGTCGCGCCGCAGGACCGCTCCGAGATGCACGACCTGGCGGCCCTGACCATCGAACTGTCCTCCCCAACGGTCGACGTCATCCGCGTTCGCGTCACGCACCACGCCGGCGTGCGAGACAACGGGCCGCAATTTCCGGTGTATCCGGGCCAGGCGCCCGACGTCCGCATTGAGGCAGGCGAATCGGTCGCGAGCCTTCAGTCGGGCCGGCTTTCGGTCAAGGTTCATCGGACCGGCCCCTGGGGCCTC
Organism: uncultured Anaerolineaceae bacterium; assembly: GCA_964529245.1. Lineage (GTDB taxonomy): Bacteria > Chloroflexota > Limnocylindria > Limnocylindrales > CSP1-4 > Fen-1039. The sequence continues at coordinate 6,364 of CAZGUS010000100.1, forward strand.
GACTTCGTGGCGGACGGTCGGGTTCTCACCGGCAGCGGCGCGAAGAGCATGGCTGCCATAGAGTGGCCGGGCCGCGGCCGGGACCGCCGCGAAGTAGGGCACTTCATGGCCGAGGCGCTTTCGCTGGGCGTCGGTGAACACGTCTACGGTCTAGGAGAACGGTTCGGTCCGTTCGTGAAGAACGGCCAGTCGATCGACATGTGGAACCGAGACGGCGGCACCGGTTCGGAGCAGGCATACAAGAACGTGCCCTTCTATCTGACCGACGCGGGCTACGGCGTATTCGTCAACGAGCCCGGGAAGGTCGAGTTCGAGGTCGCAACCGAGCGCGTGGATCGGGTCGGCTTCAGCGTCGCCGGCCAATCGCTCGAATACTTCGTCATCTACGGCCCAAGCCCAAAGGAAGTCCTGGAGCGGTTCACCGGCCTCGTGGGCCGGCCGGCTCTGCCGCCGGCCTGGTCGTTCGGGCTGTGGCTCTCGACGTCGTTCACCACCGACTACGACGAGGCGACCGTGACCCGCCTGATCGAGGGGATGGCGGAGCGCGACATCCCTCTGAGCGTCTTCCACTTCGATTCGTTCTGGATGCGCGACTTGCAGTGGGTCGACTTCAGCTGGGACGAGCGCACCTTCCCCGATCCGGCTGGCATGCTCGCCCGGCTTCACGAGCGCGGTCTGCGGATCTGTGTCTGGATCAACCCCTACATAGCCCAGGCTTCGCCGCTCTTCGCCGAGGCTGCGGCTGCCGGATACCTGCTCCGCCGCCCGAACGGCGACATCTGGCAGAGCGACCAGTGGCAGCCCGGCATGGGCATCGTGGACTTCACCAACCCCGCCGTACGAGCCTGGTATCGATCGAAGCTCGCCGTCCTCCTCGACCAGGGCGTCGACTGCTTCAAGACCGATTTCGGCGAGCGCATTCCCACCGACGTCGTCTGGCACGACGGCTCGGATCCGGAGCGGATGCACAACTTCTACCCGTATCTCTACAACGAGACGGTCTTCGAGTTGCTCCGCGAGCGCCGCGGGCCCGGCGAGGCGATCGTCTTCGCCCGGTCGGCAACGGCCTGCAGCTGGCTCTACCCCGTCCACTGGGGCGGCGACTCCGAGAGCACCTTCACCTCCATGGCCGACACTCTGCGCGGAGGGCTGTCGCTCGGACTGTCCGGTTTCGCCTTCTGGAGCCACGACATCGGCGGCTTCGAAGGCACGCCCCCGGCCTCGATCTACCAGCGCTGGGCCCAGTTCGGGCTGTTGAGCTCGCACAGCCGACTGCACGGCAGCAACTCCTACCGCGTGCCCTGGGTGATCGACGATCGGTCGGTCGAGGTGGTCAGGACTTTCGCGCGCCTCAAGTGCCGGCTGATGCCGTACCTGTATCGGGCGGCCGTGGAGGCTTCTCAGACCGGCGTACCGATGATGCGGGCCATGTTGCTCGAGTTCCCCCACGATCCGACCGCCGCGTTTCTCGACCGCCAGTACATGCTCGGCGAGTCGCTGCTGGTGGCGCCGATCTTCACCGAGGACGGCCTGGTCAGCTACTACGTACCGGAGGGACGCTGGACCAACCTCATGACCGGTGCGACGTGCAGCGGCCCGAGCTGGGTCGAGGAACGCTGCGACTTCTCCGGGCTGCCTCTGCTGGTCCGGCCGGGTTCCGTGATCGCCATGGGCGCCGTCGGCGAGAGAGCCGACTACGAATTCGCCGACGGCGTGTGTCTTCGCGCCTACGAGCTTGTCGAAGGGGCGAAAGTGGTCGTCACGGTGCCCGACATGCGCGGCAGGACCGATTCCACGTTCGAGGTAGTTCGGGCCGCCGGGGTCGTGACAGCCACCCGCGTCACGGGATCGAAAGCGTGGCAGTTCATGCTGGCCAACGTCGTGTCGGCCCAGGAAGTCGTCGGAGGAACAGCTGCGGAGACGCCGGCAGGACTGGTCGTCACGCCCGCGCCGGGCTCGCATCGGATAGAGATCAGGCTGCCCGGCTGACCTACGCCGCCGCCCGGCCCGTCGATGCAGGTTCGGCTACCTTGTAGAAGGCTCCAGGGGCGGGGGCGACGCAAGCCGCGAAAGGTGACAACGAGCGATGAAGTTCTCGGACGGCTTCTGGCGGATGCGACCGGGAGTCGCTGCCTGGCATCCGGTCGAGGCGTACGACGTGTGCGAGTCTCCGGACGCCCTCACGATCTACGCCCCGACGCGCAAGATCGAGCAGCGCGGCCACACCCTGGGGGGGCCGCTCGTGACCATCAGGCTTACCTCGCCGCTGCCGGACGTCGTATGCGTCCGCCTGACGCATTTCGAGGGCGAGGTGCCGCCCAGGCCTGAGTTTCCGATCGCCGCGGCGCCCGGGCCCGTCGTGGTGTCCACGAGCGAGGAATCCGCCGAGCTCACGGCCGGTGGTCTCACGGCGCGGGTGGGCCGCGACGGCGATTGGCGGATCGACTTCGTGGCGGACGGTCGAACCCTCACCTCGAGCGGGCCCAAGGGCATCGGGATCGTGGAGACGGCCGGCCACCACTACATGGTCGAGCAGCTCGGCCTCGGCGTCGGCGTCTCTGTCTACGGGCTGGGAGAGCGGTTCGGGCCGCTCGTCAAGAATGGGCAATCGGTTGACATCTGGAACCGGGACGGCGGAACCAGCAGCGAGCAGGCCTACAAGAACATCCCGTTCTACCTCACCAACCGCGGCTACGGCGTGTTCGTGAGTCATCCCGGCCGCGTCTCGTTCGAAGTCGGTTCGGAAGCCGTCTCTCGCGTCCAGTTCAGCGTCGAGGGCAACGCCCTCGAGTACTACGTCATCTACGGCCCGAGCCCCAAGGCGATCCTCGAGAAATACACCGCCCTGACCGGCAGGCCGGCCCTGCCTCCCGCCTGGTCCTTCGGGCTTTGGCTCAGCACGTCCTTCACGACGGCGTACGACGAGCAGACGGTGATGAGCTTCATCCGCGGCATGGCCGAACGCCGCCTGCCGATGAGCGTCTTCCACTTCGATTCGTTCTGGATGCGCGAGTTCAACTGGTGCGACTT
>CAZGUS010000101.1:0-9283 GCA_964529245.1 uncultured Anaerolineaceae bacterium
ACTACGCCTGCGATCTGGTCGATCAGGCGGTCTGGCTCGTCTGCTCGTGGCTGCTCCTTCGCGACACCAACGTGCTCGAATCGAAGAAGTCGATCGCCCGCAGCTACATCGCCTCGATCGCGCCACGGCTTCGCGCCGCGGCCGGAGTGGTGACGGAATCGAACGCGGTTCCGCTCGACGCGATCACCGCGCTTCTGGCGTAATCGGCCCCACGCAGTTCAGCGGCCGCCGGGCTTTCGCCCGGCGGCCGCTCTTCACGTGGTCCGCGGCGCGGCGTCGATCACGCAAAACCGGTTGCCCTCGGGGTCGGCGAGGATGACGTAGTCGGCGTCGGGCGGGCGTTTGTCCCACTTCACCTCGGTTGCCCCGAGAGCCAGCAGCCGTTCCACTTCCGCAGCCTGGTCGTCGGCGTAGAGATCGAGATGGATCCGCGGAGGCAGGTGTACCTCGGAGCGGTGCAGGTCTAGGGACAGGTTGGGCCCGACGCCATCCCTGGGACGGAGCAGAACGAAATCGTCGCCGTGTTCCCCGCGTGGGACGTAGTCGAGCGCGGCGGCCCAGAATTCGGCCTGCCGGCGCAGATCGTCGACGCGCAGAACGATGCATCCGACGCGAACCATGGCCGCCACTCTAGCGCCCGGCCCTTGTCCGGGCCACGAAGGTCGGGCCGCGTCTCGCCGCCGCCAATACGCAACGTTGGGCCGGAACGATTGTCTACTGAACGGGTAGGGATTATTCTCCGCCGCAGCCGAGGCCGCCGCATGCAACCGCGCGTAACGATCGGGGCCCGGCGGGGTTAGACATTGTGCATGCGTCCGGCGCCGAGGAGGCCCGGACGACGATTCGGCGGCGTCCCGGAACGGCCGATTACGGAGGACCGACAAGACTCATGAAGGTACCCAAGCGATCGGTGGCGCCCGCCGCCCAGCAGGAATCCATCGCCGGGCCCGATTCGACTCGGCCCGAGCCGGCCGCGGCCCGCGCCCAGGCCGCCGCCGTCGAGGTCGCCACCACGGTGGCCAGGCCGCGCGTCAGCCGGCGCTTGACCCGCCCCGACAAGGACTGCGATCGAGAAGGACTGCTCAAGGGCAAGAAGGCCCTGGTGTTCGGCGTCGCAAACGACCACTCGATCGCCTGGGGCATCGCCAAAGCGCTCTACGACCAGGGTGCCGACGTCGGCTTCAGCTCGATGGCGTCGCTCATCAAGCGGCGCGTTCGTCCGCTGGCGGCGTCGATCGGCTCGACCTTCGTCGAAGGCGCGGACGTTCGGGACGACGAAGAGATCCGCAAGGTCTTCGAGCACTGGCACCGTCGCGAAGGCGACCTCGACATCCTGGTCCACGCGGTCGCATTCGCCGAACGGGAGGACCTGGACGGCCACTTCACCGATATCAGCCGCTCCGGCTTCCACACGGCGTTCGACATCAGCGTCTACTCGCTGATCGCGATGGCCCGCGAGGCCCGACCGTACATGAAGCCCGGCGCTTCGATCATGACCATGACGTATTACGCCGCCGAGAAGGTCGTCCCGAACTACAACGTCATGGGCGTGGCCAAGGCGGCCCTGGAGGCGACGACGCGCTACCTGGCGGCCGACCTCGGGCCCAGCGGCATCCGCGTGAACGCCATCAGCGCCGGGCCGGTCCGGACCCTCTCGGCTCACGGAATCGCCGGGTTCCGCACGATGTACGGCGCGTTCAAGGACCTGACTCCCCTGCGCTCGCACATCAGCATCGAGGACGTCGGCAACACCGCCGTCTACCTGGCCAGCCCGCTCTCGAGCCAGACGACGGGCGAGGTGATCTACGTCGACGGCGGCTTCAACATCCTGGCGATGCCCGTCGCCGAGTAGGCGGGGCGGTCGATCGGCCGGTTCAGACCCCTTCGGGGGCCGGCGCCGCTGCGGGCGGCTCGCTCGCTGAGGCCGCCTGCGGCGCAGCCTCGAGTGGATGGGACGCCAGCGCGCCGCACGATATCAGCAGGATGGCGAGCCCGGGCCCGACCGCGAACGGATTGGCGAAGGCGGCGATGACCAGGATGGCCGCCAGCAAGGACCACGCCGCACGCGGCACGACGGTCGCGACCGCGGCCAGCCAGACGAACAGTCCCAGGAAGCCGCCGCCGAGTGTCCATTCGAGGTAGGCGTTGTCGACCGACCGCATCGGAATCGTGGCTCCGTATCCGAGGATGGGAGCCCGGCGGATCAGGGACACGGCCAGGCGCCACGAATCGATGCGGCTCAGCAGGGCGTGGTCCGTGGAAACGGTCGTCGGGTTGAAGCGCGACGGCAGATTCGGGCGGCCGATGGACGACGCCACGAGGACGACGACGACGGCCATCCCCGCCGCGATTGCGTACGGCAGGATCAGCTTCACCAGCCCGCGGATGCTTCGAATGGTCAGCACCGCGACAACGCCCAGGCCCACCGTGGCCGCGATCGCCGACTCCCGGCTGGCGCTCAGGCCGATTCCGACGATGCAGAGCGCCGTGGCGGCGACCAGCACCACGACTGCGCCTCTGCCCAGCCACGTCTTGCCCCACCCCAGAGGCAGTCCGACGGAGGCCGCCAGCACCAGCGTCATCGCCTCGTAGGTACCGAAGACGTTCGGGTTGTTGAACATTCCCGCCGGTCGCGTCGAAGTGGACGGCAGACCGCCCCGGATGGGATGGAAGAACGCCAGCTTCGAGAGCGCCGGCATCGCCTCGGTCAACGCGATCGCGCCCATGATCGCTCCGGCCGCGAGCAGCAGCAGCGCCAGGGTCCGCGGCCGGAGCCCGCTGAACCGTCCTATCCCATACGTGGCGAGAATGAACAGCAATGCTCCGGGGACTCCGGGCTGCACATGCGCGACCCGCGGCCAAAGGGTGGCGGCGACGAGCACGACGAGGCCGACGTCCGTCAGCCCCGGTCGCGGCCACCTGACCGTGAGAATGAGCACGACCGCGAGAACCGCGATCGCGGCCGTCATGACCTGCAGCAACCTGATGTTGGCCAGCGCGTCGGGCAGGACCGCCGCCAGCAAGAGGCCGGCCGCCGTGGCTGCCATGGCGATCCGCCGCGCCGGCGGCGAGTCGAGCCAACCTCGGCGGCCGAAGGCCGAGAGTCGGGGCGGCAGGCTCATTCGCAAAGACGCTACCCGCATCAGTCTGTGGAACCGGACATCTCGAAGCGCCCGAGGCGCCACGTCGCCAGCGCGAACGCGACGACGATCAGGATGGCGGAGAGAGTCAGCGCGGTCGCCGGCGAGAGTCGGGCGGCATGAGCCGAGAGCTGGTAGAAGCCGTCGCCGGCGCCGAGGGCGTACTGGCGCACGGACAGGTTGGCGATGCCTGGCAGGAGCGTCGAAAGCGCACCCTCCCAGACCAGCGAATAGCCGATGCCTATAACGAGCGCCCTGCGGGTGAACAGGCTCAGGGCCAGGAAGAGGATCGAGTAGCAGAACGAGCCGACGACCATCGCCGCCACATACGCCTCGGTGGCCGAGGCCCCATCGGCGCCGGCGGGCAGCAGCTCGATGACGCCGACGAGCAGGACGGAGCCGACGGTCAGGAGGACGGCCAGCACCACGGCCGAGAAAGCCTTCGCCGAAACGATCACCCACCGCGAGATCGGCTTGGCGAGCAGGTAGACGATCGTGCCCTCGTCGTTCTCGGCGCCGAACGCACCGCTCCCGAAGAGCACCGTCGTCAGGGGCAGAACGATGGTCATCGAGACCAGATCGAAGACGTTGTAGGTGAAGCTCTCGATATCGAGCTGTCCGAAAGCGCGGTAGACGAGGGCGAGGAGAGGCGGCAGCGCGGCGAGAAGCAACAGCAGCAGCGTGCGCCGGCGCCCGAGCTGCTGACGGAATGTCAGTCGCACGATCTCCGGGAATGCGGTCAGCGTACCTGTCATCGTCGTCCCACTCATCGGCGCACCAGATAGTCGAAGACGCTCTCCAGAGACTCGTCGGCCGGCACGACCTCTGTCAGACGCACGCCGGCGGTCCGGCCGGCGCCGGCGATGATCCGCCGGAACGCGGACAGATGGGCCGTCTGGACGGACACGGCGTTGTCCGTCAGCTCCACCGCGAACACGGCCGGGTCGGCCATGAGGGTCGTGGCCAGGCGGCGATCGTCGCTCGAACGGATCGTGATCGTGTGCGGTCGGTCGGTCATGAGGGCTCGGATGGCGCGGAAGTCGCCCGAGGCGGCGAGCCGGCCCGCGACCAGGACCAGGATTTCGGTCCCGATTCGCTCGACCTCTTCGAGGATGTGGGATGAGAACAGGATCGTCCGGCCCGCGCCGGCCATCTCGACCAGCAGATCCATCATCGCCAGGCGCTGGCGCGGGTCCATGCCGTTGAACGGCTCGTCGAGCAGCAGAACCTGGGGATCGTGCACGAGCGCGCCCGCGACCTTGGCTCTCTGGCGCATGCCCTTGGAGTAGGTGCCGATAGCGCGGTCCGCGGCATCCTCCAGCCCGACCCGGGCGATGGCCGCGCGAGCCGCGGATTCGGCGTTGCGCATGCCCTGAAGACGGGCGTTGAAGCGAACGTACTCGAAGCCCGTGAGGAACGAGTAGACCGACTCGCGTTCCGGGACGAGCCCGATCTGGCGGTACACCGAGGGGTCGCGATGGGGGCTCCGGCCGAGGATCTGGACCGTGCCAGCGGACGGCGCCAGGAACCCGGCGAGCATGTGGAGGAGCGTCGTCTTGCCGGCCCCGTTGGGGCCGAGCAGGCCCGTCACGCCAGCGCCGAGGCTGAAGCTGACGTCGTTCACGGCAACCACGTTCCCGTACCAGCGAGCGGCGTGGTCGAGCGCGATCGCGGGAGTGGCCACGACCGGATCTCCGGCGGGAGGAGCCTGCTGCGTCATGCCGGGATCCTCCGATACCGGAAGACGAGGACGGCCGTGAAGACGGCGACGCTCACAAGGCAGGCCAGAACGTACGCCTCCGAACCCAGCGTCGTCGGGAAGTCGGAGCTCAAGCTCTGCCCGAAGAACCAGTCCGTGGCCCCGGATAGGGAGGTGATGGGCGCCAGCAGCACCAGCTTGTCGGCCGAGTTCACGCCACCGTGGTTGGCCACGGCGTAGATGATCGCCGGCACCGCTTCCATCAGCAGGAAATAGGCGATCAGTCCGATCGCCGAATAGGCCCGTCGCGGCGAGTACGAGGAGAGCGCCAGCGAGATCGAGGCCATGCTGGCTGCGATCAGCAGGCAGGCCGGGATGGCCGGCAGCGCCCTCGGCAGTTCGTCGCCGATGGCGCCGATGGTGTCCGGCTTCATCAGCACGTCGCCGACGAAGAGGGCGATCATCGGCACGATCAGGGCCAGGAACAGCGCCGTCGCGAGGGAAGCGAGCCGGGCCAGGGCGTAATCGGCGCGGCCCATCGCCCGCGTGAAGTAGAGGGGCAGGACCTGATATCGCTGGTCGCGGCAGACGACCTCCGGGGCCTGAGCTACGCAGAAGAGGATCAGCAAGAACCCGAACTGGGTGAAGTAGCTGTCGTAGGTGAAGAGCTGGACCTGCTGGCCGCTGCTTATCTCGTTCGCCAGCGTGGAGGCGAAGGCAAGCTGCAGGAACGCGAAGAAGGCGTAGAGGCCGGCGAGGATGAACGGCGCCGCCTTGGCGCTCATCGGCCGTCCGAAACCCCAGATGCCTCTCAGGCTCTCGACGTACAGAGACCAGACTGCATAGCCTCGTCCGCGCCGAGGTCCCTCGTAGTGGCGGTAACCCAGGTCGTAGATGCTGCCGCCGGCCGAGCTGGCGGACAGGCGGTTCCCGGCGCTCACTGGACGCCTCCCGTAGCCGGCGGCGGCACTTGGTCGGGCTCTCGGAAGATGTCCTCGAGGCGGCGCCGTTCCTGCTGGACCCGGACCAGCGGCAGTCCGAGATCGGCGACGGTGTCGCGAACCGCGTCGTACAGGGCTTCGCTATCCAGGACGAGATACACGCACTGCTCTTCCTGCCTGGCCTTGAAGCCGAGCCCGATTAAGGCCGCGGTCAGCCGGTCGGCGCCTTCTTCGACTTCGACCGCTACGACCGGCGTGCGCTGGGTGAAGGTCGAGATCGGAGCCGCTTTCAGGAGATGGCCCGCGTCTATCGCGAGCAGGAACGTGCAGACCTGCTCGATCTCGCCGAGCAGATGCGACGCCACCACAACCGAGATGCCGAAGTCGGTGCCGGTGCGCTTGATCAAGTCCAGCATCTCGTCGCGGCCCGTAGGGTCGAGGCCGTTGGTCGGCTCGTCCAGAAGCAGCAGCTTGGGGTCGTGGGCGAGTGCCTGGGCGAGCTTGACCCGCTGCTTCATGCCGGTCGAATAGCCGCCGATCTGGCGGTAGCGCTCCTCGTACAGCCCGACGTGCCGCAGCACTTCGGCCGTGCGTTCGCGGGCGGCCGTGCGAGGCAGCCCGGAGATTCGAGCCATGTGGGTCACGAACTCGGTGGCGCCGACATCGGGCGGGAGGCAGTCGTTCTCGGGCATGTAGCCCACGAGCTTGCGTATCTCGCGCGTCTCCAAGACCGCGTCCAGCCCGAGGACCGACGCCCGGCCGCTCGAGGGCTGCACCAGACCGAGCAGAATCTTGATCAGCGTGCTCTTGCCGGCGCCGTTGGCGCCGACGAGACCGATGATCCCGGGTTCGACCCGAAGGTCGAGACGGTCGAGGGCCTTGACCGTCCCGTAGTCCTTAGTGAGGCTCGCGGTCTCTATCAGAGCCATAGATACCCTGTTCCCCCAATGGAGTCGAGGGCCCATGATAACCGGCGAGACCAACCCGGTACACGCCGGTGTGACTCGCCGGGGGCGACCTCTCCGATGGCGTTCGGCCATTGGAAGCGATAAGTCCAGTTCAAGCCGGAGGCGGCGGCGCCGACACCCTTCTCGTGGAAGTCCTCACCAGCACCACTCTCGACCGGGCGCGCCAGATCGTCCAGCACGCGCACGCGATCAGCCCGTCCGCCAGCCTGCTCCGACTGGAGCAGCAGCTGCGGCAGGGCGATTCCAACGCGCGCCAGCTGGCCAAGCTGATCGACGGCTCCCCTGCCCTTGCGGCCCGCGTGCTGCGCATGGCCAACTCGGCCTTCTATGCCCCCGCGGAACCCGTGACCACTCTCTCGCGGGCGGTCGCGCTCCTGGGCGACACGGTCCTGCGCCAGCTCGTCCTGACCTCGCTCATCGTTTCGCGCCGGGCCGGCAATCGCAGCCCGCGCGAGGCCCTCGCCGCCGCCCGCCTGACCGGCGACGCGGTTCGGGCCGCGGTCGTGGGCAAGATCCTGGCCATGATGTCGCGGACCGCCGACCCGGACACCGCGTTCGCCGCCGGACTGCTCCACGACCTTGGCCACGTCTACCTGCTCGACGACGTCGGCGAGCGGTATGCGAGCTACCTGCTCGACCCGCATGCGCACGACGCCCGCAACGCGGCCGGCCAGCTGGAACTGGAGATCGAGCTGGCCGGAACGACCCATCAGGACGTCGGGGCGGTCTTCGCCTACGAATGGAACCTGCCGCCTGTCATCGCACGGGTCCTGTGGGACCATCACGTGCCCGCCCCCGGATCGCTCGGCGCCCTGATCGCCGCCGCCGACGTCCTGGTTCGTGAGATCAGCTATCCGGCGGTGGTCGACGCGACCGACCGGCAGATGGAAGGCGACTCGGCCCTCAATGCGCTCGGCATCAGCCGCGAGCGCTGGGATGAGCGGGCGGCCACCGTCCGCGACCAGTTCCAGGAACTCCTCTCCATCTTCGACGTCCAGACCGTCTGACCGATCCGCCGACGGGCGAGCGTGGGGCGCGGAGCGTGGCCGTCTCACGCGACACGCACTAGCGATTGGCCTCACGTCCCCATCGCGGGTTGAGCGCCGCCGGCTCGGGCCGTGGGCCACCGGCAAGGCGCCGCGGGAGCGGATCAGCCCCGTGGCCTCTGGTCAGCCACTCGGCACTCGGCCTCCTGCCCGCGCCCCAACCGACCGGGGCTCAGCCGCCCAGGCCGACACGCCTGTCGTACCAGCGTGCGATCAGCCAGTAGCCGACGAGGATCACGAGAGCTACGACGGCCGCGCCCTGGAACGGCGGGTAGCCGGCGACGTCCCTGGCCGTGTCCACGAAGGTTCCGGTGGGCGGCGGCTTCTGGGTGACCAGCGCGCCGGGCGTACCCGCGGCCGGGGCCGGCGACGACGGCTGGCCGTTGCCCAGATAGAGCGAGGAACCGGCCGGCACAGCGGCCATCGCGACCGGGTCGCGGGCGGCGCCGAGCTCGAGCGTCCGCTGCAGCTTGCCCATCGAATCGAATACCTCGACGGCCCCGGATTCGGCGACGTGCAGGAAGCTGCCCTCGTCGCTGGCGACCAGCCCCACGACCGGGCTGCGAGCCGAGGCCCATTTCGTCGCCCTGGTCGGGCTGACCGTCAGCAGCTCCGACCCGCAGGCGACGACGGCCGTCGACGCAAGAGCCGCCACGGCCGTCGGGGCCGACGGGAGGGCGACGGTCCAGGTGACCGCGAGGGTCGTCAGGTCGACCCGGGCCAGCGCATTTGGATTGGCCGTGGCGACCAGGACGCCGCCGCTCTGGCGATCGATCGTGAGCGCCGCGATGCCGCCGGCAACCGTCGTCTTGCGGGCCGTGGAAGTGGACGGATCCACCACGTCGAGCCACGCCTGGCCGGCCTCCGCCACCGCGACACGCGGATCGCGTCGGTCGGCGGCGATCAGGTTGCCCGGGCCGGGCAGCTCGGTGCTCTCGACCACGCTGTTGCCGTGAACGGTGATGAACGCCAGCGTCCGGCGCAACGGCATCGCCCCCACCAGGATCTCGCCGGCCGGGAAGGCCAGCGCCGTCACCGGGCCCGGCGTCGTGATGGCTTCGCCGACGTCCAGCGTCTCGATGTCGATGGGCGTGATGTGGGCGCCGCCGCTGCCGACGTAGAGGGTCTTGCCGTCGGGCGTGAATGCCAGCGACTCGGGCGCCGGCAGGATGTCGATGGTGCTGGCGACCGTCGAGGTGGAGACGCGGACTTCGAGGACGCCGGCGGGGCTGGCGACGTACAGGTCGCCGACTCCGTTGGCCAGCGCCGGGCCGGCGAGGGCCCCCAGAAGCAGCGGGGCCAGGGCCCCACTCGCCGCAATTGCCTTTGCGATCTTCACGCGCATATCCCCGATAGATGGATCTGCACCTGTAGGTATCGGTGCCAGGTTGCCGGGTGGAAGCGGCCGGGCGGGCTGTGACGCCAGCCCGGCCGATGCAGGTCGCAAGATCGGCCCACGAGAGCGGGCCGCTCAGATGACGGTTACTGC